>CAJONQ010000052.1 GCA_905235835.1 uncultured Prevotella sp.
ACACACTACCAGCAGGAAGCCCAACGGTGTGTCAATGAAGCCACCGTCATCCTGATTCTCAGGACGACCTCCCTGCATAGAGTTGGCAACTCCTTGGAGAGGGATGAGTTTAGATGCTATTTCTATCATCAACTAATTAGCAAACCAGTATGTTAAAACCTGGAAATAAATGAAATCCACCAAAAAGGCCAAAAGAAGAGGAGCACGACATTTAAACAGGTAACGATTATGCCCCAAATAGACCAGGACTCCTGTGTCTGCATGAAATCCTCTGGGCTCAACCAACTACGGTTTTCCCAAGCCCAACGTGTGCCGAATACCCCGAAAATAATATTGGGGATAGGAAACAGCCAACCGATGAAGAGAGCTATCAGGAAAGCCCACCAACAGCCGTTGAAGAAGCCCCAGAGGCCATATAGTCCGAAAGCCCCCCAGTTCCATTTGGACAAATCCACATTAGGTGACGAAGCTGCCCTCAATGCCTGCTGAACGGGTGTCTCATACTCCATACCTCTATGTAGATTACTATTTTCCGTCGGAGGGAAGAAAGTATTTATCTGATTCCAATTAAGTTGGTAACGACCAGCGATCATAATAATATCACCACGACGGATGGGTACAGCACGACGTTTAACCATATAATATTATTTATCATCGTACCGTTACTGCTATTGTCGCGAAACATCAACTGATTACCATCATAATAGATGGTAGCATGATTATTGCTGGCATAAGCACACCTGTCGTCCAAATAGATGTCACTATTCTTATCTCTGCCAATCGTTACTTCCCTTAACGTCATAGATTCTTCTATTTAATTATAAAAGGTATTGCCTTTCTTTGTTTGGCATCATAAAGCGTATAGAGTCCTTGACCACCAACGATATACTCGGCTTTGGTGGTATTGTTAACGCTCGTCTCCAGATTTTTAGGACGATAGACTGCGTTCACCAAATCACGATAACTGAAACTATAGATGTCTTTCTTCGTCTTTTTATCCTCAGACTTGGATACCTTAACCAACTGATATGCTTCCACATTGGCACCTAATGGGCTGTGATATTCCACCGTTACCTTGGTACTGTTGTTAGGATCATGTGCAATGACGACCTTCTCACTAATGCTGTCGAGCACAATCTTGTCATTGCTCTCTTTGACACCAACCACAACAACTTCCTGACGGTTAATGACTACCTCGCCTTCCTTCAGAAGAATGTCGAATTGTGGAGCATACTTGGGATTCTCCTCCTTACGAGTCTCCACGATCTCAGAGAGTTTAATGCTCTGGATAGCACCAGACTCCTGCTGGATGAGGAAATAATTCTCCACGTCTTTCTTGCTGGTATAGTTCTGCTCGATAATAACACCCTTCGTCTCGTTGCTATTCTTTGTCTTGACGATGTCCAGCAACTCGCTCTGCGCAAAAATGTCCTGATTAGGATTGATGGGGCGGAACGTGTACTTGATTACATCAATAATCTTGAATGACTGGCGGACATTTGTGTCCTTCAGATAAAGTGTGAGAATAGAATCGTTCTCTTCAGCATACTGTCCTTCGTATTCCATACCTGACTTTAACTGGTAGATACGGTTGATACCAGACAATGCCGTTTTACAACGCTTTTCACCCTTAATCGACAATACGTCTTTCCAAGGAATGCTGTAAGTACTTGTCGATAATTCAAGATAACGCACGAACTCACCGCGCTCTAAAATTTTCACACGAGTAACCATCTTCGACTTGGAAGTAACGTCAGCCAAAAGCAGGGTTCGATTATCACCAATACCCTCGAATTCATCATTATCCTCTGCCCATTTTACCCACGCATCATTCAAATCTCTGACTGTATAGTTTTTCTCATTACTGATAGTAGCATCCTTTGCTTTCAAGCATATCTCTGCCCTATCAGATCGGAAAGTCAGGTTACCATTATCATCCTGCTTCTGGATGTAACCACATAACACCGAACCATCTTTCAGATAGAGTTTCTGTACGATGGCTGTCTTAGCACTACTGGCGAAAGCCAATACCACAGTTAATATTAACAATATCTTTTTCATCTTATACCTTATTTATTCATATGGGGACTATCAAGAAGTTCCTTAATATATTTAGCCTTCACACCATAGTTGAAGCCCTGTGTGGAATTCACACCTGCATTCAGAATACCAACCAGCATACCCTTATCGTTGAAAATCGGTGAGCCACTAGCTCCACCGAAAGATGCTGCATCGAAGCCAAACTGATATTCGTTCAATATCTGAGTAATGCTACCACCACGAGCCAGTAATTGAATACCATTTTCACTCTGCTGATCTTGTAGAGAGGTCAGCAAGGGGAATCCGAGAGTGTAGATGTGCCCACCAACGGTAAGGGCTTCGTCGCTGATATCAATGCTATCTTTCACATTCACGATGGTACAATCACTGGTTGGCAGACGCTTGGATACGGTCTGTACCAATGCGACATCTTTATTCGTATCATCACCAGCAGAGATTACTCTACACTTGTTGATATTGTCGGCATCAAATACCTCACCATGAGGAATCAGTGCCACATAGTCAAGTACTCCTGTTACCTTAACCTCAGAGAGATAGGCATTATATATTGTTGTACGTCCTAAACGATTCAAGTAGGCGACATGCCCCGTAAACCACCTTGCAAACATTCGCTGTAGACGCTCACCCTCACCATTAAACAGCCAAGGTTTCACGACATGCAGGTTAGTAATCAGTTGTCCGTCGTTAGAGATAAAGAAACCCGTTCCACCATAGACACCTTTCTTATCCAAAGCCTCTATCAACTGCTTGGAGGAATAAGAACTTACATCAACATAGTTATTCTGTGTGGGTAGCAATTTGGTAGGAATTCTCGCTGCTGGAGGAAGTGTCGCATTCAGCGCCTCCAGATTCAGGTCACCAATAGACACCTCATAATGATAGATACCCATCAACATAACTACAGAATGGTTATAACGCGCATAGAGTTCCTTATCGTCCTTGTTGCCACCCATGTTGTTAATCATTTTATAGGCACCAAATCCGACACCAAACAAAATAAGGACTGCAGCAGCTACGCCAAGAATAGTCTTCCACGCCTCACTTGGCCATTGAATGGGTGTTGTCTTCAAATTGACAGGGACACCCCCACAGACCACCGCACTGCTTTTCTTAATGCGATAAGGGTTATTGGGTGTTATCTTTTGTCCGTCAACGGTGGTACCATTCTTACTATGATCAACAATATACACTTTATTATCACGCCCCACCTTGATAGTAGCATGATAACGACTGACGGTACCTCCTGAGATTTGGATATCATTATTGAAATGAGAACCAACTCCATAGATTGCCTTATAAGCAGAATTGTCCTCCGGCATTGGAATCTGACTCCACATCAGTTCCACATCACCGAACCGAATGGCATCACCTCTACGGACGTTGACTGGTTTACCAGGCTTAATTGCTTGATTCTGAATAAATGTGCCATTATGACTACCTTTGTCTTCCAATAGGATGTCACCACTATTCATCAGTGTTATTTCCGCATGAAGCGAACTCACCTTGTCACTATGTAATACAATATCACATGAGGGATCTCGTCCAATTTTTAATAGTTTCATAATTCTATCTGTTTTTAGTTATTCTATCCACGTCTACGATTTTTATTAGAATCCTCTTTCGGTTCTGCCTTTTGGGATTCTGTCTTCTTCGGTTCGTTTTTCTTTGTATCTGCTTTCTTTGCAGGAACCTTACCTGAATCCTTTTTATAAACCCTGCTCAAAGAGTCTTGAACATGCTTCTTGATAGAGTCTTGTTTCTGTTTCTCTTGCTCTTCCATCTTCTCTTTCTCTGTCTTTAGAGTAGTAGAGTCAACGGCAGCAGGAACAGGAGTATCTCCACCTGTGGAACCTCCATGAGTCAATGACTTATATCCCCAAACACCTCCGATGATAAGCAACAATGCCACAACACCTATAATGACCCACTTGATGATAGCACCTGTAGTATTAGGTATCAGATTCCAATCAAGTCGTGCTACATGAGCGAATGACACATTGTCTTTACGTGTCACTGGTACTGGCACATTCTGAGCTATACGAATACCATTCACATAAGTGCCGTTGTGGCTTAAATCCACTATTGTCATCTTTCCTGATGGAGCTACGTTGAGGGTTGCATGTCTACGGCTTATCACATCACTATTATCATTGATGATAATATCACAACCCACCTCTCTACCAATTGAATATACTTTCATATAATATATATGTATTTATTGATTGATTTCGTTTTTTTGTTTTTTCAACTCATTATTGAGTTTATGAATACTATCCTGTTGCTCTTTGACAACATTCTTAAAAGAATCCAATTTCTGAACAACAGTAGTGTCAGAAGACGAGGTAGCAATAGAGGTCTGACCGCCAGCTGCCTGAATAATATTCATTACGATACTGATTAGACAGATAATCGCTAAAATCAGTAATGTTAATCTTACTTGTTTTGACATTGTTTCTCTTAGTTTTGAGTTAATCTTTGTTTCTACAATAGCAATTGTAAGGTTATCGTGTTTCCCACCATTATCGCGTCCATAATTATCCACATAGGTAGCAATATCGTCGACAACGGCTCCAAGGGCAACCTTCCTGTTACCAAATAGCCTGAGTAATTCTTTCTCAGGCATAATGCCATGGATACCATCCGTACAGAGGATGAAACGGTCACCTTTTTCATAGGGTCGCTCTATCACATCAACCTCTAAATCAGGCTTGATGCCGATAGCTCTCGTTATCACATTCGACTGGGCGGAAAGACGAGCCTGCTCTTCGGAAATCACTTTTTGTCTTACCAAATCAAACACCATCGAATGATCGAATGTACGAAAGACTTTCCGCTTGCCTCTCATCTGGTAGATTCTACTATCACCGACATAAGCTAAGAACGCCGACTTCTCAGAGATCAGAAGAACGGTAGCCGTACATCCCATTCCTTTAAGGGCTGGATCCTGACTAGCTGCCTCCAAAACTGCCATGTTGGCACGACGAACAGCTTTAATGAGAATATTGGCAATCTCCTCATCTTCGCTTGCATCATCGACTCCTGCAAGAATCTCGTTAACCGCAATTGTAGAGGCGGTCTTGCCTCCAGGACCACCACCCATTCCGTCACAGACCGTGACGAGAAAGCCCAACTCGGTTTCCATAAAACCATAAGAGTCTTGGTTCTCAGGTCGTCCTCCTATACGGGATTCTGCAAATCCGATAAAGTGCTTATCATTCTTATGCAATTGTTTGAGTTCCATAGAAAAACAGATTAGATTAACAGAATAATTACAAACACTAATGCAAATAGAACTACCACACCCAAGATGACAAAAGCCACATGACCTTCAATCCATTCTGATATGCGTACCATCATGGGAGGATCAGGAATCAAGGCGTTTTGTATTGCCTGCTTAAAATCGAGTGCTGACTGATAACGTTTCACCTGTTCTTTCTCTGTCGCCTTCCAAATGACAGCCATCAATTTACTAGGTATCTTGTCGCTCTTGGGTAACTGGTACTTCATTTGTTTGGTCAAAGTCTCAGCCTCAGATTGACAAGACATTGGGTTCTCTCCCGCTAGCAACTCATAGAAAGTAATTCCCAACTCATAGATGTCAGTAGTTGCATTTATCTGCACATTCATTCCATTTTGTTCTCTAAGAACCTGCTCTGGGGCGGAATATTCTGGTGTACCAATGAATCCGAACGATGAGAACTTGTTTCCACCGTTCATACGAGCAATGCCCAAATCCATCAAGCGAACATTCGACCCGTTCTCAATCATAATGTTGGAAGGCTTGATATCACGATGCACAACTCCACGTGAATGCACGTAGTCCAAAGCATCAAGAACGGAACAGATGGCATTGCAAATCTTCTCCACACGCTGAGGAGAACTCTCAAAACTCTTCGCATATTTGTCAATATCCTCTCCTTGCACGAAATTGCTTAAAATAAAGATTGGACCTGACTCTGGCGACCATTCACAATAACCAATCATTTCTACCAGATTGGGATGACGGAAAGCCAAAGAAGCTTCTTGACGTGCCCTTTCACGAATCATTTTGTTATTAGCATAGGCATCTTTCACCTTCTTGACTGCTATAATCGATCCTGTCTTACAGCGATAACCCCGATACACGTCACCCATAGCCCCGCTACCCAAAGGAGGTTCCTGTGGGTTGTAACAATACCATTCTCCCATCACAAACAGGTAGATATATGGATCATTAGGGCGTTGAACTACTGTCTGCATTTTTATCAATCTTCAAGGATGCTGACATTACATACCTACGGTACCTCCTTTATTGTCGTTACTAGAGCCATCCAATCCAATGGTTCCACCAGGATTAAAGCCGCCAAATGGAGGAGGTGTCGGAACACCATAAGGCTGATATTCCTCACCAGGACGTGTCGCCCCGGGTTCTAAGGACATATCTGAAGGTCCTGCATCCTCATTTTCAGCTAATGATATAAAATTCTCTGAAATTGATAGACCTAAAGTCGATGGGTCAATTAAAATAAGATATAATTCATAATTATCTCCAATTGTAATGATGTCACCATTATGACATTCAACTGCAGAAAAACCCAAACTTTCCCCATTTATCATGGTACCGTTCGTTGAACGAGCATCACTAATGGAAGCAATAACCTTTTCCGGTTTCTTCATCTTTCGAACGACAAGGACAGCATGGTCTGACGACACGGTGCCCTCAGACAATATGATATCACTATTAGGATTCTGACCGATTGTGTTCTGACCGATGTGTAATGGCCAATATTCGCCAGCTGCAGTACGTGAGACAGAATATAGGAAACCTACAACAGGCTTAACAGAAGCTGAAGGCCTTGCCTGTTGAGGAGCAACATGTCTAGAAACTACAGAACTCTCTTGAACGTTGTCATTCATACCAGACACTACTGTACCTCGGGAAGTAGCACTTCCACCTCTTGAATAGAAACTTGCACCCGCACCATTGCTCTGATATGGTGTCTCTGCTGGCTCTAAGCCTTGAATAACAGTTTTCTTTTGTGACATAATAATAAAAAATTATATTGTTAAAGTATTTTCTTCGATGGTAAAATCGTCATTAAATTCTGCCAGAGGAGTAGTTGCAGCATTTGCAAAGTTAATAAATATAAACAAAACGAAAAAACAGGAAACAACCAACAAATGCAACAAAAGGGAGGAATCATAAACAAAAGGGAGAAAATTTACGATAACAGGGAGAAAAATTTTATGATGCCCCTTCTAAAAAGAAAACCTTATTTGTTTTTTCCCTTTTATTTTCGTATCTTTGCAAAAACAAACACCAAGGAAGATGAAAGGTTTCTATCACTGGATTCTATTATTTGTGGTGATCATCGGATTCACCGCTTGCCAGAAAAACGGGAGGTTCATGTCTCATCAGAAACTTTCCGACAAGGACAGCGACTCTATCTATATAGAACTATCTATACGTAACACCAAATTCTATGAAGCCTATGCCATCGACTCGTTTGTCCAGACGACGGAACGCTTACATCAGTACCTGCTTCGCAATGAAAAACGGATGGACAGGGACTTGCAACTGCTACGTGCCCAGTGGATGATGGCTCGTGGTGTTTATTATGGTGCTTTATTAGGACAAATTGACTCTGCTCTCACCTACACAGAAAAGGCTGTCCAACTGATGGAACAGGAGAGGATGAACCCTGACCTGAGAGTCGTCGGCATGACAAACAAAGCGGATTTCTATCGTCAGATGGGAAAACTGGACCTTAGTGCGGATGGCTATATGCAGGCATTAGCTGTCGCAGACTCTTTCCAGACGACGATAGATAGCAAAATAGCCATAAATTTGGGCATCAGTACCGTCTTTACCGCCATGGCGGATTATAGTAACAGTAAGAAATGGTTTAAGCGTTGTGAGCAACTTCTGCCGCAAATGAAGAAGGCTGACCAGTTTATCTATTACAATAATCTGGGCAATAATTACTATCTGCAAGGACAATATAAAGAGGCACTTCCCTGCTTTGAGAAAGCAGCATCACTGGTGAGAGACGACCCTGACAAGACATGGGACTACTATACTGCACGTACCAATATAGCAGAGATTCTCGTCAATCTGAAAGATGCCAATGCTGCCAGACCTATCGTGGAAGAGGTAGACTCCTTTTATCGGAAGGTGAACTTCCCTATGCTGCTTTACTATATCGGAACTTCAAAGATTGAGTTGGCACTGCTGGAAGGCAGGACAGCGGATGCCATCCGCATCATACAACAAGAGAATACCCCCGAGGAAATGATACCTGCCGCCAAAGTCATGCGGCTGAAAGCGGTAGAGCAAGTATGGCAGAAGACAGGCAATTATGCTAATGCCTACAAAGCACACCAGGAGATGCATGCGTTGAACGACTCTATCCAAACGGCAAACGTAAAGATGCAGATGAGTACACGACTCTTGGAGTATGAGCATGATAAACAACTCATGGAACAAAGGCAGGAGATAGAACATAGTAAGATGACGAACCGGTTGGTATGGGTCTTGTTTGTAACTGCCCTGCTGGCTGCCATCTTGCTTTTCGTCCTTTATCTGATGCATCGCAGAAAAGGACGTATACAGGCACTGGAACTTCACCAACAACTGATCGAGACACGATTGCGAAATACCCGAAACCGCCTATCCCCTCACTTTATCTATAACGCCTTGAACCATGAGATGCTTGCGCAGATGGACGGCAAAACGGTAAACTTTGAGGCACTGACCCAACTGCTCCGCAGAGGTGTCGACATGGCAGACACGCTGGAGACCACATTAGAGGAAGAACTTGCTTTCGTCGACTACTATGTCTCTATTGAAGGGCAACAGATGGGCGACGACTTCCATTATGAGAAACAGATCGATGAGGATATCGACATGGCGAATGTAAAACTTCCCGCTATGACCATCCAGATATTTGTGGAGAATGCCATCAAACACGGGTTGCGATCTATCAAGCCACAAGAAGGAAAGGAACGCCGGCTTTACATTCATGTCAGCAGGAAGGAGAACGCTACCTCAGTAGAGGTTTTTGATAACGGTAACGGACTGAAACACAACATGAGCAGTAGCAGGAAAACAGGTATGAAGGTTGTTCGACAGACCATCCAGCTGCTCAACGAGAAGAATCACATACCCATCACTTTCGGAATAGGAAATTATCAACATGGTGAGGAGAGTGGATGCCGTTCATGGATTCTCCTGCCCGATGAATATCAATTCTAAACAACACGGTTATGAACAAACTAAAACTGATTAGTGCTTATATCGTTGATGACAACCAAGAGGCAGTCGAGGTATTGGCACGCATGCTGGAAAAGAACTATTCCGTAGAAGTCGTTGGTACAGCCAATGACGCTGAGTCTGCTGCCAAAGGTATTATCGACAAAGAGCCAGACATCATCTTCCTTGACGTAGAGCTACCTAACATGTCCGGACTGGAATTCTGTAGTCTCATCCGCAGTGACATCAAACCAGAAACAAAGGTTGTTTTCTATACTGGTCATGATAAATACATGCTTGAGGCTATCCGCCGAGAGGCTTTCGACTACCTTCTGAAACCTGCTTCTGAACAGGAACTGGGACAAATCATGACACGTTATTACGAGAACAAGTTAGCGAGTGTCCCCCAAATAATACCCCATGAGAATCTACGTCTTCCTATCATTCTGGTAGTGAATTCCTTAAATGAACACCTGACATTGCAACTGGAAAACATCGCATTCTTCCGTTATAATCAAGACCGCAAACTATGGGAAATCGTATGCACCGATAACTCTTGCTATATCTTACGCCACAGGACCACGTCTGACTTGATTCTCAACTACACCTCTGATTTCGTACAAATCCATAAGCGATATATTGTGAATATAAACCACATCAAGATGATTCAGGACAATACTTGCATATTGGCAGAACCTCTTGAGAATAATAGGGAGCTCAAAATCAGCAAGAACTATCGTGCAAACTTGATGGCGGTCTTTTATTCTTTGTAGATTTTGACTCGCCTACCCGTTGCCTTTCGAGAAAACTCAAATAATATTTGGTTTTCTTCTCACTTAATCGTACCTTTGCACTCGACAAAGATACGAAAGACGATGCAAGAGACAAGACAAAATAAGATTGCACGACTGTTGCAGAAGGAACTGAGTGTGATTTTCCAACAACAGACTCGCAGTATGCATGGGGTGATGGTGAGTGTGACAAGGGTGCGGGTGAGTCCCGACCTGAGCATCTGCACGGCTCACCTGAGCATCTTCCCCAGTGAGCGTGGTGAGGAGATCATGGAGAATATCAATAAGAACGAGAAACAGATACGCTATGAGCTGGGGACAAGGGTGCGCTATCAGTTGCGCATCATCCCAGAGTTGCGTTTCTTCATTGACGACTCTCTCGATTATATTGACCATATCGACGAACTGCTGAAAAAGTGAACTTCCCGTTCTATATCGCACGACGTTACCTCTTCTCTAAGAAGAGTACCAACGCTATCAATGTGATTAGCGGTATCTCTGTCGTGGGGGTTGCCGTTGCCACTATGGCACTGGTGGTGACACTGAGTGTGTTCAACGGGTTCCACGATATGGTGGCATCTCTCTTTACCCAACTGGATCCGCAGATTAAGATCACACCTGTCAAGGGTAAGGTGGTGGCTGCCGACGACTCGTTGCTGACTCGTATCCGTCAGTTGCCAGAGGTCGATGTGGCAACAGAGGTCATGGAGGATCAGGCTCTTGCCGTCTATGGGGAACGGCAGGCTATGATACGGCTGAAAGGTGTAGAGGATAACTTCGACAAGCTGACGCATATCCGTGAGGTATTGGAAGGTGACGGGGAGTTTGAGTTACACGCCGCAGATATGAACTATGGTATCTTGGGTATGGGTGTCGCCTATCAGTTGGGGACAGGCTATACCTACGAGCACCCTTTGAAGATCTATGCCCCACGAAGGGAGGGACAGTTGAACATGGCGAATCCACAGGAGGGCTTTGTAGAGGACGAGCTGTATTCACCTGGGGTATTGTTCAGCATCAAACAAGGAAAGTATGACAAGCGTTATATCATCACTTCTATCGCCTTCACCCGACAGTTGTTCGACCAGCAGGGAATGCTCTCCTCGTTGGAGCTTCGCTTGAAGCCCGGTAGTGATTTCGAACGAGTGAAAGCAGAGATGCAGGAGATTGCCGGTGACCGCTTTCTGGTGCGTGACCGTTATGAGCAGCAGGACGACACGTTCCGCATCATGAAGATCGAGAAACTGATGGCTTATATCTTCCTGACCTTCATCCTCGTCATTGCCTGCTTTAACATCATCGGCAGTATCTCCATGCTGATGATTGACAAGAAGAACGACGTGGTGACCTTGCGCAACATAGGAGCCAGTGACAAGCAGATAGTACGTATCTTCTTGTTTGAGGGACGTATGATCAGTGTGATGGGTGCTATTATCGGTATTGTCATCGGACTGTTGCTGTGTTGGTTGCAACAGCAATATGGTATTGTACGCTTAGGACAGTCAGAGGGTTCGTTTATCGTGGATGCCTATCCCGTCAGTGTACACCCATGGGACATCATCTTTATCTTCCTCACAGTGATAGCCGTCGGCTTCCTCAGTGTATGGTATCCTGTTCGCTATTTCGCCAAGCGACTATTGAACTAACCTAATGTAATATTCTCTACCTTGACAGGCTCATGGAGGAATATCTGAGCCTGTTCTTTGAACTTCTCAGGGTTCTCCGTCGTAAGATAATGCACACCCCCTCCCTGTGTGCAACGCTGCT
Source organism: uncultured Prevotella sp. (assembly GCA_905235835.1). Classification (GTDB taxonomy): domain Bacteria; phylum Bacteroidota; class Bacteroidia; order Bacteroidales; family Bacteroidaceae; genus Prevotella. Next base: position 11,851 of record CAJONQ010000052.1, read on the forward strand.
CCACATCCGGATGACGCTGGAAATACTTTTGCAAGGAACCAGCTACATACTCACCTTGCGAGACAATACGGATGCCACGAGGGATGTACTTATGAATCTTAGGTAACAACAAAGGATAATGGGTACAACCTAAGATAATGGTGTCTATTTCGGAATCCATACGCATCAACTGGTCGATGCGCTTCTTCACGAAATAGTCGGCTCCCGGTGAGTCGGCTTCGTTATACTCCACCAAAGGAACCCAGAACGGACAGGCGACACCACTGACCTGTATGTCTGGGAAGAACTTATGAATCTCCAGATTATAACTCTCACTGCGTATCGTTCCCTCAGTGGCGAAAATACCCACATGACGGGAATGGGTCAGTGTTCCGATAACCTCTGCCGTCGGACGGATAATGCCCAACACACGACGTTGTGGGTCAAGATTGGGTAGATCATTCTGCTGGATGGTACGTAACGCCTTAGCGGAGGCAGTGTTACAACCTAAAATCACTAAATGGCAGCCCATCTCAAAGAGACGGACAACAGCTTGACGGGTAAACTCATAGACCACATCGAAAGAGCGGGTACCATAAGGAGCACGCGCATTATCACCCAGATAGAGATAGTCATACTGGGGTAACAGCTGGCGGATACCATGCAGAATGGTTAATCCGCCATAACCACTGTCAAAGATTCCGATGGGTCCTGGTTTACTCGTTAATGGCATCGTATTTATTTCAATGCTTCCTGAACAGCCTCCGTCACGTCCTCACCCATATTGATATTCATCCAAGGCAAAGCGTTCTGGTCGGTGTTCACGATAAAGGCAAGACCACGAGAGCTGCCTACGCTTGCCAGCGCATCAGCAAGACGAGCTTTCAAAGGCTGCATTGCCTTCTCTCTTGCCTCGGCAAGCAGACGCTGACCTTCCTTCTTGAAAGCTATATTCTTGTCCAGGAGCTCTTGCAACTCACTCTGACGCTTCTGAAGAATCGTCTGGGGGAAGTCACGCTGTCCGTCCAGGAACTCCTCATACTTCTTGTTAAACTCGTCCTCTACCCGCTTCTGCTCTGCCGCATACTGCTCCTGCAACTGAGCCATACTGGTCTCCACAGCAGCATAGTCCGCCATCGACTGGAGTACGGCATCATAGCTTAAGAAGCCAAATTTCAGCACCGGTGCCTCTGTCTGCGCCGATGCTGAAAGGGTGATGACGGTTAATAATAAAAACAAAAACCGCTTCATATCGTTAAATTATGAGATTACTTCAAACCAAGCTTAGCTTTTACCTGAGCAGTAACATCCGTAGAGAGCGTCGTGCTGATGTAAGGAACACCACCAGCGATATCCATGATGTAAACATAGCCGCCAGCCTCACCAACCTGCTTGATAGCGTCGATCACCTTTGTCTGGATAGCTTGCATCTTCTCAGATTGCTCTTTGGCAAGAGCCTGCTGATTGTCCTGATAGGTCTGCTGAATCTTCTGATACATATCCTGCAGCTCCTTCTCACGACGCTCCTTGATATTAGCGGGCAGAGTAGCCTGCTCTTTCTCATAAGCCTCAGCTTTCTTCTGTAACTCGTCCTGCATATTCTTCAGGTCAGCCTCATAGGTCTTTGTCAACGCCTCGATATCAGTGCGAGCCTTTGTGAACTCAGGCATTGCCTGAATAACCTCCTGGGCATTAACATGACCAAACTTCTGTGCGAATGTTGCCAATGGGGCAAACATGAACAACATTAAAAGTACTTTTTTCATTTTTCTTTCTTTTTGTTAATTGATTATTTCGTTATTTTGATATTTCGATATCCCGGAATCTCTATATCCCGACTTAATTGGAATAACCCAATCGACTCAACACCTCGCTGGAGATATCCACCTTGGGAGAGCCGAAGATGATACCACTGTCACTGGCACGATCAAGCACCAACTGATAACCACGCAAGTCAGCAATCTCACTCACCGCATTATATATCTCCTCTTGGATAGGTGACATCAAAGCGGTACGCTTCTTGAACAACTCACCCTCAGGACCAAAGTATTTCTTCTTCAACTCAGAAGCCTCACGCTCTTTCTCCATGATAGCATCCTGACGTGCCTTCTTTTGTTCTTGTGAGAGGAATACAACCTCTTTCTGGTAGTCCTTATACATGGTTTGTGCTTCCGTCTGGAGTGCCTCCACCTCAGCTTGCCACTTCTTAGATACCTGTGCCAGCTGCTCATTAGCACGCTCATAAGCTGGTATGTTCTTAAGGATATAATCCATATCCAACAAGGCAAACTTCTGTGCATGCAACGACAACGTTGCCACACACATCACCATCATTAATATTACTTTCTTCATCTTTGTCTCTGTTTAAGTTAATACATCATCTTTGACTGGAAAACTCCTAAAAGGTTTAAGTTTCTTAGAATTCTTGTCCTAAGATAAAGTGGAACTGACTACCGCCCTTCTGATAGTTGCTACCACTATATACTTTGTCGAAGCCATATGCCCAGTCGATACCCATCAAGCCGACCATCGGCAGGAAAATACGCACACCGACACCAGCAGAGCGTTTCATGTCGAAGGGGTTGAACTTCTTGGTGTCTACCCACGCATTACCTCCTTCTAGGAAACCGAGTCCGTAGATGGTCGTATTACCTAACATAAACGGATAACGCAGTTCCAAGGTGAAGCGGTCATAAGCATAGGCATTATAATAAGCACTCGTTCCTGCCTGATAGGCTGCTGTATTAGAGATAGAGCCATTATCATAACCACGCAGTCCGATGGTCTCTTCAGCGTAACCAGAGGAATAGCCGCTCATACCATCACCACCGACATAGAACGTCTCAAACGGAGACTTCTTATACTGGTTGTATGAGCCTAACAGACCTAACTCAACACGTGTCATCAGCACCAGACACTTCTGACCATTTGTCAGAGAAGTAAAGGTACGTGACTTAAACTTCCACTTATGATACTCAATCCAACGATATTTGTCCTGTTGCTCACTCTCAAATGTCGCTGAGGTACGGTCAGTGGCAAGATGCTCATAGTCTTTCTTGTCGAAAACTGACCAGGGTGGAGTAAGCGTGACAGATGCCATAAACTCCGAACCACGACGTGGGAAGAGCTGGTTATCCGTAGAGGTACGTGAGAGGGTTATGCCTAAGTTGATGTTGTTACAGTTACCATTAGAGATGATAAAGTAGTTCCAGTCACGTAGCATATAGGAGTATATGACAACTGCAGGGACAACTGGAAATAATCATCTGGCCAACGGAGGCGCTTACCCCATCCGATAGACAGTCCGAACATCTTGATATATTTATCATCATCCAGCATGGCATCATAATTATACCCATAGCCATTGTAAGAGCCATAACCACTCATATAATTGTAATAGTTATTGTAAAGGCTATTGTTACGATAACTGCTGGAGACATCAGATTGTTTAGAATAGAAAGCACTGATATTCAATGCATTCGGACGTTTGCCACCAAACCATCCTGTGCTATAGCCTGTAGAGATAGAGCTGTAGTAGCGACCATTAGTCTGCAGAGAGAGTGATAACTGCTCGCCATCACCGATTGGCATAATACCACGGTGCATCTTGTTCTTTCCAAAGAGGTTGCGCATGGAGAAGTTGTTCAACTTAATACCCACACGACCTATAACACCAGTCTGTCCCCAACCCAAAGAGAACTCCAACTGGTCATTAGACTTCTGTTCCAGTTCCCAGTTGATATCCACGGTACCATCCTCGTAATTAGGTTTGATATCTGGATTTACTTTCTCCGGGTCGAAAAATCCCATAGAGGCAATCTCACGGGCAGAACGCTGGATAGCATCCTTGGAGAACAAGTCACCTGGTTTGGTACGCAGCTCACGACGAACGACCTCCTCGTAAAGACGATCATTACCATAGATACGCACATTACTGATATGAGCTTGTGTTCCTTCCTGGATACGCATCTCCAAATCAATGGAGTCACCTACGATATTCACCTCGGTTGGATCCAAATTATAGAAAAGATAACCATTGTTCCAGTAGTAGTTACCTACAGCATCCTCATCTTCCGACAGACGCTTCTTCAGCTGTTTCTGGTTATAGATATCACCCTTCTTCATACCCAGTACAGCATTCAGGTAATCAGTAGTCACTACCGTATTACCAACCCACGTGATATTACGGATATAGTAACGCTGTCCTTCGTCTAACTTCACATAGACATTAACATGTTTCTCGTCATTGTTCCATACAGAATCCTCTAAGATAACAGCATCACGATATCCTAACTCATTATATTTTTCTATGAGTGATTTCTTCGCCTCGTCATATCGCTCTTGGGTGAACTTCTTAGCCTTGAAGAAGGTGCGGAGCTTTCCTGCCTCATTAATTTTTCCAAAGGCACCCTTCTTGAATAAGTTACCTTTAATCTTCTTGGAAGAAAGCTGTTTGTTACCTTCGAAGATGATATGACGAACCCTCATCTTATCTTTCTTATCAATGTTGACATCAAGAATGACCATATTCTTGTCTGTCACATCGTCACGTTGCACAATCTCGATCTCCGCATTCTTAAAGCCCTTATCGTCAAAATAACGCTTAGCAAGGATTTTGGCGCGGTCTATCATATTCGGAGTAATCTGACTACCTCTCATAATACCGAGTTTCGCCTCCATATCCTCACGCTCTGACTTCTTAATGCCATTGTAGTTAATCCGACTGACACGTGGACGAGTTGCAAGATTGATGCACAGATAGATTTTAGAGCCTACGATGGAGTCTGCAGTGATGGACACTCGTGAGAACAGTCCATGACGCCAATATCTCTTTACCGCATCTGTAATCTCTGAACCGGGAACAGTGATGACCTGTCCAACAGAGAGTCCAGAAAGACCAGTCAGGACATAGTCCTCATAGCCCTCCACACCCTTAACAGCTATTCCACCTATCTCACAAGTTCTTGGTGTACCAGCATAAGAAATGTCAGGATTAACTATGACATCCTGTGCTTTCGTCTGCATGCCTATACAGAGCATGACAGTCAGCAATATGGCTATCTTATTGATATATCTCATACTCTATCTTCGTTTTCTACTTGTTCCTCTGTCTTACCAAAACGACGTTGACGACTTTGATAACTGGCAATAGCCTTATGAAGGTCCTCTTCGTTGAAGTCCGGCCAGTAGGTGTCACAGAAATAAAACTCTGAATAGGCACACTGCCAGAGCAGATAATTTGAAATACGGATTTCGCCACCAGTACGGATGAGCAGATCAGGATCAGGCATCCATGCGGTCCACAGATGCTCTCTGATTGTCTCCTCACTGATAGCCTCAGCACTCAACTCACCGCTCTTTACCTTAAGAGCTATTCGTTTGGTAGCATCCACTATCTCCTGCTTGGAGGAATAACCCATAGCTATCGTCAATGCCATTCCGTCATACATCGCTGTTTCCTCCTCCATAGAGCGTAACTTATCCTGCACACTCTGAGGAAGGCGTTTGAGGTCACCCGCAACATGGAAACTCACATGATTGTTGTGAAACAGACCCATCTTGAAAAAGTTGAGTACCAATCCCATCAACGCCTCCACTTCATAAGCAGGCCTATTGAAGTTCTCAATAGAGAAAGCATAGACTGTCAGATACTTTACACCTAGGTTTGAACATAGGGTAGTAACGGCCTCTAGGTTGTCAAGACCAGCCTTGTGACCAAACGGGCGGTCCAATCCACGATCCATTGCCCATCGTCCATTGCCATCCATAATGATAGCAATGTGAGCAGGAATACGTGTCATATCTAATTGTTGTGTCATATCTAATTAGTCTTTGTCATTATGACAGGTTTTACATTTTGCCCATATATCATAGGTTAAGGACAATCGCAAATGACTATAGCAGTCAGTATTCTTAAAGATACCACTGCTCTTGATGCCATAAGGATCCTTTACACCGTCCAGCATATCACTTGTCGTGAAATGCATGGTCCATTCCAGTGCCAGATTCGTACGAGTGCCCACTTTATACTTTACTCCAGCACCTATAGGGAAGTTGAAGGCTATCTCTGTTTTATCAGGCTTCACAAATGTTGCACCCAACCCTATAAATATATAAGGTGTAAGGCGTTGTGCTCCACGATACTCCTTCCCTGTTCCATAGGGCCAGAAATTATATTCATATCTCACCCCCACATCCACAAGTCCATGACTGAAATTCATTTCCTCTGTAAGAGGGTAATATGTCTTTGCGTCCTTTGATGAGCCCTTGATTTTTCCATAGCTCACATTCAATGCCAATGCCATTCGTGGGTTAAACTTATAGCGCCCCAACAAAGTAAACATCGGCTGCATATTCTTGAAGAGATTGCCATTGAAGTCACCCTGATAGGAAACAAGACCTATTCCACCTCCTATCTCAGCACGATATTCAGGATCTTCCTGCGCACTGAGGGTAACCGTCATGGTCAACAACAGGATGGATATCAACGACTTCCTCAACATCTCCCTATTCCGACTTATCCCAAGCCACCTTATTCAGATGACCTTGCCATACTTGACCATTACCACCTATGATCCATATTTCCTCACCATCTGTTGCTGCTCCGAAAGAATCAACCGCACTGTTCTTGAAGTGTACTGGTAATTGGTAGCGAGAATTCTCTTTCCACACAATTCCGTTATCACGACTTTGGTAAATAGGTGAGTAGTCATCATTCTTGATACCAAAGGCAAGTATACCATCGTCATAGTTCAGCATCACCAGATTCTCCAACTGAGGAAGGGCAAAGTTATTGCCATCAGTACGGTCCATATATACCCACTTCTCATCTCCTTGCAGGTCGTATTCCACAATCTTACGCCATACGGAAGAAATCTTATCCACACCATTTGAAAAGCCTGCCATTAACATATAGTCAGCATAATAGGTCATGTTCGCAGGATAGCAGACATAAGCAACATCCTCCGTAGGTAGCCAGCTCTTGTCAGTATCCAGCAAGTCTTCTATCCAAGTAACACCCCTGTCCTCAGATTTCATTAGTGTTCCATCACTGGTCAGACCATATAATTCGGCATAATTGGCTGCAACAAGCTTTATAACGTCTGGAGCGTCGTTAACAACCGTCCATGTGGTACCGTCGTTAGACTGCTGTAACTTACCATTAGCTATCGTATAAAGACCGTTCTCGTAAACCAACATGTTTCTGTAGGCTTGCTCATCGTCTATCTCTGTAACTGGTTTCCACTCATCTCCATTAGTTGTAGTATAGCCGATGGTTTTTCCTTCCTTCGTACCAAAGACGTACAAATCACCATTCATCGTCACTGCTTTGATACGATCCAGCTCTGCAATCTCCGTACTTTCCTGATGGATCTTCCAGATGAACTGCTCACCATCTTCTTTGTGAACATTCAACTGAACGGTATAATCCTCATGGGTAGAACCATCAGAAGAATACACCTCGAACTTACGTGGAGTAGAAAAATCAATACTGTCTGAAGAAGAATAGAAATATAAAATATCACTATCTTCCGTATCCTCGATAAATACCGACCCGTTATTCAATGTATTCACATAACATACAACTGCCTTCACGTCCGTATAGAGAGGAAGTGAGTCTGTATTAAAAATACGATGATTGGCATGATCAACACTAAACTTATAGTCACTACCTGTGATGGAGACTTTATAGATAGAGTCTGCTCCCGTGGATGACGTGGTATGCAGATACCCATTCAGCGTTCCCAAGGAAAAACTTGTTATAGCCGTATCAGTATAAAGTGTACTTGTAGTATTGTCTGACTTCATGCATGATGTCAACAGCAACATAGCTGTAAACAATCCACATATGGTCTTCATTAGTTTATTCATTTGATTACGTTCAATTTTTGGGTGCAAATTTACTCACAATTCTGCAAATACCCACATTTTTCTACCTTTTATTAAGTTAATTATATGATAAAATGCCATATTTTAGATTTTGTAAACAAAAAAAGAGCGCGGTATGAATCACTCACTCCGCGCTTTTTTATAAGTGTAATAACACTCAAAATCGTCACAACAGTAACAGACACCAACATAACCGTTGTTTGAAAATCTAATAACATAATCTTTACCTTAATCTATTAACTACTAACCTAATGAATAACAACGTAATCGTCTCGATTACATATGCAAAGGTACGAAACTCTTTGCAATCAGCCATAAAAAATAATTATTATTTATTCTCTTTAAAACTCTTTTTGACTTACATCAAAAAATATTGGCTACACCTCACAGCGCAGCCAATATTCCTTTTATTTGATATAATCTTCTCTTTCTTAGAGTTTTGGACCAGCAGCAACCAAAGCCTTACCAGCCTCGTTACCCTCATACTTCTTAAAGTTCTTAATGAAGCGACCTGCCAAATCCTCTGCCTTCTTGTTCCACTCTGCTGCATCAGCATAAGTGTCACGAGGATCGAGAATATTAGTATCTACGCCCTCCAACTGTGTGGGAACCTCGAAATCGAAGTAAGGAATCTTCTTGGTAGGAGCCTTCAAGATAGCACCACCCAGGATAGCATCAATGATACCACGAGTGTCACGGATAGAGATACGCTTACCTGTACCATTCCAACCTGTATTTACGAGATATGCTTTAGCACCGCTCTTCTCCATACGCTTAACGAGCTCCTCAGCATACTTTGTAGGATGCAACTCGAGGAATGCCTGTCCGAAACAAGCGGAGAATGTTGGTGTAGGCTCTGTAATACCACGCTCGGTACCTGCCAACTTAGCTGTGAAGCCTGAGAGGAAGTAGTACTTAGTCTGCTCTGGAGTCAGGATAGATACTGGAGGCAGAACACCGAAGGCATCTGCTGAGAGGAAGATAACGTTCTTAGCCTCTGGACCAGCACTCTTACCATTTACCTTCTTGGCAATCTTCTCGATGTGCTCGATAGGATATGATACACGAGTATTCTCTGTAACACTCTTGTCTGCGAAGTCAATCTTACCATTAGCGTCAACAGTCACATTCTCCAACAGAGCATCACGACGGATTGCATTGTAAATGTCAGGCTCGCTCTCCTTGTCAAGGTTAATAACCTTGGCATAGCAACCACCCTCAAGGTTGAATACACCCTCGTCGTCCCATCCGTGCTCATCATCACCAATCAGCAGGCGCTTAGGATCGGTAGACAACGTGGTCTTACCTGTACCAGACAGACCGAAGAAGATAGCTGTATTCTTACCTTCCATGTCTGTGTTAGCAGAACAGTGCATAGAAGCAATACCCTGCAGAGGCAGATAGTAGTTCTGCATGGAGAACATACCCTTCTTCATCTCACCACCATACCATGTGTTGATGATACACTGCTCACGGCTTGTTGTATTGAAAGCCACACAAGTCTCTGAATTCAGACCCAGCTCCTTGTAATTCTCAACCTTTGCTTTAGAAGCATTGTAGATAACAAAGTTTGGCTCAAACTTCTCCAATTCCTCAGCTGTAGGCTGGATGAACATGTTTTTCACAAAGTGAGCTTGCCATGCAACCTCTACGATAAAACGAACGGCAAGACGAGTAGCCTCATTAGCACCGCAGAAAGCATCAACTACATAAAGTTCCTTGTTGCAGAGCTCCTTGATAGTAATCTCTTTTACCTTTGCCCAAACCTCCTCACTCATGGGGTGGTTATCATTCTTGTACTCCTCAGTAGTCCACCAAACCTTATCGTGGCTCTGAGCATCGTCAACGATATACTTATCCTTAGGAGAACGACCTGTATAGATACCAGTCATTACATTAACGGCATTGAGCTCGGTATTCTGACCTTTGTCATAGCCTGTCAAACCTGCCTTTGTCTCCTCCTCGAAGAGGTACTCATAAGATGGATTGTGGGCAATCACAGTTGAACCCGTGATTCCATACTTTGTCAAATCTAACTTTGCCATAATTTTTGATATTTATTGATTTATACTATTACCTATTTTTCTTCTAACCGACCGCAAAGTTACGAAGAAAATAGGAATAAGGACTTAGGAATTAAGATTTATTTGCTTTCGTAAGTTTGTTTTTTGGTTAAAGTATTCAAAAAAGGACGATACCTTTCTATTTTTGTCACTTTGACTTTGCAAAAATCAAAAGGAGTTAGTACCTTTGCATCCAGTTATTAATACCTAGAACAACAAATGAAAGTAATTAATTTTGCAGAACAGAACAGTGTCATCAACCATTATATGGCTGAGTTACGTGACAAGAACTATCAGAAGAATCGTCTGACTTTTCGTCACAACGTTGAACGCATCGGAGAAATGATGGCGTATGAGATTTCCAAGACTTTGGAGTATAAGCCCAAAACCGTCAAGACCCCGTTAGGTACGATAGATATCCCTCTCATCAAGCAAGAAGATATGGTTATTGCCACCGTCCTTCGTGCCGGACTCCCATTCCATCAGGGCTTCCTGAATGTATTTGACAAAGCAGATAACGCCTTTGTCTCTGCTTTCCGTATGTATCTTAATCGTGAACATACAGAAGTAGGAGTACATGCTGAGTATATTGCTACCCCCAGTATAAAGGGGAGGACATTACTTATTGTTGACCCGATGCTTGCCACAGGTGGCAGCCTTGCTGCCGCCATTGAGGCTCTTCTCGAAGCCGGTAAGCCAAAGGCTATCCATGTATGTTGTGTGATTGCTGCCCCAGAAGGTATCGATGTGGTAAAAGAGGCATTACCAGAAGGTTCTACTATCTGGTGTGCGTCTATCGATGAGGGTATGAACGAGCAGAAATACATCGTTCCTGGTTTCGGTGATTGTGGTGACCTCTGCTATGGAGAAAAACTGCAATCCTTTCGTAAGATTGCGGACAGGAAATAAAAGAAAAGGGCATCCAAGTCGGATGCCTTTTCTTGTACTGTTTTATTTCACCTCCCAAATATCATTGGTCTCCAACAACTCAGTGAAATTGTGGTATTTTTTCTGTACACTCACTTCCTGTATTTGAGCATACACAGCCTCATCGTAGGTAGGAGCGTCGACATCACGGATGACACCCAGTGCAATGGGGAAACCGTCACCATTACCCATCAAGGCAAGTTTCAACTGCAAGGTATTATCCTCACAATGAGCGTCATGAACAAGGATGTCGTCAAGGGTATATCCGTCCTTACCGATCTCAACGATTTTTAGTCCAAAACCTTGTTGAACCAGTCCGAACTCGTTGTTCTCGCCAAACACGAGTTTCTCGCCATGACGGACATAAATAGCATTCTTCTTACGACCTTCCTTATTATAGACACTCTCGTGCGTTCCATCATTAAAGATCACACAATTCTGCAGAATCTCACAGACAGCAGCACCTTTGTGCTCATAGGCTGCTTTTAAGATTTCCACTGTACCTTGAGAATCTGTGGCAACAGCACGGGCAAAGAAATGTCCGCGAGCACCAAAACACAACTCTGCAGGACGGAAAGGATCCTCCACTGTGCCATAAGGACTCGACTTAGAGACGAAGCCACGAGGAGAGGTCGGAGAATACTGTCCCTTTGTCAAACCGTAGATACGGTTGTTCAGCAAAATCATATTCAGATTAATATTACGACGATTGGCATGGATGAAATGGTTACCACCAATGGCAAGTCCGTCACCATCACCACTAACTTGCCATACAGTCAAGTTAGGGTTAGCCACCTTCGCACCTGTAGCTATAGCGGCAGCACGACCATGAATCGTATTCATTCCGTAGGTTGCCATATAGTGGGGCAGGCGACTGGAACAACCGATACCAGAGATCACGGCTGTGTCATAAGGAGCAACACCTATCTCTGCTAATGCTTTATGCAGTGATGCCAGGAAAAAATGGTCACCGCATCCAGGACACCAACGTGGCTGTCCTTTTTTATAATCTTGTGCTGTATATGTACTCATAACTTTACTTCTTTAAAATGTCCTCAAATGCGTTGACTAACTCTTCCACTACGAAAGGCTGACCCTTCACTTGATTAAACTGCTCAGGAGTGAAGTGGTCGACTTTCATACGCAGGTAGGCAGCAAGTTGACCCATATTCTGCTCAGCAACGACCACCTTCTTATAACGGGAGAGTACCTCTGCCGTGTTCTTAGGCAGTGGGTTCAAGTACTTAAAGTGGGTCTGTGCCACCTTATAACCCTTGCCACGGAGCTCGTCCATAGCAGAATGCAGATGACCATAGGTAGAGCCAAAGCCTACTACGAGCAAATCAGCATCTTTCACATCACCCTCTACCTCTAAGTCGGGTACCTGAATATTAGCAATCTTCTGCTGACGCAGACGAGTCATCAAGTCGTGGTTCTCAGGATTCGTTGAGATAGCACCGGTCTCTGAGTCTTTCTCCAAACCACCAAGAATATGGGTGAATCCCTCACGACCAGGAACAGCCCAATAGCGAGTCCCGTTTTCAGTACGCATATAAGGTGTCCACTTCCCCTTCAACTCCTCTGGAACGTATGGAGGATTGATAGCATCAAGCTTGGTTATCTCTGGCAGTTTAAAGGCACCAGAGCCATTGGCAATATAAGCATCTGTCAACAACACAACAGGAGTCATATGCTCTAAAGCTATCTTACTTGCTTGATAGGCAGCATCGAAGCAGTCTGCAGGACTTGTGGCAGCCAGTACGGGCATCGGACTCTCACCATTACGCCCGAAGAGTACCTGCAGGAGGTCTGTCTGCTCTGACTTTGTAGGAAGACCTGTAGCAGGACCGCCACGCTGTACATCAAGCACAACCAATGGCAATTCCATAATTACCGCAAGGTTCATCGCCTCAGACTTCAGACAGACGCCAGGACCTGAGGTAGATGTCACACCTAAGGCTCCCGCAAAAGAGGCTCCTAAGGCAGAAGCACAACCGCTGATCTCATCCTCACACTGAACGGTAGTAACACCTAATGACTTGTGCTTCGACAACTCATGCAGCACGTCTGTTGCAGGAGTAATAGGATAGGAACCTAAGTAAAGTCTCAGACCCGCTTTCTCTGCTGCTGCGATAAAGCCATAGGCTGTCGCTTTGTTACCTGTGATATCCATATAGCGACCAGGCTCTTTCTCCTTGGTCTCAATACGATAGACGTTCATCGCTGAGGAATGGGTATTGTGTCCGTAGTCATAACCAGCCTGAACGACCTTGATATTATTCTCTGCTATAGCGGGTTTCTTGGCGAATTTCTCACGAAGGAAATTTGCAACCAGTGAGAGGTCACGGTCAAAGAGCCAGCAGACCAGTCCGAGAGCAAACATATTACGGCACTTCAAGACAGCCTTATTGTCCATTCCTGTCTCGGCAAGACAGTCTTTCACCATCGTGGTCAAAGGGCACTGGATAACACGGTCGGGGTCGATACCCATCTCACCCAAATAATCCTCACTCTTAAACTCTGCCTTCTTCAAGTCATTAGGACCGAATGAGTCCGTATCGATAATAATAGTAGCCTGCGGCTTAGCATACTTCAACTGTGTCTTCAAGGCTGCAGCGTTCATTGCCACCAGTACGTCACATTTGTCACCAGGCGTATAAACCTTACCTGCACCGATATGCACCTGGAAACCACTGACACCTGTCAGTGAGCCTTGCGGGGCACGGATATCGGCAGG
>CAJONQ010000053.1 GCA_905235835.1 uncultured Prevotella sp.
GCATCCATCTTCATGGCATTGCCCCAGGTCACCATCTGGAAGTTATCCTTTGCCAATTCGTGGCGACCATCCTCACCTTGATAGATGGCTGCACCAATACCCAGACCGAGTTTCATGTTGGGGTGATTGGCTGCAGAATACGCCTTGATATCATCATAGTTGGCAAGAACCTCTTTCACTGCAAGAGGGAGGTCAGCAGAGGTGACGGCAGTATGACCGTCTTGCAACCCCCACTCCATAATCTGGTCGTCGCAACCAGTGAGTAGCATCGCTGATGCTACTACTGGTAATATGATTTTATTGATTTTCATAATGCATTTACATTTTAGGGGTTATTATTCTGTCTCTGTGCCGTCCTCTTCCTCATCCCCGAAGTCAGAAACAGCAATAGCAGTAGTATTGACAATACGGAGATTGTCAACATAAATCTTCTGTGTAAAGAGACTGGCAGGATATTTAGCACCCAGCTCCTCATCTTCCAAATCGCTATTGCAGAAGAGCATAAGGAAGTTACAGTAAGAACCTGCCTTACGATCGTCATCCACCTTCTGGAAAGTCAGGTCAGGAGCCTGTGTAGGATCATAGTTACCAAATGCTGTCAGAGGAATCGTGATGGTCTGCCAGCGTTCACCTGTGGTGAATGCCTCATGGGTACCATCTTCGGTATTGAACCAAGGTACCCATACCGTGGCGGTATTGATATACTGAGAGCTGTATTTGGTGCAACCAGATCCATAACCATAGTTAGAGAGGTTGTTCTGCAAAGAGAACTCTATCTGACCGCTCAGGTCCCATGGCTCTGGGCAATAGATATCAAACTGAAGGGCTACATCGCTGATTGGCGTATTTTGGGGGATATAGCTGAACATACGCCCCCAATCTGCATCATTACCATCACCAGTCATCGCCCAGATCAAGGTATTGGAACCTGCATCCAGTCCACCAGCATCCAGTTTTACGTTTGGTATTAACTGACATACCTTGCCACGACCAGAGTTCAATGGGTCGTCTACCAAATCGTCTGGACTATAGGTAGCACTCCATGAACCCATTTCCCCAATACCGTCGAAATTAGTGATATAGCAACGGAAGTCGTTGAAGAACTCAGGACTGACAGCTATACCATTGGCACCCTCACTGGTGATACTACCCACTACAGTAAGGTCGGCACTGCTGGGAACGGTAAAGGTAAACCACTCACCATCCTCGTCGTTCTCGATACCACTAGTAATCTCTGTGCCGTCAGGAAGAGTGACTTTCGCCGTCTCCTGCAGATTAGCGCCACTGACTTTCACCAGTTCTCCTGCCTTCGGCAAGGTATTGTCGACATTCGTGATACTGGGTGCGGAAGCACGGATAATAAAAGGATAAACCAGCTGGTTGCTGTCACTCTTATAAAGAACGATAGTGTTACGAACGCTCTCATCAGCCTTGTCAACAGGAGTCTTGCTGTTGAGCTGAACCCAAATGTTATTATCCGTCATGAGGGCATTATTGAAATAGGTCTCGTAACCATTGACATAGATTCTCTTCACACCTGTAAAGCCTGAACCCTGGATGCGGAGCAGTTGTCCCAAACGGGCAAACTCCACAGGACGGTCTTTAATGACATCGTCATCGATATTCTCCAGGTATATCTGGTCGATTTTCATCTGAGACGAGCTGCCAGAACTGTCGCTGTCGCTACATGCCGTAAAGGTGAAGGCGGCAACGGCAAGACATAAAGCCCGGAAATATTTGATTGTTTTCATAATCTTACTGTTTTACTATTTTACGTTTAGAAAAGGTCTGCGTCTGACACCTCACGATCGCCAAACTCATAGGCAACGGTTGCCACATTATTATCAGCATCTGACTTTAACTGAGGATCCTTTGTAGAGTCGGTCTCAGGAATTGTCAGGACAAGGTTCTTTGCCGTAGCGACAGAGACACTGGGACCAGGAGCTGCATACGAGTCAGACAGTTTGTAAGTGTGTGTGGATGACTCGTAATAGCTGGCGTTACGATGCTGGTTGTTCACATAGTTGACAACCTCTTGCTGCTCGTAATAACCACGACGAACGAGGAAGTACCAGTAGAGTCCCTCAAAAGCAAGCTCTACACGGAACTCATGACGGATGTCCTCATAACCGATCTTTGACTTCTGAGCAACACCAGCACGGTTGCGCAACTCGTTGAAATAGCCAAGAGCCGTTGCGTCAGTGGTGGTAGCGTCATTACCCAGCGTAGCCTCTGCGTAGTTCAGATAAACCTCGGCAAGACGCATCATATAGGTATTGACACCAGAGTTATTGTTGACGGAGATACCATTGACGGCATTCGTTCCAATCACATACTTCTTGATGTTTGCGCCCTGACTGCTGGCACTCTCCGTCTCACCATAGATATAGGGTTTCTCAGGATCTGTGGAGAACTCAGGATATACCTCACCGTAAGATGCTACACAGTTATGACGGCGAACAGCATCATCAACTGTTGTGCCCAGTGTGGGATCCTCATACTCCTTGAACTCCTCCCAGAGGTCGTAAGAACAATAGGTGGAACCACCCCAAGAGTTACCCTGGTTGACATTGGTACTCCAAGCAAGGAAACGGGTCATCGACTGAGCAAGGCCTGCAGCACCACCAGCCTGCCATTGCAACTGGAAGATACTCTCACTATTGTTGTTAAAAGTTGCAGCAGCAAACAGCTCCGCATAGGTGTCAGCCAGTTTATAAGGCCCTTCCTCTATCACCTTTGCCGCAGCCTTCTTTGCAGCGTTCAGGTAATAGGTATTACGGGTCTTGCTGTTGAACTGTGTCTGGATATTGCTTCCATTATAACGGTCACTGCCAGAGACTACACCAGCCATAGACAGGTAGAAACGTGACAGCATACCGTAAGCGGCATATTTGTTAATACGACCGGCAGCAGGAGAACTTGCAGGAAGATTAACGGCCGCATACTCCATATCACGGATAGCGAACTCAAAGACATCTGTCCTGTTGGCTGCTGGTACCACATAATTATTAACAAGGTCCTGCGTGTTCTCATAGATAACACCGCAGCCCCACAGAGAACCTAAATACCAGTAAGCAACACCACGCATGAAACGAGCCTCTGCAATTCCCTGACGCTTAGCTGTCTCAGAGACACCACTGGAAGCATAGTTCTTGATGTTATTGATGGTGTTGTTTGCCTGAGAGATAACAGCATAGAATGACGACCATGCGTCGTTCAGACCGTTAGAAGCACCTGACTCTGTGAAGTTGGTGTAAGGATAGATATAGTCAGAATACTGTGCTGTGATATTGTTAGCACGTCCGTCCCCCATTCCATAGTATGACTTGTCGTTGAACATATACCATACATAGTTGTAGAGGGGCAAAACAGCCTGTGACACAGCCTCATCACTTGTGAAGAAGTTGTCTTGTGACAGCTGATAGGAGTTCTTTTGGTCTAAGAAGCTCTCAGCACAACTACTCACTGTCAACATTCCTGCAAGTGCTATTGTATATTTTAAAACTCTTGTTTTCATAATCATTTCTAATTATATACCTTATTATTAAATTAGAATTGCAAATTGATACCTACTGTGTAGATACGTGGTGACGGATAACGGCTATAGTCAACACCGTTAAGGAGCGCATTACCACGCAGAGAACCTACCTCAGGATCATAGCCATCATACTTGGTGATGGTAAAGAGATTCTGGATATTGCAGTAAATCTTCGCATTGGTGAGGAAGAGGTTCTTAATCCACTTACGTGGGAATGTATAAGAGAGAGAGACGTTCTGCAGACGGATGTAGCTGCCATCCTCTACATAAGCGTCACTAACACGGTTGTTCTTGTTGACACCACTCTCAGTAGAGAGACGTGGCATAATCGTGCCGGTATTCACCACGCGGTAGTTACGATAGTCGTCCGGTCCCGTGGGGTCAATCTTCTCCAGACGAGCGTAGTCGAGCACGGTAGTCAGCTGGTTGCTGGTAGAACCTGTGATGTCGAGGAAACGACGCTGGTAGTTCATGATCTTGTTACCATAAGAGCCACTGAACTGGATGCTCAGGTCAAAGCCCTTATAAGAGAAGGTGTTTCCAAAACCCCAAGTGAACTTCGGCTCTGGGTTACCGATGAAGGTCATATCATTATCATCTATCACACCGTCATTATTCAGGTCCTCATAGATATAGTCACCGATGAACACGCCACCAGAGGTCGGTGAGGTAGCGATAGAGGCGCCCTTCGGAAGAGCTACTGCTTTTACATTACCGTCAGCATCCTTATAATAGAAATCCTCCGGTTTGTCGAAACGACCAATTACCTTATATCCCCAGAACTGTCCGATAGGTTTGTCCACTACAGTATTGGTAACGGTAGCAACATCGGAGCCAATCTGCAAGGTCTGTGGCAGACTGCCACTGTCAGAGTCTAATGACAGCACCTTATTACGGTTCAGGGAGAAGACAATGTTCGAACGCCACTGGAAATTCTTGTTCTCGATATTCACGGTATTCAAAGTCATCTCAATACCAGTGTTACGCAGTGAACCGATATTACCCCACGGGTTAGAAGCAGTACCGTATGTCTCGTTTGAACCGGCACCAGACCCGAGGAATGCGGGCAGGTCAAGCATCATCAGCAGGTCGTTGGTCTTCTTATAGTACCAGTCGAATACGAAATCAATACGGCTGTGGAATAGAGACAGGTCGAAACCGATATTGGTAGAATAGGTTGTCTCCCATTTCAGATTTGGGTTGGCATTATTCGCATTCAGCACACCAACACCCCATGGAGTGGTATAGTTGGCTAACATAGCTTGATAAGCCCAGTCCTGTACGTTCTGGTTACCTGTGGTACCCCAGCCTAAACGGAGTTTCAGGTTGTTGATTACCTGATTGTCTTTCAAGAAACTCTCCTGACTGGCACGCCATGCGAAGGCTGCAGATGGGAACCAACCCCAACGGTTACCGTCAGCAAACTTAGAAGAGCCATCTCGGCGGAGTGTTGCCGTTACCAGATAACGGTCGTCGAAGTTATAAAGTACGCGTCCGAAATAAGAGAAGATAGAGGTGTTGTTCTGATAACCGTCGATATTGACATTATTACCTGTTCTCTCACCTGCACGCAAGTCAATCACAGAGTTAGAGAGGTAGCCTTGGTTAGCGGCACTCATGTTCTCCCAGTAATTATGACTCATTTCCTGACCAATCATCGCATTGATGTTATGCTTTTTACCGAAAGTACCATTATAAGTCAAGATGTTACGCCATGACCAGTACTTAGAGTCATTCTTATACCATGCACCATCACGCTGGGTACTCTCTTTCACGCCAAACTTATAATCTGGGGTATAGGTCTTGGTCTTGTTAAGGTTATAATCTGCAGAAAACTCTGTCTTGAAGGTCAATCCCTTCATGAAAATTGCCTCCAAATAGGTATTGATGCGGAAGTTCGTACGCTTAGCATAGTTCGTCTTGATCTCTGCGAGCGCGACGGCATTCTCAGGCATCCACTGGTCGTCCGGACCGTCATATCCACCCTCAGGGTTACGTACGGCAACAGAAGGCTGTGACCTCAATGCGGTATTGATGATATCCCAGTTCTTCTCCATCTCCTGCTTAGAGTCAGAGAGTGAGAAAGAGATACCACCCTTCAACCACTTCTTCAGTTCTGTATCCACGTTACCACGTACTGTCTGACGCTTGAAACTGGTACTGATGGCAATACCATTCTGATACAGGTAACCGGCACTGATAGCATAAGTAGTCTTTTCGGAACCACCAGTCAGGGAGATACTGTGGTTGGTCATGAACGCTGTCTTGAACAACTCGTCCTGCCAGTCAGTACCAGCTCCCAGCAGTTCGGGACGAAGGAATGTGCCAGAATGGGTCTTGATCTGTGCGTCGGCAATATCGTTGTTATGCTCTGCATACTGACGAAGGTTCAGCACATCCAGTTTCTTGGGCATCTGCTGCCAACCGACATAACCGTCATAGGTCAGCGTAGCCTCACCAGCCTTACCACGTTTAGTAGTGATCATGATGACACCATTACTTGCGCGCGAACCATAAATAGCTGTAGCAGAGGCATCCTTCAAAATGTCCATCGTCAAGATATCACTTGGGTTGATTCCTGCCAATGGGTTACTGTTACCGTCATCACCGCCATCTGAGTCAATAATAACACCGTCGATAACGAAGATTGGCTGTGAGGAGGCATTCAATGAATTGGTACCACGGATACGGATCGTGCTGGAACCACCAGGAGTACCAGTGTTTGCCTGAATCTGTACACCAGCGGCACGACCCTGCAATACCTGGTCGATACTGGTTGACACAGACTTCTCGAAGGCTTTGTTGTCCACCTGCGTGACAGCACCTGTCAAGTCCGACTTTCTCATCGTACCGTAACCAACGACAACCACCTCATTCAGAAGGGTCTCGTCTTCTATAAGAGTAACGTCAATCTGACGTTTTCCACCCACCTTCACTTCCTTTGTTTCAAAACCAACATAGCTGAAGACGAGTGTCGCATTAGACTGTGCCGAGATAGTATAGTTACCGTCGAAATCGGTAACTACACCTCCCTGAGCACCTTTCACTTTGACGGTAGCACCGATAATCGGACCGTCAGCTGCACTTACTGTACCCTTTACTGTGATGCTCTGGGCATGAAGACTAAAAGGCATCATGCACAACAGAGCCATCAACCCAAGGGTTCTTCTTAGAACTTTACTTGTGCGATTCATACATTAATAATTTTAGTTATGGTGTTAATAGTCTCAATTTTTAGAACTTTCGGCTGCAAAGATAAATAAAAATATCGTTTTGTTATCTCATAATTTGTTCCAAATCGATTAACTTTTGTTTCAGACATAAATTTTTTTCGTTGTGTATTTTCAAAAAACAGCGATTTCAACGAAAAAAGGCGGAGGCACGCAACCACTGCGTGACCTCCGCCACAAATGAACAAAAAATACTATTTTTTACCGATAAGCAGGATTTTGATAATCTTCTTTTTCTGCATCTGTCATATCCATTCCGTCAATCTGAGCCTGTGGAATAGGACGTAGATAATAATTGGCTGGTATGTTACGAGTCACCGTTACTAAGTCACGGTCACCAGCTCCAGTCCCTGCAATACGGTATGTTCCTGCCTTCTCAGCCCATGTCTGAGTGCGGACAAGATCGAACCAGCGATAACCTTCTCCCCAGAACTCACGCATACGCTCATCGAGGATATAGTCGATGGTGATGGTAGCAGGAGTGGCGTCAACCATAGCTGCACTGTTATCGATATTCACATCCACATTATCATTCTGGTTATGGGTCTGCTTACCGGCACGCTCACGAAGAACATTGACAAGGTCACGAGCGGACTTCGCACCAGAAGCTCCCTTCACGGCTGCCTCTGCGGCAATCAGATAGAACTCCGAGAACTTGGCAATATTGAAAGGACGTGGACTACCACCATTGGGTGAGCCTAAGCCACTGCCGTTATCCGTGCGATACATACCTATCTTCCAGTTGATAGGGTATTTGAAACGGCTGATATTGTTGACACCTACTACGAAGTCGGCACGACCAGGTAATGAGCCTGCACCTATTCCCGCTCCATTTGCCGACCAGTCGATGTCCTGAGCTGTTGCCTCGTCAACAAAACTAAAATAGATCTCACCAGGTCCCACATGCAAGCCGTTAGCACCTTCCACATAAGTATCAGCCTTTCCCGCTTTGTCGAAGTTAGTATGATAACGGAGGGTGAAGGTGGCGTCATAGCGGGAGTCAATCGCCTTGACAGCATCTTCCCAGGCACCGCCAGCCATGAAGTTGTCGGCAATCGCTGCCATACGGGTCCAAGGACGACCCAATGCCTGCACTGCCTCACGGCCAATCGGATTGATGGTCTCACCAGTAGAGCCTACAGCTGTTATGAGTGTATAGTTCCATGTAGTCATCCAATAGGCGAAGTTCTCAGGAGAGTTACCATTACCCCATCCATAACCATTACCTCCATTACCATATTTCTCATTTTCGTTATGGTCAGCGTAGAGCATAATTTCCGAGTTGCGCTCGTTAGAGGCTCTGTTGACATCATAGAAAGTGGGCTGCAGTGCATAAGGACCAGGATTGTTAATTGCTGTCAGTGATATATCGTAAGCCTGCTGGAAATACCAAGCAGCATGATGACCATCAGGATCTGTACGCTGAGACTCTGGATAGGTGGGAATATTCTTGGGATTCTCCAACCACCATCCATAAGTCAGATATGCTTTGGCAAGATACAGACGAGCCAGGTTCTTACATGCTGTACCCGTGAGTCGTGGTGTCTCGGGCAGGTCTTCTACCGCTTTCAGAAGATCGGGGAAGATAGCCTTGGTATACACCTCTGGAACAGTATTACGTACCGAAGAACGAGTAGTCGAAGTGTTGAACTTCAGTTCACCGGCACCAAGATCCAAAGGAACACCACCAAAAGTCTGGACAAGCAGGAAATAGTCAAAAGCACGAAAGAAACGAGCTTCTGCCAAGAGTGCCTCATTGATACCAGCCGCCTCTCCGTTCTCAATCACACCACTAGCGGTATTGATATTGGTGAACGCCTGTCCCCATAACACGTCGGAGCGACTGGTAGAGGCATCAAGCTGACCCTCGCCTGATAAGTCGGCAACCTTAAAATTGTTGTCAGCAGACTGGGCAAAGGTGTACTCGTCGGTACCTGTCTCACAGATATTGAGATAGTAACCGTTTCCATAGATATAACGCAGATGTGCATAAAGTGCGGTAAGACCACCCTCGATACCTTCCTCTTCTGTGAAGAAGGTGGGATCATATTGACTGCGAGGCTGCTCATCCAGAATACTGGAACATGACGCACACATTAAGAGTGCGATGAGCAATGCGCAGATAGCGATTATTTTATTGATGAAAACTTTCATATTTGTAAGTCTTTAGAATGTTACGTTGATGCCGAAAAGGAAGTTACGGGTTGCTGGGGTGTTGTAACCTATCACGGGCAGGCTGTGCTTGTCGGTATATCCCTCCATCTTCACAGCCATGGTATTACTATTGTCTGCCAAGGTGTTGGTCTCAGGATCCAGTCCACACTCATTATGATATGGAGAGAAAAGCACGAAAGGATTCTGAATTGTCGCATAGAGACGCAAGCGACTGATACCGAGATCCTTGACAAATTTCAGATGCTCGAAGTTATAACCCAGGGTAATAGCGCGGATTTTCAGGTAACCGGCATTGAAATAACCCAGTGTAGAACCGTATTTAGGATTGTCGCTGGAGGTGACACCACCTGGCTTCGGATATTTAGCACCCGTATTCGTCTCAGTCCAATAGTCTACGTCCAGATTATTACGACGACCTGTCAGCATGTTCAGATAACCGTTAGAGGAGTGGATGGCGCTGATGAGCTTACCACCGATCTGGAAAGAGCCGATCATGGTGAGGTCGAAGTGCTTATAGCTGACAGTGGTATTGAAGCCTCCCATCAAGTCTGGCTCCATATCCATTACCTGACGGTCGTCAGCTCCAATGGCGCGGACGGGTTTGCCGTCAGCATCATAGTCACCCGTATACTCCACCTTGATCATTCCCACGTTACCTCCTGGCTCCAGTACATCCAGATAGGGATCACCTTCCTGCCAGATACCGATGTTCTTATAGTCGTAGATGACATCAATAGGATGACCTACGAACCAGCGGTTACCGACATCCTCGGTCTTTCCAGAAGCCAACTCTACCAGTTCGTTACGATTAGCGTAGATGTTGATACCGGCATCCCAGTTCCATCCGTTCTTGTTATCAATAATGACACCGTTCAGGGAGAACTCAAATCCTTTATTCTTCGTCTTACCGATATTTCCGGTATAGCTTCCCACACCAGAGGTGGAAGGCATGTCAACGTCCAGCAGGATATTGTCTGTCTTTTGGGTATAGTACTCGAAGGTACCATACAAGCGGCCATTGAACAGCGAGAAGTCGAGACCAAAGTTCCAGGTCTTGCTATACTCCCATCCCAGTTCGGGGTTGGGAAGGGACGATACATAGTAACCTGTCAGGTGAGTCGTGCCGAAGTTATAGTCACGAGTGGCAAGGGCTCCTAATGTGGAGTATGGACTGATACTCTGGTTAGAGGTCTCACCATAACCGATGCGCAGCTTGAGGTTGTCAATCCAACTGAGTTTACTCATGAACTCCTCACGGGCGATATTCCAACCAACTGACACAGCAGGATAGGTATGCCACTGGTGTCCCTTGGCAAGACGGGAGGAGGCATCGGAACGGATAGCCGCTGAGAGCATGTACTTATTATCATAGGAATACATCACACGTCCCATCCATGACATCAAACCGCTCTGCCAGTAGTTGAAGTTATTGAGGTTGACCTCCCCGATGGCAGCACCCAGGTTGTAGTATTGGAAATATGCCGCAGGGATATCCGTGACGGAGGCACCCGTCTGTTCGAAAGTGGTCTCCTCGGCAGAGTACATACCCACGACATTGACATGATGCTTCTCTGCAAACGTACGGTCGAAGGTGATCACATTCTCCACAGCCCAGTTACGAGTGCTGTTCTCGATGACAGAGCCGGAGTTACGATAGTCGGGGTTGGTATTGTTGACACCTACACCCGTATAGGCACCTGTCTTAGAAGAGCGATAGTTCAGACCCAGGTTCAGGCGATAGCTCAGTCCTTCCACCCATGGGCACTTCACTTCCGCAAATACCGTGTTATAGGTTCCGATACCCTTCTCCTCTTTCAACCAGTTGTCTTCATTAGCCTTGATGACATCCTTGGTGAGCGTCCATGTCTCATCGTTCGGCATGTGGACGGTACGCTTCAAGTCTCCATTCTCGTCATAAGGACTTGCCAGCGGACTCATACTCAGCACGTTATAAATACCGATATTCGAGCCTTTGGTGATACGATAACTATTATTAGTAGTCAAACCGAAACGGAACCACTTACCCACCATCTGGTCGAAGTTACCACGGACACTGACACGGTCGTAACCCTGAGAGGGAACCACAGCCTCGTCATGATAATATCCGGCTCCGAAGCTGTAACTACCACCCTGTGTGCCACCCGAAACGGTGATGTCGTGATTGTGACTGATACCAGTCTGATAGAATAAATCCTGCCAGTCTGTATTGGTATCGTCACTTTCCTCAAGACTATTAGTGTACTGTCCTGCATACTTACGCATCTTTGCGAACGTGGGACCGTCCATCATCGGATACTTCTTGAAGAGGGTCTTGAAACTGACATAGCCGTTATAGCTCACCTTGGCAGGTGTACCCATCGCTCCCTTCACGGTGGTAATCATGATGACACCGTTCGCACCACGACTGCCATAGATGGCGGTGGCAGAGGCATCCTTCAGGATATCCATCGACTTGATGTCAGCAGGATTAATATCCGAGAGCTGTCCCATGAAAGGAATACCGTCAAGCACGATTAATGGATCGTTCGACGCACTCAGGGAACGCTGTCCACGGATGCGGATCTGCATCTCAGCACCCGGCTGTGAGGAGGTCTGTGTCATCAGCACACCAGCGACACGACCCTGCAATGCCTGCGCTGCATTGGTAGCCGCAATCTGGTTCAGTTTGTCACCGTTGATATTAGCGACAGAACCCGTGACAGCCTCACGACGCTGGGTACCATAACCGATTACCACGACCTCGTTGAGGTTACGACCCTCTTGCTCTAATATAATATTAATATGTTCGCGCGCGGGAATCTCTTGAGTAACATAGCCGACATAAGAGATGACGAGTGTTGCACCCGCATTCGCATGGAGATGAAAGTTACCATAAAAATCGGTAACTGTACCTGTGTTACTGCCTTTTACCATGACAGTAGCACCAATCAGAGGTCCTTCGGAGTCACTGACATTACCAGTAATCTCCTTAGATTGCTGTACAGCCTTGCTCATCGGAGCATTCTCGGCTTGTACCTTTGGGGAATATGTCAGCCCTACCAGTGCCAACACTCCCAACGTTAGGATAGATTTGAATTTACGCATAGTTGAACTTTTAAAGTTTATAATAAGCTCTGTGAACTATGCTGCAAATTTAGGAAGATTTTAGGGAACCATCACAAAAAGTTTGTTCCAAATCGATTAACTTTTGTTTCAGCCATTAAAAAAAATACGTTTTTATGTGTAAAATCTTCCAACTCCCACAAGAAATACGGGCATGACGACCCTGATGATCCTGGTCTCCATTATGTCTTCGGACATATTTTATATGTCCGTTTTCGTCGATGCTCACTTCATCGACAAAGCCAATTCCGACTCGTTTCCCGTTGAAAT
The DNA here is from genome assembly GCA_905235835.1 of uncultured Prevotella sp. Lineage (GTDB taxonomy): Bacteria > Bacteroidota > Bacteroidia > Bacteroidales > Bacteroidaceae > Prevotella. Next base: position 12,316 of record CAJONQ010000053.1, read on the forward strand.
GGGCGTTTTTTGAACTTTGCGTGTTTTTTGTTGCTCCTTCTGCAACAAATCCGTCCTCACCCAGCACTTTTTCTTCCTCCAATGTTTTCTCGTAAGCAGTGGCAAAGCTGACAACGACCCCACTACCGGCAAGCAGATACTCATCGTCGGCAAGTTTCATGAGGATGGCACCCCCCTCCTGCCAGGTAGAACCGTCCGTGGCACGGGGATCCCAAGGAAGAGTATAGTAATGGCGACAAGTCATGACGATATCCCCGTCTTCGATGATACGCTCCTTGTCCTGTTGATCGAAGAGGAGACCCCAGGATTTAGTATGATTAGTTGAGAGTTGAGAGTTATAAGTTGAGAGTTGGCGGATAAGGTCGTATGCCTTTGTCACACTCTCTGTCTCTCGGGGGGAAGCCTGGTCGATGGCAAAGGGAGAGAAACCAAGGGCATGATGCTCACCGAAGGCATAGAGGGCACGCACACCACTATTCTCACAACAACGGCTCTCTGGGATAAACAGGCGGTTGTTGGGTAGTGCATACTGATCTGCCCATCCTTTGAAACCCGTATCATAAATGTCTGGCGCAAGCATGGCGAGTTGTGGTGCACCGGCATGCCACAGGTCGATGAGATGGGCAAGGGGTCCCGCCGATGGATATTGTCCCGGCAGTCTGCCCCGACTGTTCATCGCCGCATTAACATACAAGGGCATCTGTGTGTGTCTACGAGCCGTCTCACAGAGTCTTCCCACATACTTCGCATAGTAATATGCCATGAAGATCTCGTCGGTATAGATATCATCACCGAAGACGGATATCCATGAAGACCCTCCTAAATCCTCCCTGTTTAGGGAGGACTTTTGGGGTGATTTTAACCGTTTCTTGAGCCACGGATGCAGTTCCTTCTGGTGTTTTTTCAAATAGGTAACAAGTTCTTTTGGAACACCATTTTTGTAGATTTCATCGGCAAGTATTGAGTGGTCACGAGCTGATTCCAGCATCCCGATTTCATTCTCCACCTGTATCATGCTGACCACATCCTGTCCTGTCGCTACGATATGTTTGACGAGCATCTCAAAAGCACGGTTGTCGGCTTGGAACACATTCTCAGAGAACGGACTGGCGATCTCCAAAGGTTTCCCCTCCTTCGTACAAGCACGAGGAAACCGTTTCGTATCTTTCTTAAACCACAACGGCGCATAGCATGACATGGAGTTTTTCCATGCACCAAACCAAAGGAAGACGATTTTCAGGTTGTTCTCACGAGCTCGTTGAATGGTACGGTCGACGAGGGTGAAGTCAAACCTCCCCTCCTCTGGCTCGATAAACTCCCAGTAGGCTGGCACCAATACCGTATTCAGTCCTAATGTCCTCATCCGTGGAATCACCTCGTCGACATCCTCTACTGAGGTCACTGCTGAGTTACTTAACTCCCCGCCAAGGATCAAGGGCATCTCCTGTGCCTGCAGACCACACACAGCCAACAACGTGATGACTAATAGTTTTGCTCGTTTCATAAAGTTTTAGTAGTATTCTCCTGCAAAAGTAAGACATTTTTACTGAACGACCAAATAATCACCAGACAAAAGTGCCATGTTTCCAGAAGACATGCCTTGGTTTTCCGGTCTTCTCTTATGGGTTCCAATCCCATAGCCTTATCCTTTTCGTTTTGTCCGATGCCTGGGATCACAATGAGCTCTGTAGGAAACCGATGGGTTCCAGTAAGGAAACCACTGGTTTCCCCGAAGGAACCCATCGGTTTCCTCCGTTGGAACCAGCCTTTTACCATATCCTGACTACTTATTAACTATATCCAAGGGAGTTTCTGAGATGCTTGTTCCAATCGTCTTGACTGATAGTATAATACTATAAAAGTACTCCTTTTATCTTAAAAAAACAGGTTTTTGGGCATAAATCTGCAAATCTGCCACAAAATCTGCAAATGCGCAACCGCCTATCACCCAGATGGTTGCGCGTTTTATTTGCAGATTTGCAGATTTTTCGCGATTTTTAAAATCACATGTAATATCCGCATATTATTCATTAAAACATGTTATGTTCCAAGTAGGGTTTAGTTCTGCGTCTTACTTCACTAAAAGTTTCACGAGAGAGTTTGGAGTGTCACCCAAAGAATATATCGTTAACATGACA
>CAJONQ010000054.1 GCA_905235835.1 uncultured Prevotella sp.
AAAGCGGCATGCCATGAAAAACGGTCACTAAAAGCTAAAATATCACTGTTTTTCAACAAAATCTGCAAATCTGCCACAAAATCTGCAAATCCGCAAACACCAGTTACTCAACGACTTACACGGATTATTTGCAGATTTGCAGATTTTTCGCGATTTTAAAAATCACATGTATATTTTAATAGAAGACAGGATTTACCCTGACAACTTCTTCAGACAGGATTTAGCCTGCCTTAGGCTCCAAAGGGCGTTCGGATGGCAGTTATGGGTGTTGGGATACTTTGGCAAGGGTCGTGGGGATTGGGTTCAAGGGTCTTGGAGATGATTGTGGGCAGAGGGTTATAGAGTAGGGATTTCCGCTATAGGCTGAATCATAAGTGCGTTTGACAAGACTTTTTGATGATATTTTTCAGAAAAAAGTAAGTAAGAATGGGATTTTTTATATATCTTTGCCAAAAATAACTTAATGATGGAACAGAAAAGGACAACACCAGAGTTTATCACTTCACTGGAGCCGAACGAGGTCTTCGTGTTCGGCAGTAATTTGGAAGGTATGCATGGCGGTGGAGCGGCATATATCGCCTACCGCAAGTTTGGGGCAATCATGGGGCAGGGTGTAGGACTGCAAGGACAAAGTTACGGTATCCCAACGATGCAGGGAGGTGTGGAGACGATTCGTCCGTATGTGGACGAGTTCATCGAGTTTGCCAAACAGCATCCCGAACAGACCTTCCTCGTCACTCGTATCGGCTGTGGCATTGCTGGCTTCACCGACGATGAAATCTCCCCATTGTTCGAAGCCGCACATGGTGTTGAGAATATCGTTTTGCCCCCTAATTGGTAATTACAGGTGTTCAAGGTGACATGAAAAGGATTATCAGAAAAGCAAGACCTACGGACATGGCTGAAATTATGAAAGTCATGGATGCCGCAAAGAAAATTATGCGGCAATCAGGTAACATGCGCCAATGGGGAGAAGGCTATCCTTCGGAAGCAGTCATTATGACTGATATGGAAAGAAATGGCGGCTTTGTCATTGAGGATGATAGCAAGGTAGTCGGCTACTTCGCTTTCTTATCCTCCCCAGAACCCACTTATGCCCAGATTTATGAAGGTAAGTGGTTAGATGACGAACTGCCATATCATGTTGTCCACCGTATTGCCAGTTATCCCGATGCCCATGGCATATTCAGCAGTGTCATGGACTTTAGTTTTGCTGCTGATAGTAATATCAGGATAGACACCCATCGTGACAACCATATTATGCAACATTGCATCGACAAGTACGGATTCACGTATTGCGGCATTGTCTATATAGCCAATGGCGATGAGCGATTGGCTTACCAGCGTATCTTATAGCATGATTATACCAATCTTTATTTTGTAAAAAAGACAGCTCGTTGTAGTTGCTTTATTTCCTGATTGCTGACTGCATAGTCGAAGATGCGGAAGTCATCTTTGCGGTGATACGCTTGATATGGTCTTTCAGTATCTTATAGGCAGGCTGCGGCATCGCTCCATGGTCGTAACCCTGCATCTCGTAGAGCGTCACATCCTTGTGACCCGTGAGTTTCAGCATCCGCCAGAAGTATGCCTGCTCTTCATAGCGCCCAAAGAGTTCCAGTTCCCTGTCGCCAGAAATGATGACGATGGGTGGTGCGTCAGGACGCACGTAGGTCAGCGGTGCGTATTGGTCGATGGTGGCCTGCAAAGGAGGAATGCCTTGTTGCTTGCGGATGTTGTAGTGGGTGATGCACTGTCCACTGAACGGCACGAGAGCGGCGAGCGAGTCAGCATCCACACCATATTTCGCCAGCCACCGCTTATCCAGTCCGATTATGTCAAGCAGATAACCGCCTGCTGAGTGACCAGCCACGAAGATCTTGCGTTTGCTGCCACCATATTTCGAGATGTTCTTGTACGTCCATGCCACTGCTGCCGCTGCATCGTCGAAGATACTGTCAATGGGTGCCTTTGGCAACAATCGATAGTTGGCTGCCACCACCACGAGACCGCTGTTCTTCAGCTGAGGGTCAATATGCTTCTCACCCCCCTCGATGCCCCCGCCGTGGAACCATACCACTACAGGTGCGTCTTGCTGGTCGGTGGGGTAATACACATCGAGCTTACAACGCTCTTGAGCGTAATGGTCATTGGACATCGTGTAGCGGATGTCATTAACCTGACTGTACTGTGCCCATGCCTTGCCCGTACATAGCAAAGAGAGGATGAGGGCTGCACCCATTATAATTTTTCTGTTCATAGGAATGACTATCTTATTCATAATTTATAATATCTGTGGTGCAAAGATAGTGAAAATAGTCCATAATTCGGCGATAAAGTCTTCTTTAACAACATAGTTTAAGAGAATGATATGGTTATCTGCCGTTTTAGTGTCACTTTTTAGAGTGGATAGACGCGGACTTTTAGTCGTTCGGTTTGGAGATTGCAAAAAGATTCTTTATCTTTGCAGCATGGATAAACTCTCAGCAGAACAACGACATAAGAATATGGCGGCAATCAGGTCGAAGGATACAAAGCCCGAGATGATTGTGCGCAGAGGGTTGTGGAGTAGGGGATTCCGCTATAGGCTGAACCATAAGCGTCTGCCGGGACATCCTGACTTGGTGCTGAGGAAATATAGAACGTGTATCTTTGTGAATGGGTGCTTCTGGCATGGTCATCATGTGGAATTGTCACAGATTGAAAGTTCGGAATGCTGCAGAATTCCGAAAACGAATCGTGATTTCTGGATAGCGAAGATACAAAGGAATAAGGTGCGTGACAAGGAGGAACAACATCAATTGGCAGAGATGGGGTGGCACTGTATCACCGTATGGGAGTGTGAGTTGAAACCAACAAAGCGTGAGGAGACCTTAGACTCTGTCGCTTTCACCCTAAATCGCATCTGGTTACAAGACCATGGTGCCAAGGTTGTTCCCCATTCGCAAGAAGAAAGAACGCCTATCCCCATGGCAGCCGATCCTCTGCAGTCACCAGATCCGGATTGCTCCTGACTTATGGAAGACTGCAAAATAGCAAACAGGAACTCGATTTCATCATTGAGGAGCAGAACAAGATTACTGTCATTGAAGTGAAGTCTGGAGAGAAATACTAGAAACACAATCTTTATATAAATATGAGAAAGGTATTATTAGACGCACATACGCATACAGTGGCATCGGGTCATGCCTACAGCAGTCTGCAGGAGATGGCAAAAGCCGCTTCCGACATGGGACTGGAGGTGTTGGGAATCACTGAACATGGACCGAGTGTGCCAGGAACTTGTCCGACACTATATTTCAAGAATATGTTCCTGCCATCCTCGGCAGCGATGCCCACATCTCATTCCAGATTGCCGACTACGAGCGTCTTTATCCGCTCCTTGCAGAAACTGATTTCCCTGACGAACTGATTATGAACTACTGGCCGGATAAATTCTTCAACGATCTGGGGATTCAGAATCAGTCATTCTGATGCCGTCTTACTAACTCTATTGCTTCTTTTCCCGTCAGATGCTCGATGTCAAAGCGGATGGCAAGCCAAGGCACTATGGAAGTATAGCTTCTTTTCGTGATAGACATAGTTGAGAGGAACGGCATACGGATAATCATTAATGGCACGTCAAAGTTACTAATTTTCTGGCAGAATATGGATGCTGGAGGGGAAAATCCTACTAAGGTTTAGGGGTATCACCCTCTCACTTTAGGATATATCCTTTGCAAAACTGTTGGTTTATTCCGAACTTTGCACCATGATTAAGAAACAAATGTTTAACTCTTTAAAGTATAGGAGATAAAGATATGAAGAAGATGATGATCCTGGCAATGATGATGGTGATGACTATCTCAGCCAACGCAATGAGCTATAACGCAGCAAAGAACGAAGCCCTCTTCCTCTCTGACAAGATGACTTACGAGCTCAACCTCACCGCTGCACAGTATGAGGCAGTCTATGAGATAAATCTCGACTACCTGATGAACCTGAACGGACACGCTGATGTCTTCGGCATCTGGTGGGATCGCCGCAATGCAGACCTCTGCTATGTCCTGAACAGCTGGCAGTACGACAAGTATGTGACCCTGAATCACTTCTATCGTCCTGTGGCTTGGAAGGCTGGTAGCTGGACGTTCGCAGTGTACTCTCACTACAACAGAGGCCATTTCTACAATGACCGTCCAAAGGTATACATGACCTACAAGGGTGGAAACAACCGTTGCGATATACGCTTCTATGCTGACCGCAAAGTGACAAAGCCCGCTGTACATCATACAAACAATGTTCCTGCTAAAGTCAACAAGTCCAGCAACGGTTCTACTTGGAGAAATACAGGAAACACCTCTCGTCCTGCAACCACGACGAAACCCAACGGTCATTCTAACGACAATCGTCAGATAGCAATGAGTACAAGCAACAATCGCAGTGGTTCTGGCCACTTCGGAGGACGCAGATAAAAGCATACGTTTTGCCTTTATATATGCCTTTCAAACAGGACAACGGTAGCGTACACCATAGGTTATTTCTTATATATAATTATATATAATAATGTGTTCTTTACAATTTATTCGGTTTTATTTGTTCAGATAGTAGGGTGCGTTCATGAATTCGTGAACAAATATCGAATTTTGAACAAAATATTTGGTTGTTTTAAAAAAGTTCACTAACTTTGCAGCGTTCATAAATTCGTGAACGCTAATTAAAAATTGAACAGCATGGTGAATGAAAGAGAATTATTGTTGGATGCCGAAAAGAGCCTGACAAGTCTTACCCGGCGAATTGACATAATAATAAAACCATCTGGTAACAGACGTTATGACACCGAGATCAACATTGGTGAAGTAAAATTAATCGGTGAAGTTAAATCTTATGTCAACAATGCAAATTTCAACCAAATACTTATACGGCTTCAAGAGATAAGCCAAATAAGCAAATTACCTGTTCTGTTGATTGTCGGAGATATTTCTCCCCAAAATCTCATGAAGTTTGTGGATGAAGGCTTTAATGTGTTGGATTCTGCGGGGAATTGTTATATCAACATTCCACCTCTTTACATCTTCATTACAGGGCAAAAACGGACTAAGCCTAAGGAAACTATGAAGAAAGTCTTTAATGATTCTGCATTAAAACTGATATTCTATTTCCTCCTTGACAAGTCTAATATTGGCAAGCCATATAGAAAGATTGTGGAAGAAACTGGCTTTTCTATCGGAACTGTCAAGAATGTCATCGAGGAAATGACCTTGCAACATCATATCATCAAAACGTCCAAAGGCAGAGTTCTCATGGATTGGAGAAAACTTCTCGATGATTGGCAAGTAGCCTACAATCAAACACTAAAGCCCAAACTCTTTTTAAAGAAGATGACACTGGCAAACCCTGAAAGAATAAAGAACTGGAAGAGCACAAGACTTCCAGAAAACGCTTGTTGGGGAGGAGAGAGTGGGGCCAATCTGACAGATGGATACCTTAATCCAGAAATCCTAACTATCTATACAGATGGTGATAGTAATGAAATCATTAGAACGAGTAGAATTTTTCCTTCATCTGAAGGAGAGATTCTTGTATATAAAAAATTCTGGTTTGACCATGATGAGAACCATATTGCCCCCAAAATACTAATTTACGCAGATTTAATGGGTACGGCTAACAGCCGCTGTCTTGAAGCTGCAAAAAGAATCTTGGACAATGAAAAATAGTATCACAAAAAAGGAATTGGAGAATGATCTCTTGTATGGAACATTGCAGGCACTTCACAATTGCGTTTCCGGCATGGGACTAAATCTATATGTAGTTGGTGCAACAGCAAGAGACATGACAATGAAGCTCCTTGACGAAACGGCATCCAAAAGGAAGACCAAAGACCTTGATGTGGCAATTGCTTTGTCTGATTGGTCTCAGTTTAATAACCTTAGTGAAGTGCTGCAAGCTAATAACTTCCATAAAGGAAAGGCGAAACAAAAATTCTACTATAAGGGTGAACATCATGAAAACGATTATGAAGTCGATATTGTTCCATTTGGGGAAATTGCATACGACGAAATTATTGCATGGCCTCCAGAAGGCACACCCGAAATGTCTGTGAAATGCTTTGCCGACGTAATGGAAAACGCAATTCCTATTTCCATCAATAATGAATTTACTGTGCACATCGCACCTTTAGCCGGTCAGTTCTTTATCAAGCTGGATTCATGGATGGATAGACATGATCGTGACCATAAGGATGCCGAGGATATGTTCTTCATCCTTGATAAATTCTACTTAACGAGCATCATGGATGACCAGATTCCACCTGATGATGTAGATGACGAAGAAGTATTAATCAGTGGTGCCCAATGGATAGCAAGTATTATGCGCTCCATTCTCAGCACAGACCATCTAAACTATTATTCCAACAAGATAAAAGAAGAACTTGACGAGGAAACAGAAAGTGAACTTTTAAAGGATTTCATTAAGCTTTATGGTGATGAAAAAGACGATGCTTACGAAACAAGTTATGCCATTTGGAATAGCATCTACGAAGTATTGAACAAAGAAATATCTGCTAGAAATGAAGATAAATAGCTTTTCTGTTGGAAGCGCCCCAAATCATGATGAAGATTTTCTGAAATATGTGAACATGGGGATTGATGGGTATGCAGTTGTCATAGCTGATGGTATGGGTGGGTTACGTTATGGAGAAATTGCATCGAAAATAGCGTGTACAACTATACTCTCACATATTCAGGTTAACTATAGAGATTTTCATTCGGAATTCAAGATTTTGAAGGAGGCTCTTGAAAAGGCAGATGCCAAATTGATCTCAAAGGGACTCAATAAATATAAATGCCAAATGGGGACTACAATAGCTGCTGCGATAGTTACTGATTACAAGATTTTTTACACCTGGCAGGGGAATGTGCGGATATACCATAAGCAAGGAGGTACGTTGAGACAGTTGACAACAGATCATGTACTTGATATTGGCTATGGTCAACAAAGAATTACACGATGTCTTAAAGGTGCCGGATTACGGGATGATATTCCATTTACATCTGAAAGGTTGTCAAGAGGGGATACCTTGTTTTTCTGTACAGACGGTTTCTATAATAATAAAGGACAATGACTTTATTTCAATAAAAAGCAGCATCACAAATCCAAAAGATGATTCTTCCATAATTGAAATTGACATATGAATTTGTATGGCCAGACGACGAGAGAAATATCACTAGTAATGTTTTGGACTATACATGAGAACAAACCTTGCCTATAATTCTTTTTGAAACTGACTATACGAGGGTAGTGAAGTTTATGATTTCATATGCATCTTTATGGCTCTTGGAAATCTTATTTGACAGAAAAACTAGGAAATGTTCCATCAATGTTCCATCAAAATCTAGAGTAAGAAAAATTAAAAATCCCTGCAAGTGATTGGCTTACAGGGATTTTCTGAAGGGTGCCCGGACGGACTCGAACCGTCGACATTCAGAACCACAATCTGACGCTCTAACCAACTGAACTACGGGCACCATCGTGCGCCTTCTCTTGGAAAGCGAGTGCAAAGGTACGGGAATTATTCGAGATTACCAAATAATTCCCATACTTTTTTGCAGTTTTTCTTTACTTAGCAGGCTGTGCAGGTGCTTTTGGGGCATCAGCGGGTGCTGCGGGAGCGGTACCTTCCTTGGCAGGAGCAGCAGGGTTAGCGGCATCCTTTGTCTGGCTGGCTCCGAAGCCTGGCAGGTTGTTAGGATTAGTAGCAGGTGCCTGGTAGTTCTCCATAACAGAACTGTCGGTTGTGGCTGTGGGAGCAACCCATGCGCAAACAACACTGAAAAGAACCATGGCGAAAGCAAGTCCCCATGTTGCCTTCTCTACGAAGTCGGTAGTCTTTCGGACACCGCCAATCTGGTTGTAGGAAGCGAAACTGGATGACAGACCGCCACCTTTTGACTCTTGAATCAGCACGATACCGATCATCAGTATGGCTGCAATCACGATAAGAATTACAAATAATGTGTACATGTTACTTTTGTTTTTTATTACTGTTTATTATTAATTTTTCTAAGAATCGTATTTGGTCGGCAAAGTAAGCGTTCTTCTCCGGAAAGTTGCTGCTAAGCCGCTGGATGATGTCGAGTGCCTTCTGGTAGCGTCCTTGTTTGATATAGATGCGTGCCAGTGTCTCTGTGAAGTATTCCTCCTCGGCGGGCTCCTCCTCGATGACGGGAGTCTCTACGGACTCTTCCTCGTCCCTCAGCTCGTTAAGCAGGATGCGTCCTTGCTCTTCCTGCAGGAAGTGGTCGATGAGGTCTTGTCCCTGCATCTGTGGTGTGTCCTCGCTCGTCTCATTGTCCTCTCTCTCCAACAGATAGGCGACATAGTCGACGGTGGCATCTTTGGGAGTAGGGCGACGTTTCGTCTTCTTCTCCTCAGGCTCCTCGGCAGGGATAGAGTCGAGGAAGGTGTCGATGAGTGCCATTGTGCGACTCTCGTCTTTGGTGTTGGCTGCAGGTTGTTGGCTTTGTGCCGTATCCCTGAGTTGATAGTGTGCTGCCTCCACCAGATTGAAGAGTTTTCTGCGATCGGTGATATAGACAGCCGCACGACGTAACTCCTCATCGAACGAGGGGTCGTGGAGCAGGTAGAGGTTCTGGAGCATCAGCAGACGGATGGTCTGGAAGTAGGGATGTAACGCCAGTTGTGAACGCAACTCATACAGCGTGTCGCGGTCCATCTGTTCTGGGTGGTTGATCAGCTCTACTAAGTCCATTTCCTCATTTTATTACCAATTAGCCACAGTGGCATTGAATATCTGCTCACACAAGTCTTTGACCATCTGTGTCACGAGTTCCTCCTGTACGGCGTTCAGTGACTGTGTGGTCTCGTATGTCGAAGTCGCCGTAAATTGGCGCTCGAAGTCTTCTTTGTGGTTGACGTTGTTGGTGAAGCGCACGTTGACGGTCATGGAGAGTTCCGTTTGTGCGGAATAGCCCTCTGCCGATACCGACTTGTTGCGCTGCTGGTATTGCGTAATCTCACCCTCAATCTTCAGGTCGCCATTGCGTCGTACCTGTTCCAGACGGGTGTGGTTGGCAAACTCATCCTTCAACTGGTTGTTGAACATCGGTCCCATTGGTCCCCACACATAACTGGAGCGGATGGGGAAGTCTGTAATCTGGATGGTCTTCGTCTTGGTATAGTCGATGCTCGCTCCGTTGAACTTATAGCTGACGGAGCATGCCGACAACAGCAGAACTGTCGTCAGACAAAGCCAGATGCATCGTTTGTTACTTGTCCAGTCCATATTGTTTCAGTCTTCTGTATAAGGTACGGTCACTGATACCCAGTTCCTGTGCCGCTTTCTTACGATTGCCGCCATTGCGGTCGAGCGCCTTTTCCAAAGCCTGTCGGCTCCATGCGTCGAGGTTCAGGTTCTCAGGTTCCTTGACAGGTTCCACATATTCCTCTGCCACAGCGTCCTCAAGGGTGGTGGTAGGGATGGTGGGGATAGTAGGTATTGTAGGGATGGTAGGGGAGGCGGGTACCGTTGTTGAGGGTACTGCCTGCACATCCTCTATCTGTTTCTTCAGAGTACTCATCTCGCGGCGCATGTCGTTGACATTGCTGCGCAGTTCGAAGAGAATCTTGTACAATATCTCACGCTCGTTCTCAAACGAGTGGTCGCCTTCATTGTGAATGGTGGCAAGCTGGGTGGTCTCCTGGTCCTGTGGGATGAAACGAGCCAGAATCTCAGGGGTAATCTGTCGCTCTGTGGACAGGATAGAAATCTGCTCCGTGATATTCTTCAGCTGTCGCACGTTGCCAGGCCACTTGTAGCGCATAATCATCTGTTTTGCCTCCTCTGTCAGCACCACCTTGTCCATGTGGTATTTCTCTGCCATCTGCATGGCAAAGAGACGGAACAGCAAGACGATATCCTCTCCACGGTCACGCAGAGGAGGTATCTGGATGGGGATGGAGTTCAGACGATAGTAAAGATCCTCGCGGAATCGTCCTTCGCTGATAGCCTGTCGGATATTGACATTGGTGGCAGCGACGATACGCACATCCGTCTTGCGAACCTCAGTGGCTCCCACTGGGATATACTCACCCGTCTCCAGCACACGAAGCAGTCGTGCCTGTGTGGCAAGTGGCAGTTCACCCACCTCATCAAGAAACAATGTTCCCTTGTTGGCAACACCGAAGTAACCGGGAGAGTCGTTGATGGCACCTGTAAAAGAGCCCTTCACGTGTCCGAACAACTCACTGTCGATTGTTCCCTCAGGGATGGAGCCACAGTTGATGGCGAAATACTTCTCGCGACGGCGTGGGGAGTTATCGTGAATGACACGAGGAATGATCTCCTTACCCACACCACTCTCGCCAACGATGAGCACGCTCAAGTCAGTGGGTGCCACCTGTAAGGCGACATCCAGCGCATGGTTCAACGCCTCGCAGTTACCTACGATGTTGTAACGCTGTTTGATGCTCTGTAACTCCGAACTCTTCATTTAGCCGACAAAGGTACAAAGAAAATCTGACATAATGGCATACTTTTGCCGAAAATTAACTTTCAGCCTTGTCTGCCTGCTCCTCTTTAGGTTTGGTGTCGTCCTTCCTGAACTGGTCTTTAGCCTTAGGAATGGCGAAGCGAACCTTCTCGCTGTCATCCCGTTTCTCGTGGAAGAGTTTTGGTAGTGGGTTCTGCAATGGCTCGTCATAGTTCTGGCGGTTGCGGAACACATCGATGGCAGTATAGACAGTCTGGCGGAAGGAGTTCTCGTCAGCCTTTCCCTGACCAGCGATATCGTAAGCTGTCCCATGGTCAGGGGATGTACGTACGATAGGCAGTCCTGCTGTGAAGTTGACACCGCTCTCCAAGGCGATGGTCTTGAATGGAGCCAGTCCCTGGTCGTGGTACATGGCAAGCACCCCATCGAAATGGTCATAGGCATTGCTGCCGAAGAAACCGTCAGCAGGGTAGGGACCAAAAGCCTGGATACCCTGTTTCTCCAACTCGTCGATGGCAGGTTTGATAACCTCCTGCTCCTCGGAACCCAGCAGACCGTTGTCACCAGCATGAGGATTCAAGGAGAGTACGGCGATGCGAGGGTTGGAGATGCGGAAATCACGTTTCAGCGTCTTATGGAAGATTGTCGCCTTCTCGATAATCGCTTCCTTGGTGATAGCCTTCGCGATATCCTTGATAGGCAGATGGGTAGTGACCAAAGCCACTCTGAGACTTTCGTTCATGAGAATCATCAGTGCCTTGTTACCATCACCCACACTGGTCTCGATATACTCCGTATGACCAGGGAAGTGGAAGCCTGGGCTTTGGATGGTCGCCTTGTTGATAGGAGCCGTCACCAGTACGTCAAACAGTCCTGCACGATAATCAGTCATGGCACGGTCGAGCGCCTTGTATGCAGCCTGTCCAGCCTCTTCTGAAGGGTTACCAAGTTCAACTTTCACCTCCTCGTCGAAGCAGTTGAGGATATTCAGTCTGCCATCACGAGCCTCCTCTGCAGTATTGATGATACTGAAATTCGTTTCCAGATTAAGTGCCTTACGATGGTAGGCGGCAATCTTAGGAGAGCCATAGATGATAGGGGTGCACAATTCAAATATAGTAGGGTCGGAGAAGGTCTTGAGAATCACCTCATAGCCGACACCGTTGGTATCTCCTTGCGTGATAGCCACGCGAATCATTTTTTCTTCCATAGATATATAGGGTTGTTAGGGGTTGTAGGGTTGTTAGGGGCTTGTTTCGCAGTGCTCAGCAAGCCGCAGGCGGCGAGAATGTCCTGTCCACGACTGGCACGGATAGTGGTGGTGATACCATGATGTGTCAGGTAGTCACGTAGAGCCTCCATGCGTTTCTCGTCAGACGAGGGAAGGTCAACATCAGGAATCTCGTGGAAACGGATGAGGTTGACACGACACTCCAAGCCACTCAGCAGTTTTACGATCTCCCTCCCATATAGTGGGGAGTCGTTGAGTCCTCCGAAACAGATATACTCGAAGGAACAGCGGCGCTGGTGAGTGAAGTCGTATTGGCGCAACAACTCAACGGTCTCTGTGATGGGCATTGCCTTCTCGGCAGGCATCAGTTGTTGGCGTTGCTCATGCAACGGGGAGTGCATCGAGATAGCCACATGACACTCACTCTCGTCAAGATAGCGTTTCAGTTTACCACGAACCCCCACCGAACTGACCGTGATACGCTTCGGACTCCATTGGTAGCCCCAGGGAGCCGTCATGATCTCACAAACCTGCAGGACGGCATCAAGGTTGTCCATTGGTTCTCCTTGTCCCATGAATACGATATTCGTCAAAGTATCTGCCTCAGGCATCGCATATATCTGGTTGAGGATATCCGCAGCGGTGAGGTTTCCCTGCCACCCTTGCTTGCCTGTCTGACAGAACAGGCAGTTCATCTTGCAGCCCACCTGGCACGACACACAGATAGTAGCACGGTCACCGTCAGGGATATAGACCGTTTCTACGAAACGTTCTTTGTTGTTTGTTGCTGTGTCACAGCAACAAACAGGGAAGAGGTACTTGATCGTCCCGTCTTTTGAGCGTTGACAGTCGATAGGTGCTAATGCCCCCACCTCATATTCCTCAGCGAGCCGTTGACGGTTTTGCTTTGAGAGATTTGTCATCTCGTCGATGCTCCGCACATGCTTCTCATAAAGCCACTGGGCAATCTGCTTAGCCGTGAAGGCGGGCATTCCAAGTCCACTGACGACGCTTTTCAGCTCCGTCGGAGTCATAGCCAGTAGTCTTTTCTTTGTATTCATGCCTGCAAAGGTACAAAATAATTTTGAGCATTAGCGTGGATTTAACGGAAAAAGTTGTACCTTTAACATAAGGTTGAAAGTATGCTGCATCTCAAAAACACTCAAAGAAATTTGGTGTTTTATTCGATTTGCACTACCTTTGTGCCTAAATCAAATTAAAGGAAAAACAACATGAAGCAAAAAATAGATTGCTTTCTTGCCTGTCAGTCGGTGGAGTCATTGTCAGAAACGATTGCGCAGTTGCGTCAAAGTCCTGCAGTCCGCCACCTCTTTCTGATGGTCAACAAGGACCTTGCAGGCTCGGAAGCACCGAAGGATTGTACATTATTGGTCGTGGAGCAGTTGCAGAGCAGCCATTTTGTGATGCAGATTGCTGAACATGCCGTAGCTCCTTACACCTTATTGGTCACTAAACCCACACCAGTCTCGCTGGGTGCCACCGCTTTAGAGCGTATGCTGTTGGTGGCAGAAGATACTGCCGCTGCCATGGTGTATAGTGACCGTTGGCAGGTGGAGAATGGTGAGCGGAAGGCACATCCAGTCATTGACTACCAAGAAGGTGCCTTGCGAAATGATTTCGATTTCGGTAGTCTGTTATTGTTGCGTACCTCCCTGATTCACAAATACGCCACGACAGATCGGGAGCGTGACTATCAGTGGGCAGGATTCTACGACCTCCGTCTGTTCATGAGCAGGGAAGGGACGTTGTTCCATCTGAACGAATACCTCTATACCGAGGAGGAAACAGACCTGCGAGCATCTGGTGTGAAGCAGTTTGACTATGTCAATCCTGCCAATCGGGATGTACAGATAGAGATGGAGCTGGCTTGTACGGCGCATCTCCGCCAGATTGGTGCTTTGGTAGATACCAGTCAGTATCAGGAGGTGGATTTCGACGAGCAGGATTTTGAGGTGGAGGCATCAGTTGTTATCCCTGTCTTCAATCGTGAGAAGACCATCAAGGATGCCGTAGAGAGTGCCCTCTCACAGAAGGCAAACTTCAAGTATAATGTCATCGTGGTGGATAACCACTCGACGGATAGGACAGGCGAGATCCTGTCCAGTCTGTCGCTATGCCATAGCGACAAACTACATGTCATCGTGCCAGAACGCCGTGACTTAGGTATCGGCGGATGCTGGAACGAAGCGATTAATAGTTCCTATTGCGGTCGCTTTGCCGTACAACTGGACTCTGACGATCTCTATTCTTCACCTAAGACGTTACAGACCATCGTGGATGCCTTCCATAGACAGCATGCCGCCATGATGGTGGGCTCTTATCGGATGTGTGACTTCGCCCTGAACACATTGCCCCCAGGACTTATTGACCATCGGGAGTGGACCGATGAGAATGGACCGAATAACGCTCTGCGTATCAATGGCTTGGGTGCGCCACGTGCTTTCTTTACCCCCTTGCTTCGACAGGTACAGTTCCCTAACACCTCTTATGGTGAGGATTATGCCTTGGGCTTGCTGTTCTCACGCCGTTACCGTATCGGACGTATCTATACAGAATTGTATCTCTGTCGTCGATGGGGAGGTAACTCTGATGCTGCTCTCTCAGTAGAGAAGATTAATGCCAATAACCTCTATAAAGATCGTCTGCGTACGATGGAGGTCAAGGCACGCCAGCAGGTGAACAAAGGGGTGGCGACCGTGATGAGTCAGTCACCTATGATGCGCTTCTTCAACCGTCAGTTGAAGACATGGGAAGAGGTGCGCCAGCGTTATCGTGACCTGCAACAGGTAGAGACCCGTGAACTGGTGGGCGAGGGGATGGCAGTGGAAGTACAGTGGAACCCTGCCCGTATCCGTTCCACAGGGGCGAAGATTGACACTAAGTCATTGGCAGAGCGTCCTTGTTTTCTGTGTGCGGAGAATCGTCCGAAAGAACAGATCCATCGTGTGATAGACGGAAAGTACGAGTTATTGGTCAATCCATTCCCCATCTTGCCCATCCATTTCACACTGCCCACACTGAAACACCAGTCGCAGGCGATTCGTCCGATGTATGGTGAGATATGCCGTCTGATGTCAGAAAACCCCGAACTCACCATATTATATAATGGTCCGAAGTGTGGTGCCTCTGCCCCGGACCATGCCCATCTGCAAGCCGTCAGCACGGGTATCCTGCCTTTGCAGAAGAACTGGCAACGACTGAGCCGTAATATGGTGGAGGTCGTGAAGGAAGACGAGGAGGATGGTATCTGGCATATTGCCGACTATCCAGCCGCAGCCTTCCTGATTCGCAGTCACTCACAGGAGGTCAGTGAACAACTCTTCAAGCGACTCTATGCCTGCCTGCCCCAACGGGAGGACGAGACAGAGCCTATGATGAATATCATTGCCTGGCGACAAGGTGACATGCTGTTGAGTGTGGTTCTCCCACGTCGTCAGCATCGTCCTGCCTGCTATACGGCAGAGGGAGCCGGACAGTATATCATCAGTCCGGGTGCCGTGGATATGGGTGGACTCCTGATCACTCCTCGTGAGGAAGACTTCCGGAAGATCACCATAGAGGTTGCTCAGAGTATCTATGAGGAAGTGTCACTCACCCTGGCACAGATGCAGGAAGTGATGGAGAACCTGAAGAACTATTCCTTCAATGCACATTCCGTTCCCGTTGCTTCCAAGCAGCCGGATGTGACAGTGGGTATTGTGAGTGGACAGAAGATAGAGTTTGCCCTGAATGCCCCCTATATGGCAAAAGGAGAACTGATAGAAGGTGAACAGACCGTAGAGTTCTCGGAGGGTGGTATCCTGTGGCGTGGTATGCAGTATCGTGAGTTAACCTTCACCCCACAGTCGCCTACCGCCTCTTTCTCTTTGCATGACGTGACGATCGGCGTGAATTTCCATTGGGAACGTAAGGAGACACAGGTGTTCCTTGGTACGTTACGCTTAGTGGTGGAGGCTGATAAGATTACCGCTATCAACCAGTTGCCTGTCGAGCAGTACCTTGCCAGCGTGATCTCCAGTGAGATGAAGGCGACGGCAGGACTGGAACTGTTGAAGGCGCATGCTGTCATCTCCCGTTCGTGGCTCCTTGCACAGATGAGACGCAGGGAAGAGAACAGTGAGAAGAAAGACGGTTTCTTCTCTTTCATCAAGAAGGACGATGAGATGATCCGTTGGTACGACCGTGAGGACCATACCATCTTCGATGTGTGTGCCGACGACCATTGCCAGCGTTATCAGGGTATCACCAAACAAACCAGCAAGGCTGTCGAGCAAGCATTGAAGGCCACACGTGGATGTATTCTCTGTTATGGGGACGAGATCTGTGATGCCCGTTTCTCCAAGTGTTGTGGTGGTGTGACGGAGGAGTTCCAGTATTGTTGGGAAGATACGCCCAAGCCTTATTTGGTATCTGTGGCAGACCCGTTCTGCAATACCAACGACAAGGAGGTGCTCTCACAGGTACTTAACGACTACGACTTGGAGACGAACGATTTCTATCGCTGGACGGTGGACTATACCACAGAGGAACTTTCTACACTCGTCAACGAGAAGCTGAAAGACGACTTTGGGACGATTACCGACCTCATTCCTGTGGAGCGGGGTAAGAGTGGTCGTATCTGGAAACTGAAGATCGTGGGTACGAAGAAGACACTGACGATTGGGAAGGAACTGGAGATACGTCGTGCGCTCAGTGAAAGTCACCTGTATAGCTCCGCCTTCGATGTGGAGAAGACGACAAATGGTTTCCGCCTGCAAGGAAAAGGATGGGGACATGGTGTCGGACTTTGTCAGATTGGTGCCGCCGTGATGGGACAGAAAGGATATAAATACGACGAGATACTGCTGCACTACTATCGTGGTGCGGAGATTAAGAAGATTTATTAAGAATTAAATAGTTGAAGAATGAACAAAAGAACACCGTGGGCTTGGGTGCCCACACTTTACTTCGCCGAGGGCGTTCCTTATGTTGCCGTGATGACCATTTCGCTCATCATGTATAAGCGACTCGGTTTGTCGAACACGGATATCACCTTGTATACCTCTTGGCTCTATCTGCCGTGGGTCATCAAACCCCTGTGGAGCCCCTTCGTGGATATGCTGCGCTCCAAGCGTTGGTGGATTGTCACCATGCAGATACTTATCGCTGCGGCATTGGGAGGTGTCGCCTTTACGATACCAGGACCGTGGTGGTTGCAAGGCTCCCTCTGTTTCTTCTGGTTGATGGCATTCAGCAGTGCTACGCACGATATTGCCGCTGACGGTTTCTATATGTTAGGACTCGACCAGCATGAGCAGGCGTATTTCGTGGGTATCCGCTCCACCTTCTATCGTATTGCCACCATCTTCTCGTCGGGACTGTTGGTAGGTTTGGCTGGTGCCTTGCAGGTGCTCACCCGTAATATCCGTTACTCGTGGAGTCTGGTGTTCTATCTGATGGCAGGACTCTTTATCGGCTTGTGGCTCTATCACCACTGGGCATTACCCAAACCGGCTGAAGATCGGGAGAAGTCTAAGAAGACAGCAGGAGAGATTATCGCTGAGTTCCAACAGACCGTCGTGACTTTCTTCCAGAAGCCACAGGTATGGGCAGGTATCTGCTTTATGCTGTTCTATCGTATGCCGGAGGGATTGCTTGCCAAGGTATCGGCACTCTTCCTGGTTGACGCTCCCCATAATGGTGGCTTGGGACTCTCCGACGGAGAGTATGGACTGGTACAGGGAACGGTAGGTGTCATCGGCTTGACATTAGGAGGAATACTTGGTGGTATTGTCGCCAGTCGTGACGGTCTGAAGCGTTGGTTGTGGCCCATGGTGCTTGCCATCACACTGCCCGACTTGGTGTATGTCTACCTGTCGTATGTCATGCCCTCCAACCTGCTGACGATTAATGTCTGTGTGTTCATCGAGCAGTTTGGTTATGGTTTTGGCTTCTCCGCCTATATGCTATACCTTATATATTATAGTCAGGGTGAGCACAAGACCAGTCACTATGCGCTCTGTACCGCCTTCATGGCACTATCGATGATGATACCGGGTATGTTTGCGGGAGCCTTGCAGGAGGCTGTCGGTTATCAGGTATTCTTCCTGATTGTGATAGCAGCATGCTCGCTGACCTATATCGTAACGGCTTTCCTGAAGATTGACCCGGAGTTCGGTAAAAAGGTTGAGGAATAAAGGAAAAATAAAAGCGGCAGAGTTTCACAACCGTGCCGCTCTCTTTATCCTAATGATAGTATTAATAATGGAAAAGAAATTTTATTTATCTTACCTATTAGTATATATAGTCAGTAGTTGTTTTCCGTTTTCGTGATGTAAAGATACTCCTTATTTCCGAATCCACCATACTTTTTCTTGACAAAATGCACGGTTTATGTTATTAAACATCTATTTTTGAGGGTAAATAGGAAAATCCCTACACATTATTAGGTATTTCATATTGCAAGTATGAGATATTTTCCTTACCTTTGCAACAGAAACTTTAAAACAAAGAGATATGAAGAAGATTTATACCTACATGACGATGGCACTCATGATGGTGCTGACCATGACAACTTTGACAAGTTGTGACAAAGACACGATGCTGGCAATTGACTTGGATGGTATCTGGTCTGGAACAGTCATCGGCGATTATTATTACGACCGTTACGGATTGGCAGGTGATGTCTATGATACGGAGATATGTTTCAATCAGGATGGCGAGTTCTCCAGAGGTGGCACGGGGTATCAGATAGACCGCAATCGTATGACACGGCAATATACTCGCTATACTTTCGAATGGAAGGTTAGTAATAAGAGAATCCATATCTTTTACAATGATGGCTATGAAATCGTCATCAGGGACTATGAGATCTATGAGGTTAATAGAACGTTACGCTTCCGTGGTTACTTCGATGATGCCTATGACGGTACTCAGCTCGCCTCTTTCGACCTGGTGAAGATATCGAGTATGCGTTCTGTGACGAATGAGGAAGGAGCCGTTGAGGTGTCGAAAGAGAACTTCAAATAAGAAAGGGTCAAAAAGAAAAGAGAGCTTTGCGGCTCTCTTTCTTTTATTGTATGGTTAGATACCCAATCCTCCGTCAAAGGAGCCTTCCACAGCTTTCGACTGCTGGATACGGGAATAGGGTGGTACGTCGTGGGTTACCCAGATGTTACCACCTATCACGCTGTGGTGTCCTATCGTGATACGCCCTAAGATAGAGGCATTGGAATAGACGGTCACGTTGTCCTCGATAATCGGGTGACGGGGTACGTTCAGCATGTTACCTTGCTCGTCATACTTGAAACTCTTGGCTCCTAAGGTGACACCCTGATAGAGGGTCACGTGGTTGCCGATGATACAAGTCTCACCAATCACGACACCCGTACCATGGTCGATGGCGAAATACTCGCCGATGGTAGCACCGGGATGGATGTCGATACCCGTCTTGGAGTGTGCCTGCTCCGTGATGATACGGGGAATTACTGGTACCTGCAACTGGTGCAACTTATGGGCGATGCGGTAGTGCGTCATCGCATTCATCACAGGATAACAGAAGATCACCTCTCCGTAGTTGGGAGCGGCAGGGTCGTTGTCGAACATCGCCTGCACGTCGGTATAGAGCAGTCGCTTGATCTCTGGCAACTCGTCGATAAACTCAGTGGCGAGTTTCGCAGCCTCCTGATATACCTTCTCCTTGGTGGTGATCTCCTCACAGTCCTCGCAGAACTGCAGTCCATAGGCGATCTGCTTCACCAGCAGCCTATACAGTTCCTCCATGTGTCCGCCGATATAATAGGAGCGGATCGTCTCGTCGGGTTGACGCTTATTGAAATAGTCAGGGAAGATGATGCTCTTCACCAGTGTCACAATCTGTTTCACCTGTACCACAGAGGGCAGCGGTGCCTCTATAGCAGGCATCATATTCACCTCCTGCTCCGATAGTTTCGACAGCAGTGCGACATTCTTCTGCAGTATCTCATTCGTCTTATTATCCATACTTATGCCGTTTAGTTGGGTGCAAAGATACAATTATGTGAGCAAAACACCAAATTTTCTTCACCTATTTCTTACGTGAATCCACTGTTCAGACGTGTCACAGCCCTTGTCGAGTATATCTAAACTACCTGTCGACTTAGAGTCAGCAACCCTGTCGACTGGAGTCGACAAGCGATTAGGCTGCTTCAAACATCTGCGAACCACGGCACTTCACATCGAATACATAGCCACTTGCAACTGCGTAGAGTGGTTCTTATGAGGAAGGTATTTTATCAATTCATTATAGGGAAGAAACAATGAAGTGAGTTTTCTTATAAGTGACTTATTTGGGTGTGTTTGGTTATAGAGTTGGATGTGGTTATCAGGTCAATGAATAAATATGTCAAGCAAACACAAGTTAGAGTAGATGATAATTCTTAACTTTATATTAAGTAGTAAGAGTGGAATTTTTTTTTGATATAATATTATAGAGAAGGAGAGAATTTAAGTCAAATTTAATTAACTTTTTGCAAAAAAGTGGTGTTATTCTCATGGATAAAGGAAGAATGGTAAAACTTCATTTGGGTTTGCTTCAACTATTACGCCAGTTCGGGATAAGATACTACTTTTATGTGATTCCACAAAATGCAAAATTAAATTTAATGTCAAAAAATAGCATTAACCTACACTCCTTTAGTTAATTAATTGTTTTTCAATGTTTTAACCAGTGTAGGTTGCTATTAAAATCATTACCCAACCTTCACGAATGACCTGTTTTAATGAAAAAAACA
>CAJONQ010000055.1 GCA_905235835.1 uncultured Prevotella sp.
CGAGGGTGTTCCTGTATAGGCTTTTCCCTATCTTTGCGATAGAATCACTCATTAAAAACTTAAACAATATGCTTATGAAGAAACTATGTACATTGATTGCCTTGCTTGTGACGATCGTCACGGGAGCAAAGTCACAAAGTATGAACGAGACCCCACTGACCTTAGAGGCGGTGGAGGCAGGAACTGTCAATATCGTCAACCCCAACTTGCTGACGATAGAGTATAATAAGAATGGTAGTGGCTGGACTGCTTCCACCACTAATCCCATCAGTATCGAAGTCGCTGCCAATGATGTAGTGCAGTTCCGAGGTGATAATGCCTGCTATTGGGCAATGGGTAGTAGTAGCGAGATTCCTACCCGCTTCACGGCGACGAGTCAAGTTTATGTGTATGGTAATATTATGAGTCTGGTACATAAGGACGACTTCGCCACCAATTCCACACTCACGAGTGCCAATGCATTTGCCTATTTATTCAGTGCGCCCTCTACTGCTTCGGTAATCACTTATAGCGACAGGGATTTTTATGACTTAAACAGCACCATCACAAATCATCCCACAAATGATATTGTGCTTGCTGCAACCAGTGTTCCCGAAGGGGGATATATGTATATGTTTGCGGGTTGTGAGGGACTGACCCGTTCCCCTCAACTGCCTGCCGAGACTCTTGGTGATGGTTGTTATCATCGGATGTTTGGTGAATGTTCTGCATTGGTCACCGCACCTGCACTCCCTGCCACCACGCTGGCTCCCAGTTGTTACGACTCCATGTTCTACAAATGTACCAGTCTTTCTACTTCACCTGCTCTACCCGCCACTACGCTGGCATCTTCATGCTATTTAGGCATGTTTACGGGTTGTACCAGTCTTGTTAGCGCCCCAGGGCTTCCAGCTACAACGTTGACGGAAGACTGTTATCATCGTATGTTCGAAGGGTGTACCTCACTAACAAAGGCTCCTGTGCTTCCGGCACCGATACTCTTTGGGCAAGTTTATGGCGGCATGTTTGATGGCTGCACGTCACTCAACTACGTGAAGTGTCTGGCAACAAACCTAGGTGAGGATGTTGGTGTCTATTCTTCTGTCGCAGATTGGCTGGCCGATGTTGCTGCTACCGGTACTTTTGTAAAAGCAGATGTGATGTCAAGTTGGCGTGTAGGCATCGACGGTATCCCATCGGGATGGACGGTGAAGAATGCCAGCGAAGAGGTTGCATCGATGAACGAGACTCCGCTGACTATAGAAGCCACGGAAGATGCCACCACTATCACCATCACTAATCCGTTGGCACTCACCATCGAATACAGTACCAATGGCGGCACGTCGTGGACAGCAAGCAGTGCCAACCCCATCACCATCAGTGGCATCAATGCAGGACAGACCGTCCAACTGAGAGGTAATAACGCTGCCTATGCGAGTTCGGCAACTAAAGCGAATGCCACCATTATAACCTTCGATAAGGATTGTTATGCTTATGGTAACGTGATGAGTCTGATTAGTAGTACGGACTTTGCCACCAACACTATACTTACAAGTGATTTTGCATTCTATGGATTGTTCTATCAGAGCACACACCTTATTAATCACGCTACAAAAGATATTGTCCTTCCTGCCACAACGCTGACAGAAAGTTGCTATGCCAGCATGTTCTTAGGTTGCTCGGCTTTGACGAAAGCCTTTGCTCTTCCTGCTACAACACTCGCCACCAAGTGCTATCGCTTTATGTATAGTGGTTGTTCGAACCTTGCCACTGCATGTGAACTGCCAGCAACCAAGTTGGCTGAAGAGTGTTACTCTACTATGTTCCAGAGCACAGCACTGACATCGGCACCGGTCCTACCAGCCACCACTTTGGCAAAGGGGTGCTACATGAATATGTTCAGGGCATGTTCCAAATTCGCTGTTGCTCCAGTTCTGCCAGCAACAACCCTTGCCGAGTCGTGTTACGAGTATATGTTCCACTCTGCACCACTGACCTCAGCCCCTGCACTGCCTGCAACAACACTTGCCAATCGTTGCTACTTTGGCATGTTTTTAAATTGTGCAAACTTGCCCACAGCCCCGACATTACCTGCTACTACATTGGCAGAGAGTTGCTACAACGGTATGTTCTACGGATCGGGACTGACCGCAATGCCAGCACTTCCCGCAACAACGGTGCCATCCTTTGCCTATAGTCAGATGTTTGCCAATTGTAACTCGCTGACCACCGTATCTGCACTCCCTGCAGCAAGGGTTGACCGACTGGGCTATCGCTGGATGTTCCAAGGATGCCAAGCACTCACCACATCACCTGCCATATTGGCAACTTCTTTAGGCGAAGATGCTTGCTATTATATGTTCCAGAATTGTATCAATCTTGAGATAGCTGGTGACCTGTCGACAATAGAACTGGAGGCTAATGCTTGTGAATATATGTTCTCTGGCTGCACCAAACTGACGAAAGCGCCCGCCCTGCCCGCCACCACACTGGCCGAGCAGTGTTATCAGCGCATGTTCGAGGAGTGTCACTCGTTAGTCACTGCACCGAAGTTGCCTGCTACCAACCTTGCAGACCTCTGTTATAATGATATGTTCTGGAATTGCACTTCATTGAAGAATGCTCCTGTATTGCCTGCTACCAAACTGGTACCTTATTGCTACACCATGATGTTCTTTGGGTGCAGCTCGCTGGAGAAGGCTCCTGATTTGATTGCTCCCACATTGGAGGGCAACTGCTATGAGCACATGTTCATGAACTGCACTTCGTTGAACTATGTGAAGTGTCTCGCTACTGACCTGGGCGATGAGACGGCAACTGATGGTTGGATGACTAATGTTTCCGCTATGGGTACGTTTGTGAAAGCACCAGGTGTCGATTGGATTGGAAAGGGTACTACAGAGGGAAAAGACTTTGACGATCCTTCAAAGCCTTGTACGTTTGTTCATGGTATCCCCGCTGGTTGGACGGTGGAGACATCACCGATTATCTTTGCTCATCTCAACAGTGACGGTGATGGAAATTACTGGGCTACCTTCTACAACGAGTCTGCTGGTTTTACAGCTGATGCCACCACTTCTGTCTATACTGCAAAGGTGAGCAGCGACAAGTCGAAGGTGGAACTGACAGCGGTGGAAGACAAGACCATCCCGGCAGGTAATGCCGTGGTACTGAAATCCTCTGCTGAGGCAGCAACACTGACGTATGCTGCCGCCGCTACAGAAACGCTTGCCGACAATGAGTTGATGGCTTCATCTACCGACATCACCGCTCCTACGAATACCTATATGCTCGTCAAGGGTGCCAGTGGGGTGGGCTTCTACCACTGGAAGGGTACGGATATTCCTGCTAACCGTGGCTATCTTATCATTGACGGTGCAGGCGCTCGGGAGTTCTTCTCTATTGGTGAGGAAGTGATCACCGGCATCAAGGAGATTCAGGATGTAAGGGGTAAGACGGATGATGTGTATTACGACCTGAACGGTCGCCGTGTGCTGTATCCTACCAAGGGCATCTATGTGAGGAACGGAAAGAAGATCATTTTTAAATGAAGGAGGAACTGACCATGAGAAAAATGATAATATCAAAGGGTAATGAGTGTAAGCATTCTTACCAGACACCGATGATGACGGTTTGGCAACTACAGGGGTGTCAGCCCTTACTGGATGGGTCGATAGAGACGACACCACCGATGCCCGTAGTTGATGACTGGCCTGACGAGATACCACTACCACTGCCGTGGTAATACAGTTCCTGCTTTAGGTTACCAGCACGTTGGGATGGCACTTACGATTCGTAGGTGCCATCCTTCGCTATTGTTAGTGCCCGTGTAATTTTATTCTTCTATCCTCCTTACGAGGAAGAAGACTCTTGTTTTGAGGAAGTAGAGTGCTACACCAATGGCGTTCATAGCGGTGACTGTCCAGAAGGCGGTGGCGTAGCCGAAGTGCTCAGCGATGGCTCCACCGGCAAGGATACCGAGTCCCATCCCCACATCCCACGAGATGAGGATGGTGGAGTTGGCGGTACCTCTTTCGTTATGATGCGCCATCGAGATCATCATATTCTGGAAGGCGGGCCACATGTGTCCGTTGCCTAAGCCGATGAGGAGGGCAGAAGAGTAGTAGCCGAACATATTGGGAGAGGCAATAAACAGGGTATAGCCGACGAGGGAGATGATCATTCCCTCAGAGGCATTATGGGTCAGTCTGCCTTGTCGCAGTGCCTTTCCGCCTTGCAGTCGGGAGAGAATCAGTCCGATGGAGCAGAGCATGAACCAGGTACCAGTACCACCTGTGATACCCAACACCTGTTTACCATAAATGGCGAGGTAGTTGCTCATCACTCCGAAACAGAAACCGAAGAACACCATATTGACTCCCAATAGCCACCCTCGAGCAAGGAAGAAACGGTCGAGGGACAGGACCCTATCCGACTTCCCCTGTATAGGGGAAGAGACAGTGACCGTGGCATCGACGATCCATCCGAAGGTAGCGATGGCAAGGGCGAGCCAGAAAAGCAACTCGAAATTATGGGTCTGTGTATAGACAAAGATTGCGAAGGTAGGGGCTATCGCCATGGCGAGGTTGTTGGAGAGACCATAATAGCCGATACCCTCGTTCCGTCGTGAGGAGGGCAGCACGTCAATAGCAACCGTGGAGTTGGCAACGGTCAAGGCTCCGAAGGGACCGCCATGCAGGGTGCGGACGATGGTAAACAGCAAAAGGGTGCCAGCTGCAAGGTAGCCGGCAAAGAATATCGCAAAGGCTGCAAAGCATACCATCAGCACCGTCTTGCGAGGAAAGGAGTCAACCACATATCCGCTGAACGGTCGGAAAAGGAGTGCCGTGATGGTATAGCCCGACAATACCAGTCCGATGACATCCTTGGTAGCCCCGAAGGTCTCATGCAGATAGAGGGGCAGCAAGGGCGTGAGCAGGTAAAAGGCGAAGAACAGCGAAAAGTTCGCTATCATCACTTTGATGTAGTTGCGATTCCAGAGTTTGTCCATGGGAGGGGGCTAGTTTTTCTAGTATTTCTAGTTCTTCTAGTATTCCTAGTTTTTCTAGTGTTCCTAGTATTTCCTAGTTTTTCTAGAATTGTCTTAGGGCGGAGAGGAGCTCGTTATTCTCGCTCTTCATGCCGATGGTGATGCGTAGGCAGTTGTCGCAGAGCTGTACACGAGAGCGGTTGCGGACGATGATGCCTTTGTCTACCAGGTAGTCATATATCTTCTGGGCATCAGTCATCTTGGCAAGGAAGAAGTTGGCATCCGTCTTATACACTTGCTCACAGATGGGTAGTTCGGTGAAAGCCTGCATCAGACGAGTGCGCTCTGTAAGCAATGTCTTCACCCACTTATCCACCTCATACGGGTCTTTGAGAGCGTCCAAAGCCTGCTGCTGGGTGAGCATATTGACATTATACGGATACTTCACCTTATTATATATAGCGATGATCTCTGGGGCAGCGAACGCCATACCGAGACGGATACCAGCCAACGCCCATGCCTTCGACATCGTATTGAGGATAATGAGGTTGCGGTATTTCGCCAGTTCCGTACGGAGTGACTTCTGCTGGGCGAAGTCGCTGTAAGCCTCGTCAACAATGACGATGCCCTCGAAACCCTCTATCGTCTTGATGATCTCGTCACGGTTCAACGAGTTGCCAGTGGGATTGTTAGGTGAGCAAATCCAGATAAGTTTGGTATGAGCATCACATGCCTTCAGCAGGTCGGCAGCCTTGAAGTCATAGTTCTCGTCCAGTAGCACGGGACGATACTCCACATCGTTGATGTCCGCACAGACACGGTACATACCGTATGTCGGCTCTATAGCCACCACGTTGTCCTTGCCCGGCTCGCAGAAGATACGGTAGGGCAGGTCGATCGCCTCGTCACTGCCATTGCCGAGGAAGATCATCTGCTCAGGAATACCCTTGACCTTGGCAATCTGTTTCTTTAACTCACGCTGCAAAGGGTCGGGATAACGGTTATAAGGTGCGCCGTACGGATTCTCGTTGGCATCAAGGAAAACGTGGGCTTCCTTACCGGAATACTCGTCACGGGCACTGCTGTATGGAGCGAGGCTCCAGATGTTCTTTCTGACTAATTGCTCTAAAGGTTTCATAGGGTGGGTAGGTGTGTTATGTGAGGGATTTGATACGGACACTCATCGCATTCTTATGGGCATCCAGTTGCTCAGCCTCTGCCATCAGTTCGACGGCATGACCGATATGGCGGATGCCTTCCTCTGTCAGATGCTGGAAGGTGATCTTGCGACAATAACTGTCGAGATTCACACCATTATAGGCTGTCGCATAACCATGAGTCGGCAGCGTGTGGTTGGTACCGCTGGCATAGTCGCCAGCACTCTCACAGGCATACTTTCCTAAGAAGACACTGCCAGCATTGATGACCTTCTCAGCAAGCTCCTCATAGTTCTTCGTCTGTATCACCAAGTGCTCCGGCGCATAGAGATTCGTCAATGCCATCATCTCGTTATAGTCTTTGACGAGTACATAGCAGCTATTCTCTAATGCTTTGGAAGCTAACTCTTTGCGTGGTAATACTTGAAGTTGTTTGTCAACCTCCTGATGAATCTCTTCCAGTTTACTTTCAGAGGTGGTAATCAGCAATACCTGAGAGTCGATACCATGCTCAGCCTGTGACAACAGATCGGCAGCGACGAACTCGGCATTAGCTGTCTCGTCGGCAATGACACAGACCTCAGAGGGACCGGCAGGCATGTCGATGGCAACCTCGTCAAGACTGACTTGTTGCTTTGCCGCCATCACATACTGGTTGCCAGGACCGAAGATCTTATAGACTTTCGGCACAGACTCCGTACCGTATGCCATCGCACCGATCGCCTGTACACCACCAGCCTTGAAGATCTTGCTGACACCAGCGACACGTGCCGCATAGAGGATAGCGGGATTCACCTTACCCTCCTTGTTGGGAGGTGTGCAGAGCACTATCTCCTTACAACCAGCAATCTTCGCAGGGGTGGCGAGCATCAGCACGGTAGAGAAGAGTGGGGCGGTACCGCCGGGGATATAGAGTCCCACTTTCTCGATGGCAACACTCTTCTGCCAGCAGGTCACACCCTCCTGTGTCTTGATCTTCTGTCCTACGAAACGTTGGGAGATATGGAATACCTTGATATTATGGTGGGCAAGGATGATAGCGTCTTTCAGGTCATTACCAATCAACTGCTCTGCCTCGTCCATCTCCTGCTCACTGACGGCAAGAGAGGTCAAGACTACCTTGTCAAACTTCTCCTCGTATTCCTTTACAGCCTCATCACCACGTTTCCTCACGTCAGCAAGTACTGACGCAACGGTGGCGTTCAACTGTGAGAGGTCGAGGCGTGGACGGGTGGTGATCTCCGCCCATTGCTCCCTTTGTGGATATTTGATGATTCTCATTATAGTATCATTTTCTCAATCGGGGTCACCAGAATGCCCTGGGCACCCATTTCCTTCAGTTTTCCGATAATCTCCCAAAAACGCTTCTGGTCAAGGACGGTATGCACAGAGCACCATTCCTCATCAGCAAGAGGGATGATGGTAGGGCTCTTCAAACCTGGCAGTACGTTGATAATCTCCTGCAAACGAGCCTTCGGGGCATTCATCCGCACGTATTTCTTGTCCTCGGCATCCTTCACAGCCTTGAAACGGAACAGCATCTGCTCCAAGATGTCACGTTTCTCCTGTGACATCTGCTTATGTCCAATCAGCAAAGCCTCGCTCTGCATTACCACCTCCACCTCACGGAGATTGTTGCTGACGAGGGTAGAGCCGCTACTGACGATATCAAAAATACCGTCGGCAAGTCCGATACCCGGACTGATCTCCACAGATCCTGTGATGACATGAATCTCTGCCTTGATACCTTTCGACTCCAAGAACTGGGTAAGGATATGGGGATAGGAGGTGGCTATCTTCTTACCGTTAAACCACTCCACGCCCTGATAGTCTATCTCTTTGGGGATGGCAAGGGAGAGACGGCACTTGGAGAAACCTAAACGAGAGATGATCTCAGCGTCCTCACCACGCTCCACGAACTCGTTCTCACCAACCACACCGATGTCAGCGACACCGCTTGCCACACTCTGCGGGATATCATCGTCACGGAGATAGAGCACTTCCAAAGGGAAGTTGCCCGACTGAACCAATAGTGTGCGTCGTCCTGAACTAACCTTAATATCTGCCTCTGCCAGCAGGTTCATGGTGTCGTCAAACAGACGACCTTTTGACTGTACTGCAATTCTTAACATAATCTTATTTGCTAATTTAGTGCACAAAGGTAGTCATTTCTCATCATATTTGCAAGAAAATGATTACTTTTGCATCCAAAATCCGAATAAATTGACACGAAAAGGCATATATATTCATCTATTAGCATTGCTGTTGCTGTTGGCTTCATGTTCTAAGAAACAACAGGAGCCGATGACCCCATGGGGTGGAGAAGAGGCAGAAACCCTCTCTTCTGATTTTGATTTGGAGCAGATTGTCAGCAACGGTGAGTTGATAGCTCTTGCCTTGTCGGGACCAGAGACCTATTATGACTATCGAGGCAAGCAACTGGGTACGGAATATATGCTCTGTCAGCGTTTTACCAATAAGATAGGGGTGAGTCTCCGTGTAGAGGTTTGTCGTGACTCCGCTGAGATGCTTAAACGTCTTGCTGACGGGGATGCTGATATTATTCTTTTCCGCAATCAGCCTCAGTCTAAACAACTTGCTTGGAAGGTTGGGGATGACAAACCTCAGTTGGTGAAGGCACTGACGGAATGGTATCGTCCCCAATTACTGGACGAGGTGAAGAAAGAGGAGGATTATCTGTTGTCGTCACGTTCTGTCAAGCGCCGTGTCTTTGCTCCTATGCTGAATGCCAAAGGTGGAGTTATCTCTCATTATGACGGTTATTTCCAGCAGTATTGTCGTAGCATCCGTTGGGACTGGCGACTGATGGCGGCGCAGTGTTATCAGGAGTCTACTTTTGATCCCCAAGCTCGCTCTTGGGCTGGTGCCTGTGGACTGATGCAGATCATGCCGTCAACAGCTGATCATTTAGGACTTGCCCGTGCAGATATGTTTAACCCGGAGAAGAGTATCGCTGCTGCTGCAAAACTCATTGGTGAACTTGACCGCTCGTTTAGTGATATCCGTAACCAACAGGAGCGCATCAAGTTTATCCTTGCCGCCTATAACGGGGGTGCCAATCATGTCCGTGACGCTATGGCTTTGGCTCGTAAGAACGGTCGTGACCCACAACGCTGGTCGGACGTGAGCCATTATATCCTGTTGCTTGCTCAACCCGAATATTATAACGACCCGGTGGTGAAGTATGGGTATATGCGAGGCTCAGAGACTGCAGGATATGTTGACAATATCATGCAACGGTGGAATGGTTATCGTGGTGTTAAATCCCCAACGACAGGTGGTATGTCTGGTACCCCCCAGCGAGCCACTCATCAAAAGAAAAAGTATAAGATATAGAGAAAGGAATGCTTATGGATAGTAAAATGATATTGAACTTCCTCAGGGAAGTGATGATGAACAACAACCGCCCTTGGTTCCAGGAACATAAAGGAGACTATATGACGGCAAAGGAGGAGTTTGAGACAGGTGTGGCAAAGGCGATTGCACGGATTGCGGAGTTCGACGAGTCGATAGCACATGTGACGGTGAAGGATGCTACGTATCGGTTCTATCGTGACACCCGTTTCTCACCAGATAAGTCGCCCTACAAGAATCATTTTGGCGCTTATATCAATGCCCATGGCAAGAAAGCATTGCGTGGGGGCTATTATATCCATTTGGAGCCAGACCATTGTCTGCTTGCCGTAGGCAACTATTGGCTACCCACGAATATCCTGACCTCTTGTCGTAACGAGATCATGGCGAATGAGGAGGAGTGGCTTCGCTGTGTAGAGTCAAAGGAGTTTAAGAAATACTATGGAGCACCCGAGGATGCTAATTGGGAGAGCCCACAAGGGTTTGGACTGGAAAAACTGAAGACATGTCCTGCTGGTTTTCCTCGTGACTATCCCTATCTACACTATTTACGTCTGAAGGATTATTGTGCGTGGCATCATGTGGAGGAGAGTTTCTATGAGAGTGACCAGTGGCTCGACCAGATGGCGAAGATGTTCAAGGCAGCAAAACCCATGATGGACTTTATGAACTCAGTGATTGATGATTATGAGTAGGATATGGTGGTTGACTATCAGCTGTTGGCTGTTGACACTTAGTACCTTTGCCCAAGAGAGTGGGGTAAAACTGCATAAGCAGCACTCTTTTCATACTACTATTCCAGCTGGCAACTATAGTGGTATTACTTGGATAGGTGGTAATCAATATGCGGTCGTGAACGACAAGGCGGAAGAGAGCGGCTTCCATCTTTTTACTATCGATATTGATTCTATTACCGGTGATATCCTTCATGCTTCGGAGAATGGCTTTCGTTCATCAGGTAAACCGAATCGTGATGATGAGGGTATTTGTTTCTTTCCGAAGGATAGTACATTGTGGATCAGTGGAGAAGCTGATAATGAGGTATTGGAGTATGCGATGAGTGGGGTGCTGACTGGGCGTAAATTACAGATGCCAGCAGTTTTCAAGAATGCGAAAAGTAATAAAGGCTTAGAAGCACTGACCTATCAGCAACAAACCGGATTGTTTTTTACCATACCCGAAAAGCCATTAAAAGGTGATAAGCTCTCGCGACTTCAGAGCTTCGGAAATGATTTCCACCCATTATATCATTGGTATTATCAGATGGATGATATAACATCGACTGATCGAGAGGGTTCTCACACCATAGGTGTTCCTGCATTGGCAGCCTTACCTGACGGCAGGTTGCTCGTGATGGAACGTGAGGTGTTTAAGGCAAAAAAGAATATTGGCTCTTTTATATATAATAAGGTGTATGTTGTGATGCCCACTAAGGAGTTGGACAGCCAACTATTAGAGAAACAATTGTTAGTATCTTTTAAAACAAAAATCAACTTGACGGCACGTAGCTTTGCCAATTATGAGGGGATGTGCTTAGGTCCTCGTCTTGCTGATGGCAGACAGGTTGTCGTGCTGATTTGTGACTCGCAAAACCAATATAAGGGTTTCCTCAAAGACTGGTTGAGGACGATTGTTTTTTAGCGTAAGTAAGGTAATAGCCTAATTTATAGATATTAAACAGTTTAAGCCACGGGTGATAGCCCATGAGTTGATGGCGTTCCCATGTACCCAATAATTGGTGCCATACGGAGATGAGCCAAATAGCAGGGCGGTGAAGTGAATTGACCGCTTGTAAGATACGGGAATAGTCCTGTAACTCATGACGGAACTCATAAAGTGTTCGTAGCCCTTCCTCCGTTTTCAGAATAAAGTCCTCATTATTCTCAAATACCTCAAAACTCATAGGATTGTCGATATGCAGGATACTGATACCGTTTTTCTTTAATGTAATACCAAATGCAACGTCTTCATAGCCGTAATGGCAATATCGCTCATCAAAAGGAAAACGAAGCATCAGCTCTCGGCGTATCATGAAATTTGCCGTATGGAAATCATGGTAGGGGTTCTTCTTCCTTTCCTCCACGGTATGCTCATGCTCGGATGCCCGCTCATAAAGGTAACGTAGGAGATGCTTGTTGGAGCCATTGACAACAATACCACCATCAATGACGTTTTCCTTGTTCTCCCAATAACTCTTAATATAGTCAGGACGGCATACCATCATATCACTGTCTACGAACAATAACCAAGGGTAAACAGCTTGTTGCGCAAGGAAATTACGTATGGCTGAGCGTCCGCTATTTTGCTGGCGAATGATATAATGACAGTTTGGTATTTCCTGAATGTCCATGTTACGTTGCCGTGTACTGTCATCCGTGGACCCGTCGTCAGCTACGATAATCTCAAAATCCATAGCAATACCGCTTGCTTGTTCTTGTAAATCACGAACAAGTTGCACGCAACAATAATTGTAGGTGGGAATAAGAATCGACAATCCTTCCATACAGAAGGCAAAAATACTCAAAAAAAGTTATAAAGCGAAATTTTATATAATTATTTTGGGCATTACTGCCTAAAATAGTAATTTTGCATCCGATTAAAAATACAAAACGAATCATGAATAGAAAAATGATGAAAGTAATCCTGATGAGTATGCTGCTGATGATGGGCATGACGGCTCAGGCTCAAAATGTAAGTGATATCCTGAATGGTGTTCTTGGTGGATCGTCGTCAGGTGATGTAGTATCAAACCTCACCACGGTATTCTCCAGTAAGAAACAGGCGACGAAAGAAAAAATTATTGGTACATGGTCCTATACGGAGCCTGCAATAGTTTTTTCCTCTGACAACTTCCTTGCCAAGGCTGGTGCCAAGATCGCCGCCAATAAGTTGGAAAGCAAGTTACAGGAGCAACTCACGAAATACGGTATCAAGCCTGGCGCCTTCTCGATGACCTTCAAGGAGGACGGAACCTTTACGGAGACGATGGGGGGTAAGACGAAGACGGGAAAGTGGGAGGTGAAAGACTCCAAACTACAGTTGTCTGTCGCTGGTGTGAAGACACTTGCCATTACGACCCAGATTGACGGTAAAGACATGCAGTTTGTGACTGATGCCACCAAGTTGCTGAACCTGTTCAAGACGTTAGGTGCTAAGTCGAGCAACTCACAAATCAAAACCGTTACATCTCTGATGAAGAGTATCAACGGGATGCAGGCTGGTATTACAATGCGCAAGCAATAAGTTAAAAAACATTAAGGGAGGAGTAAAACTTACAACTCTCAACTCTCAACTCTCAACTTTTTCGTACCTTTGCAGCCGCTATTACGAGATAATGGCATGAGATTCAAATTATAATTTAAAATTTAAACATTAAAATTAATGGCAACAAAAATCAGATTGCAGCGCGGCGGTCGTAAGAACTATGCATTCTACAGCATCGTCATCGCTGACGCAAGAGCACCACGTGATGGTAAATTTACTGAGAAGATTGGTACATACAATCCTAACACCAATCCTGCCACAGTAGATTTGAATTTCGATCGTGCACTTTACTGGGTAGAGACAGGCGCACAGCCTACTGACACAGTTCGTAACATCCTTAGCCGTGAGGGCGTTTACCTGATGAAACACCTCCGTGGCGGTGTGAAGAAGGGTGCTTTCGATGAGGCAACTGCTCAGAAGAAGTTCGATGCATGGAAGGCAGACAAACAGAAGGGTCTTGAGAAGGTCGCAGCTGATGAGGCTAAGGCTAAGAAAGATGCTGCTGCAAAAGAACTGGCACAGGAGAAGAAAGTGAATGAGGAAATTGCTAAGAAAGTAGCAGAGAAGAAAGCTGCCGCTGAAGCGCTAAGGCTGAGGAAGAGGCTGCAAAAGCTGCTGAGGAAGCTGCTGCAGAGGCTCCTGCTGAGGAAACTCCTGCCGCAGAGTAACCTCTCGTCTTTCCAAGCAGAAAGTAAAGTAAGAGCGGATAATAAATCCGCTCTTTTTGTGTTTATAATAGTATATGCATATTCTGGAGATACCGTCGTTCTTTCCGCCCTACGGGGGCCTGTTCTGCCTGGAACAGGCCAGGGCGCTGCAGGCGCAAGGCCATGAGGTGCGCATACTGAGCAACGTGCAGCTGGGAGCCACCATCGGCATGAAAGACTACCTGACGCTTCCCTATGGCCGCTACGAGCATGAGATGGACGGTGTGACGGTCGTTCAGTCCTTCCAGCGCAGGCTTCCTAAGGCCGTACGCCATAATGCCATGAGGTGGGTGGCCATCGTACGCTCCATGTTCAGCAACTATGTGCGCAAGTACGGCAAGCCCGACATCCTGCATGCCCATTGCGCCAAGTGGGCGGGCTATGCCGCTATGCTGATGAGCAAAGACTATGGGATGCCCTACGTCATTACCGAGCACCTGCCGCTGATGCTGTTGGAGGGCGAATTCGGAAAGGCCCCCAGCACAGCATGGCAGATAGCACGGCTGCGTGAGGCTTACGAGCAGGCCGACATGGTGCTGCCCGTGTCCGAGGAACTGGTGGACGACACGGCGTGCTATTATGGCCGTGACTACCGGTGGCATGCGGTGTCGAACGTCATAGACACGCCATTCTTCCACTATCTGGCCCGCGAGCAGCTTGAAGGCCGGCCGTACAGGTTCTGCTGCTTGGCGGAGTATAGCTACAGGAAGGGCTACGATGTGCTCTTTTCTGCCTTCCGTCAGTTGCAGGAGAGTGGATTGGATGTTGAGTTGCACATTGCGGGCAGGGGGACTGATTCGGAGGCCTGTAAGTCGATGTTGCCAGAGGGTGTCGTTTCTCACGGATTGATCTCAAAGGATGCTGTGAGGGAGTTGTTGTATCAGTCTGATGTTCTGGTGCTGGCCAGCCGTAGCGAGGTACAGCCGTTGGTGCTCCTGGAGGCCATGTCAACGGGTATCCCCGTCATTTCTACGGAGTGTGTACCCATGTGCCTGCGCTTGTCGGGATGCACCATCGTGCCCATCGGCGACGCGGATGCACTGGCACAAGCCATGCGGCATGTGACCGAACAGCCGCAGACTGACGGCAGGACATTATCGGAACAGGTTGCCCGGTTGGCTTCGCCCGAAGTGGTGGGGAAGCAGCTGGCGGAAGTCTTCAGTGAAGCAGTCGCTTCGCACTGACCACGGCCTTGCGGACGAGCAAAGCCAGTCTCCAAACCGCATCGTGGCGCATAAGGAAGAAAAGCAGACTGGTCTTCTTGGGCCTGCCACATTGCCATGTGTTCTCGGCTTTCAGCGTTTCGTCTCTCAAGGAAGGGTCATGCGCCCTGAAGGCATGCATCGCCAACGCAAAGACACGCTGCCGGAAATAGTGCTCAGTGGCTTGGGAGTGTATATGGTGACGCTCGGCCAGGTGCCAGCTCAGATGGCTGACCCGCAGGGTGAAAAGGAACTGCTTGCGGTGGTCAGAGGAATAGGACACCGTCTCGCCGCCCTGACTGTAGTTCAGCGTGACTTCCGGCAGGTAGGCAACAGTGCCTTTCAGCGCCATGAGGAAGGCTATCTGCAAGTCCTCGCAGCCGTAGTCTTTGTTGCGCAGCAGCGGGTCGCCCTGCAGCAAGGCCTCGCGGACGATGCTGTTGCGGTATAGGGAGGTGCAAAGATGAACAACGGGTACGTTGGTCTGGACGATGAAAGCTTCCAGCATGTCGCTGCCCGGCGTGAAGGGAGCATCAAAGGGCTTACGGGGGCTCTTCGCCGCCGTGCCCGTCACTTCATTGTAGCTCGCCCAGTTGGTGTGCACCAGCGTCACGTCGGGACGGCTCTCCATGATGCTCACCTCCTTCTCCAGCTTCAGCGGGTCTACCCAGAAGTCGTCACCGGCGCAGTCGGCAATATATTCGCCACGGCATGCCAGGATGCAGTCGAAGTAGTTGTCGACGACGCCTTTGTTCGGATTGTTGGCGATGATCCGTATGGTGTCGGGGAAGCGCCGCGCATATTCCCTGCATACCTGCAGGGTGCCGTCAGCAGAACAGTCCTCGCCAATAACAATCTCTATGGGCACATGGCATTGCTGCATGAGGATGGAGTCGAGGGTGCGCCCGATGGTGGCCTCTTGGTTGTAGGTGAGGACGATGACCGATATTCTATTCTCCATCATCTCTCACGTTCGATATAGGGCAGCGTGTGCAACAGCACCTGCCGTCCGAAACCGGTGTTTATCATGCGGCGGAACCATGTGTACTTCAGGGTGTAGTCGCGGTCGGGCAGGGGGAAGAGTCCTTTGTCATGGAGGCGTTGTAGGCGTTGTTCGAACTCATCAGCGGAACGTGTCTCAAGGATAATCTTGTAGATATAGTCCATCGTCAGTTGGGCAATCCTGCGCTCCAATGCAATCCTGTCTTGATGTGGCAGTTTGTCACATAGCTCATGGAGTCGGAAAAGGACACCCTCCAGATCATCCATCCGTTTTTGAGAATCTTTCTCGTCTTTACTCGACGTAATCGACCCCTCACGTTGGTTGTAGTGGTATGCCTTATAGTGTGTGGGATATACATTCTCGGCACGCAATAGCAGTTGTGGCGTAAACTCCTCGTCTTCATGATAGATTTCAGAGGTAAATCGTAGTTCACCTAAAGTTGTCTTTTTGAAAAGATACCCCCATGCAGTACCATGGATATTGTTATTACACATATAATTGGAACCGCTAACTGGCAAAACAGACTCAGGAATAACCTCTATGTGTTGTGATTTGGTAGTAAAGTCAAACATTACCATATCAACATCTTTTTGATAACGAATGATATCTAAGCATTGCTCATAAGGAGCGACAACAAGTCTGTCATCGGCATCAACGAACTGGATATATGTCCCAGTGGCGACATCAATCCCCTTGTTTCTTGCCATACTAAGCCCTCCATTCTTCTGTCTGACATAAATGATATCGTCTCCATACTTCATCAGGTCATTGATAGGGCTTACGTCTGATCCATCGTCAATCACGATAATCTCACGTTCATAGGGACGCAGGGAGAGGGCAAGAACGCTGTCGACACATTCTTGAAGCATCTGTACAGGCAGATTATAGTAGGTAATGATGAAACTTACCAGTGGCTTTTCTACTTTCATATTCCCGACAAAGGTACGAAATTATTTGCAAATTTGTTATATATAAATAATTTTTTGAATGAATAGGTGGCTAAAAGTAGAAGAGAACGCTTTATTATTAATTATTTTATTTGCGAACTCGAAATAAAAACAGTAACTTTGCGTTTGATTTATAAAGAATCATGGAAGAACAACATAATGAGAGTTACGACCACGTGTTAGGATATACGTGGATATTTGGGGGTGTACAGGGAATGATCATTCTGTTCAATCTTGTACGCAATAAGTTTATGGCATTGTTGATAGGTGCAGGTGGCATGGGCTTTAACTCTCTGTTGATTTCTGTACAAAACTTTGCATCGCAATGTACCAATCTTGGAATATCATTTGGTGCAGTACCAAAACTCTCTGATTATTATGAACAAGAGCGTCAAGAAGAATTGGCAAACTATATACAGGTGATTCGCTTGTGGAGTATGATAGCTTCTTTATTGGGTTTTTTGTTCTGTGTAAGTGTTAGTCCATTAATCAATCGCTATTCTTTCATATGGGGAAATCACACACTTCATTATGCTATGCTTGGGGTGTCGGTAGCGATGCTTGCTATTACTGGTGGTGAAACAGCTATTTTGAAAGCAACACGCAGATTAGGAGCTTTGGCACGAGTGCAGGTTTACACAGCAATCATATCTGTCTTTCTCTCAATACCTATTTATTATTACTTTCGTGATTCTGGTGTCCTTCCTGTTATCGTTTTGATAGCAGCCATGAGCATGCTGACGACGATTTTCTATTCATACCGACTCTATCCGTTACATTTGCATTTCAATTGGCATCAAATGAAAGAAGGTGCTGATATGATTATCTTGGGGTTGGCGTTTATTATTGCTGCTGCTATTGGGACAGGAGCGGAAATGGTGATACGTGCTTTCTTGAATGTAGAAGGTGGGCTAGATGAAGTAGGACTCTATAATGTTGGTTATTTATTGACAATCACTTATGCAGGGATGGTGTTTTCTTCGATGGAAACGGATTATTTCCCTCGTTTGTCTGCTATTAGCAGGGATATTATAAAGACAAACGAGATGGTGAATAAACAAATGGAAGTGTCATTGTTATTGCTCTCACCTTTATTGGTGGTGTTATTAACTGCATTACCAGTTTTGGTGCCATTATTGTTTAGTAAAGAGTTCCTTCCTGTTGTTGCAATGGCACAGGTCGCAGTGCTTGCCATGTATTTTAAAGTGTTGTCTCTGCCTATTGCATATATTACTTTGGCTCGTAGATATTCATTATCTTATCTTTTTTTGGAGTCATCATATTTTATAGTTTTAGTCATAGCTGTTGTCATTGGTTTCCGTACTTGGGGCATCTGGGGTACTGGCATAGCATTGGTTGTTGCTCATGTCGCAGAATTGCTTATAGTTGGCTCCTATTCCTATTGGCAT
Source organism: uncultured Prevotella sp. (assembly GCA_905235835.1). Classification (GTDB taxonomy): domain Bacteria; phylum Bacteroidota; class Bacteroidia; order Bacteroidales; family Bacteroidaceae; genus Prevotella. The sequence goes on from CAJONQ010000055.1 coordinate 18,034, forward strand.
TATGAATATCGTTGTACATGTGCTATTGTCCAATATGCTGCTATACAAATGGTGATAGGTTTTACATCCTATATCGTATCTTGTATGACAGAAGGATGGCTTTATTGGATAATAGAAGCCGTGCTGACATTTACCAGTACGGTTTACTCTATTCATATTCTGCGCCAGAAGACGCATTTATGGGAAGCTTTAAAAAGGAAACTTCAGAACCTAAAGTCTAACTGAACATCAAAGAAGTTGTAGTTGTGCTTTCCCAGAGAACGGTCATTGACACGAGCGTATTCTGCGTTGGTCTGGATATTCTTATATATGAAGTAGTTCAATCCAATCTCGTACATCGTCTTGGAAGTGCTCCATTCCTTGGTAGGGCGATCGTTTTACCCATGGAGATTAGTGTCCCTATCATATAGGTGAGACGAAAATACTACATGTGATTTTTAAAATCGCGAAAAATCTGCAAATCTGCAAAAAAAACGTGCAACCTTTTGGATGATAGAGGGTTGCGCATTTGCAGATTTTATGGCAGATTTGCAGATTTCTGCCAAAAACCTGCGAAATCCAGCATAAAGTTGT
>CAJONQ010000056.1 GCA_905235835.1 uncultured Prevotella sp.
GCCTGACTGCTGATATCCAATCCACTGAGTCCTGCACCTAAGTATGCCTTGCCTTTCTCAAACTGTGCGTTAGCGGTCAATGTTGTAGCAAATACTGCCAACAATAAAATAACTTTCCTCATAGCGTTAATGATTTATTGATGATTTTTCTGATATTTACGATACCAGATGCAGAACCACACAATAGCCACGATCAGGCAAAGACCACCGAGGGGATAGGCCACGGGTTCCGGCAAGCCCAGCATCTGCTTGGACAGGAAGAAGAACGTGGTACATACAGTGGTCATGAAGAGTGCAGGAATAAGCGTAATCCAGAAGCACTTATTATTGCGAACCAGATAAACTGTTATCGTCCAGAGAGCGAACACAGAGAGTGTCTGGTTGGACCATCCGAAGTAACGCCAGATGATATTGAAGCCGTCGGCCGTCGGGGTTGGTAATCTGCCAAATCAGAATGGCAATAGCAACAGCGAACAGAGGTACACAGATGTAGAGACGCTTAATAACAGAGTGCTGGTCAAGTTTCAGGAAGTCGGCAATTATAAGACGGGCCGAACGCAAGGCTGTATCACCAGAAGTCAAAGGAGCAGCCACTACGCCCAAGATGGCTAATACACCACCGACAACACCCAGCCAGTTGTTACATACAAGTGTCACCAGAGCGGGAGCTGAGGTGAAGAAGCCATCGTTGCCAGCGCCCTTCAGCAACTCCATGCCAGGAGCAGGCTCGCCATAGAAGAACCAAGAAGCCACCGTAGCCCAGATGAGTGCTACAATACCCTCAGTAATCATAGAACCGTAGAATATAGGACGGCCCATTTTCTCGCTCTTCAGACAGCGGGCCATCAACGGACTCTGGGTAGCGTGGAAACCACTGATGGCACCACAGGCAATGGTGATGAACAAGGCGGGGAAGATGTTCTCTGTCCAATTAGGAACATTCTCAAAGCCCATATTATAGAAGTTGGTCCATACCTCCGGCACCGTTGGCCACTTCACGAAGAGCATCACAAACAGCGAGCCGGCCATAAAGAGCAGTGCCATAGCGAATACAGGATAGAAGCGTCCGATAATCTTATCGATAGGCAGCATGGTGGCGCAGAGGTAATAGATGAATATAACTGCTATCCACATCAGAATGTCGCCGCCGAAAGTGGAGAGAATGGCTGCTGGAGAGTAGGCAAAGACAACGCCCACCATGACGAGAAGCATAACGGAAAACACGAGCATGACCGACCTGGCTGTCTTACCCAGGAAGCGACCGACAAGTTCGGGATAGCCAGCACCGTCGTTGCGCATGGACAGCATACCCGTCATATAGTCGTGAACGGCTCCGGCAAAGATACAGCCCAGCACAATCCACAGATAGGCAGACGGGCCGAATTTTGCACCCATCACGGCACCAAAGATAGAACCCGTTCCGTCAATATTCAGGAACTGGATCATGAACACCTTCCAGTTAGGAAGCACCAAATAATCTACTCCGTCGGCCTTGGCGACAGCCGGTGTTTTCCTGTCGTCAGGACCGAAAACACGCTCCACGAAATGACCGTAGAGGAAATAACCAATAATAAGAGCAATAATGCTCAAAGTAAATGAAATCATTTTTCGTTAAATTTAAGAATTTTCCTGCAAAGGTAATAAAAAAATGAGAATTAAGAATTGAGAATTGAGAATAATTTGTAATTTTGTAGCCGAAATGAAACAATTAACATTATTTTATATATTCTTTTCCTGTTTTGCCTTAATACTTCATGCACAACCAAAGCAGGAACTTCGTGCCGTATGGCTGACAACCTTAGAAGGTCTTGACTGGCCAAGTACCAAAGGAACATCCATTGCTGTTGAGCAGAAACAGAAACAAGAACTTTGCCGTATTCTCGACCAGTTGAAGCGTGCCAACGTGAATACCGTTCTCTATCAGGCACGTATCCGTGGAACGGTTACCTACCCCTCCGCTATTGAACCATGGGACGGATGCGTGAGCGGCACCTTCGGCAAAGCCCCCAATTACGACCCTCTTCAGTTTGCCATCGAAGAGGCTCATAAGCGGGGTATGGAACTGCACGCCTGGGTGGTGACAGTTCCTGCCGGTAAATGGAATGTCAGTTATGGAGCCAAAAGACTCCGCCAGAAATTTCCATCGTTGATTCGCCATGTGGGCGAGGATGCGGTGATGAATCCCGAAGATCCTCGTACGGCTGAATACATTTCTTCTATCTGCGAAGAGATTACCCGCAACTATGATGTGGATGGTATTCACCTCGATTATATCCGCTATCATGAAAATTATCCGTTACGAATCTCTCGGCAACAGGCTCGTGAAAATATCACCCGTATCGTTCGCACGATTCACCAGAAAGTGAAGGATTTAAAGCCCTGGGTGAAATTAAGTTGTTCTCCTCTGGGGAAGTTCGATGACCTCACTCGTTACCCAAGTGGTGGATGGAATGCCTATAACAAGGTATGCCAGGATGCACAGGGGTGGTTACGGGACGGATTGATGGACCAACTCTTCCCCATGATGTACTATGACGACAAAAATTATTATCCCTTCGCTGCTGACTGGAGCGAAAACCGCTATGGACGTGAGATTGCCGCAGGACTGGGTATCTACCGATTGATTCGCAGTGAGGGCAACTGGTCGTTGGATGCTATTAAACGACAGATGCATGTGGCTCGTGACTTAGGATTAGGACACTGCTATTTCCGTAGTCGTTTCTTAACAGATAACACGAAGGGACTTTATGATTTTGTATGTGATTTCGACGAATATCCTGCTGTCGTTCCTCCCATGCAGGTAAACCAGCCAGTTCCTCAGGCTCCCTCTTCTTTGCAGATTGACCGCACAGCCGATGGAGACCTTCTCCGTTGGGATGGCGCTACAGATACCAGCAATGGTGATTACCTGACATATAATGTCTACGCCTCCACCAACTACCCGGTGGACATCAATGATGCCCGTAACCTTATTGCTATCCGCCTGATGCAGCAACAGTTCTCTGTACACCGCTCTGCCAATGACGCCCCACTCCATTACGTTGTCACAGCCGTTAACCGCTATGGCATTGAGAGCAGACCGGCAAATACTCAACAGGAAAAACCCATTACCACGACAAGTGATACAGGATTAATTCCTAACGATGGCTATAGTCTGCAAGTGCCTAACTTCAACGAGCTTCCACAAGCCGACAATCTTGCCATCTATACCATGCCTGGTAATATCATAGCCACCAAACCCTTCGGTCCCGTAGTCTCTATCTCCGAGCTGCCAAAAGGTGTCTATGAGCGCTACGAACCCTCAACGAGAAGGGAGATTCCCATCATATAGGCTATTTCCTGCTGAAATAGATTACTCCTCCATCAGTTTACGATAACGGACACGCTTGGGCTCTTCCAACCCTAAGCGCTGAGCCTTGTTCGTCTCGTATTCTGAGTAGTTGCCCTCAAAAAAGAAGACATCACCCTCTCCCTCAAAGGCAAGGATATGGGTACAGATACGGTCAAGGAACCAACGGTCGTGACTGATGATGACAGCACAACCGGCAAAAGCCTCCAGACCTTCCTCCAAAGCACGAAGGGTATTGACATCGATATCATTGGTTGGCTCGTCGAGTAAGAGCACGTTACCCTCCTGTTTCAGGGCAATGGCAAGATGCAGACGGTTACGCTCACCACCAGAGAGTACCCCGCATTTCTTCTCTTGGTCGGCACCACTGAAATTGAAACGCGACAGATAAGCACGTACGTTGACATCCTTGCCACCCATACGGATGGTCTCATTACCCCCACTCACCACCTCATAAACAGATTTGTTGGGATCAATATCCTTATGCTGCTGATCCACATAACTGAGTTTCACTGTCTCTCCCACGTTAAACGTACCGGCATCAGCCTGTTCCAGTCCCATAATCAGACGGAACAAGGTCGTCTTACCAGCACCATTAGGACCTATCACTCCCACAATACCATTCGGAGGGAGCATGAAGTTAAGGTCACTGAACAGCACCTTCTCATCAAAAGCCTTTGCCACATGCTCAGCCTCTATCACCTTATTACCCAGACGAGGACCGTTAGGAATGAAGATTTCCAGTTTCTCCTCCTTCTGTTTCTGCTCCTCATTGAGCATCTTATCATAAGAGTTCAGACGAGCCTTACCTTTGGCATGACGGGCTTTTGGTGCCATACGCACCCACTCCAACTCTCGCTCCAAGGTTTTACGACGCTTTGATGCGGTCTTCTCCTCCAAAGCGAGTCGCTGACTCTTCTGCTCCAGCCATGATGAGTAATTACCCTTCCAGGGTATCCCCTCACCACGATCCAGTTCGAGAATCCACTCAGCTACATCATCGAGAAAATAACGGTCATGGGTCACGGCAATCACCGTTCCCTCATATTGCTGCAGATGCTGTTCGAGCCAGTCTATCGACTCTGCGTCAAGATGGTTGGTAGGCTCATCGAGCAACAGCACATCGGGCTTTTGCAACAACAGACGACAGAGTGCCACACGACGACGCTCACCCCCTGACAGGTTCTCCACACTACGGTCACCAGCAGGACAGTTCAGTGCCGCCATGGCACGGTCCAGTTTAGAGTCCATGTTCCATGCGTCCGTCGAGTCGATGATATCCTGTAACTCTGCCTGACGAGCCATCAGTTTCTCCATCTTGTCGGCATCCTCATAATATTCTGGTAGTCCGAATTTCACATTGATATCATCATACTCTGCAAGGGCGTCATACACATACTGCACTCCCTCCATCACATTCTCCTTCACCGTCTTCGTGTCATCCAGAGGAGGATCCTGTGGCAGATAGCCCACACTATAGCCAGGGCTCCACACCACATTTCCCTGATATTGCTGTTCGATACCAGCGATGATCTTCATCAGGGTCGACTTACCCGCACCATTGAGACCAATGATACCGATTTTCGCCCCGTAGAAGAAACTGAGGTAGATATTCTTGAGTACTTGTTTCTGGTTCTGCTGGATGGTTTTACTCACTCCGACCATCGAGAAAATCACTTTCTTATCATCTACTGTTGCCATATATCTCTAAACTTTCAACTATCAACTCTAAACTCTCAACTTTAAACTCTAAACTCTCACAGTCCTCTTGCCTTCAGTAATCCCGCTGCATCAGGAGCCTGAAGACCAGTAAATTCTGTAAACATCCGCATCAGGTCACGGGTATTGCCACGACTTAGGATCTGGTCACGGAACGACTGTCCGACAGCAGGTTTCAAAGCACCACGCTTGGCAAAACAATCAGCGATATTCACGGCAAGCACCTCTGTCCACAGATAACTATAATATCCAGCCGCATAGCCGCCTCCCCATACATGATTAAAATAGGAAGTGGAATAACGAGGGGGTATCTGGGTATCTAACAATCCAACAGCCTCTAATGCCCGACGCTCGAAAGCTGGTGCTTCAGCCGCAGTGGGGATCTCATCCTCACTGAGCATGTGCCATGCCATATCCAGACAAGTGGCAGCAAGATTCTCGCCCAGCGCATAGGCTGAGTGAAAATTGATAGAGTTCAGCATCTTCTCTTTCATACTGGCTGGCATGGCAGCACCAGTCACCGCATGTTTCGCGAAATAGTCGAACACCTCCGGGATGGTGGCAAACGACTCATTGAACTGTGACGGCATCTCCACGAAGTCACGAGCCACAGCAGTACCACTCAAAGAGTTATACTCACAGTCGGAGAGAATACCATGCAGGGCATGTCCGAACTCATGGAAGAGAGTGGTCACCTCATCCCATGACAACAGACTGGGTTGTCCTTCGGGAGCCTTGGCATTGTTACATACATTATATATCAGGGGCTTCTGATGACGGAAGTTGCTCTGTTTGGCAAACGAACTCATCCATGCCCCACCCCGTTTGGTGGGACGACGGAAATAGTCGCTATAGAAAAGAGCCAATGTCTTACCATCTTTGTCAATCACCTCAAACACCTTCATGTCTGGATGATAGGTAGGGATGTCATACCGACGTTTGAAGGTCAGTCCATAGACACGGTTGGCTGCATAGAACACCCCATTCTGCTGCACACTGTCGATATTGAAATAAAGTTTCACATCATCCTCTGACAAGGAGAACTGCTCTTTCTTCATCTTGGCGGAATAGTAGAAACGGTCATAAGGTTCCAACTTAAACGACTTACCCATCGTCTTACGGGCATAGTCCTCTATTGCCTTTGTCTCTGCTTTCGCTTTGGGGGTATACTCCTTAATGAGTTGTTTCAAGAAGGCGTAGGCATTCTCCGGATTCTTCGCCATACGGTTCTCCAGTGAATAGGCGGCATAATTAGGGTAACCCATCAGTTTAGCCTTCTCTGCCCGCAACTTTGCAATCTCCACCACGATGGGGAACGTATTATATTTCCCTGTACCGTCAGCACGATGGACGGAGGCTTCATAGACACGGCGACGCAGGTCACGGTTGTCGAGACTGGCGAGAATCGACTGCTGAGTGGTATTGACGATCACAATACAATAGGGAGCCTTCCCCCCACGGTTCTCCGCATCTTTCTTACACTGTGCGATATCGGCTTCACTGAGTCCTGCCAGTTCTGACTTGGAATTCACCCAGACCACCGCATCGTTGGTCGCATCGGGTAACATATTCCCCCATTCCTGTTGAAGGTCGGAGATTCGCATGTTGATCTCCTTCATCCGAGCCATCTTCTCTTTCGACAATAATGCTCCCGAACGGACAAAATCCTTATAGGTCTCTTCCAGCAGTTTCAGATCCTCACCTTTCAACTGGCTACGCTCATGGTCGTACACATACTTGACGCGCTGAAACAGTTTCTCATTGAACGAGATTTCGTTACTCAGATTGGCAAGCTGTGGCATCACCTTCTTCTGAGTCTCCATAATCTCTACAGTCTTGTCCGCACTCGTCAGACAGAAGAACACACTGCTCACCTTGTCCAACAACACCCCACTCTGCTCATAGGCGACAATCGTATTCTGGAAAGTAGGAGTCTCCTCATTCTCCACGATACAACGAATAGCCTCTCGCTGCTGTCTGATGCCTTCCTCTATTGCAGGAAGATAGTCAGACGACTGTATCTTACTGAAGTCGGGAGCCCCAAAAGGGAGTTTGCTCTCCTCCAACAGCGGATTACGTATAGAATATAAATATGCCATCAATGCCATTTTACCACGCATCGTCTCACGAGGAGTGAATTCCCCGTTCACCCAGAAATAACGCTGGTTGAAGTATGACTCCTGACGAGGCCAACCACCCTCATTCCATGAAGGATAACAGAGGTTTGTCAACAACCGCCCGTCACCGCCATTATGTCCCGGTGACCAGGTCTCTGTACCATTAAACGGTGTCTGCCCGGGATGCGTACCAGGGACACCGTCATTACGCCCAGTAGAATAGACATTCTCAATATGTCTCTCTCCTAACCCTGTCATCTCCACGATATTACCAGGGTTACGACCCAGACTCCAACTTGCCTCCGTATACATCACATCCTCCAGTTTCCTGCGCTCAGCCTGATCGCCTGTCAGATAATGGGTAAGCATCACTAACTGCAGGTTCTGAGAGGTCTGCCAACGATCATCGGTGGCAGCACGACGCGAAGGACGTAACGACACCTTATTAATATTATAAGCGGCAGCATGCGCCTTGACACTTGCTTTCAGATTCTTATAAAACGTACCGTCATGACGATCATACGGACAAGTCAGATATGCTGCGGCAGCCCATAGTTGATAGTAGCCATCCTTACCACGCTTGAAGAGAGGTGTATGGTCGTCCTTTATCTCACTACCCTCAATCATGATTTTCTCCCATGCGGGATCACGTGTCAGGTTATAGAGGAAGGCGGCTGTCATCTGACGGAAGTCTCTGCCACGCATACGGATACTGCCAATATCCTGGAGATCGTCCAACTGCTGATCCTCTTGTCGACTCGCAAAACGGTAGGCTTTAAGTGCCTCTTCTGTATAATAGTTTCTCAAACTGTCGATACCTGCGATACGGAAGGCATCGGCAAGCATCGCACAGTTAGCGGCATTACCCCATGCTGCCATAGTGGTACATCCTGCCTGGAACATAACGGTCAAGTCGTTACTGGGGTTCGTCACACCTTGCGAATATGCCTCACCATCACGGATACTGAGGAAGAAATCCACCTCGTTACGTGCCTCGTCAATAAGGTCAGGAATACCATTCCCACTCTCACGAATACCTAAGTTATCGTCCGACAACCGTCCGCCCGAGAGGATATAAGGAAGTAACATATCATAGATATTGCTGATATGAGCAAGATGACGATCCCAGTCGAAGGCATCAGAATGTCCGCCTATTGCTCCATTCGTCGTGGGGTCCCCTGGCAGTCGATGCTGCCAAAACACAGAAGCGTCGGGTGCTTTAAAATGTGGCTCATCCCACACGTCGCCATGCAGTTTACGCCAGTCAGGATGCCAAGGATGAAGGTCTGTCTTGTAGATCTTGAATCCCTTTGGATTGACATCGGGAATAAACTGCGGTTGACGAGGTACCGGGAATACATGGGCTGGGTCTATCGGTTCTCCAAGACGCATATAGTAATAGCCCCTGACAGAATAGCGGAAGGGCTCATAATACACATTCTCTGAGATGTCAAAGTCCATGCTGCATCCGACATCCTCGACCACTAAGCGATAGCGTCCCGGTTGGGTGGTATTGAAATCAATATTCCACACATCCGTACCCACCAGGTTCTTCTCCCCTGCCTCTTCCTTATAGGCACTCATGGGTTTCCAGAACTTGACCGTTCCTACCTCCTTTTTCTTTTGGGTAGCCACCTCATAGAGGTATACTTTCTTACCCTCCCAGGCATGATAGTCACGACTACCTCCGTCTCCTAACCACTGGTAGAGGTCAGCAACCTTGTTGACTTGGGCAGGATGATACCCGATGATGTTCACATGAACAGCCTCAGACTGAGTGTTCCAGATGTCATAACGGATGGTAGCCGTCAGTTGGTCTGCGTTCAGACTCTTAGGAATCGTCACCTGATAGGTACAACCCTGACGCATGGACTTAGGGAGTTTCAAGAACAACCAGTGGTCCAACTCACTCGTCAGCGTATGGTCGGTATTCATGGGTTTTGACTTTCTCCATACAGAGACAGGCCGCTGTTGGGAGAACGACTTATCGTCCTTGGAAGACACCGTCCACAGACTCGCTTTCTGGGCATCCGCCACATTCAGCCGCTTTCCAAAAACAAACAAGGTGTCATCGCCTTCCTCGAACGAGTGTCCGAGATAAGCACTCTTACCCGTCCCATTATCTCGATAATGCACCTCTCCGTCACGGAATTGAATCATCAGATAATCCTTGTCGATGACTTTCAATCCTATCAGTCTCGTTGCCGCTGATGGTATTGTCACCAACAGCAATAGTGCTACCAATCCTTTTCTCATCATCACTTGATTATTTTGCCATCTGATAGATCTTCTCCATATCCTCTGCTCTCAACACCTTAAAACAGCCTGTAGTTGCCGTGTAGTCACGGCTGCACTTACGAACCATCTCCTTGATCTCGGCATCGGTAATGTCACGACCAATCAACTCATGGATGTTTATCGGCATACCAATGGCATGATAGAATTTCTCCATCTCCTCGATACCACGCAATGCCGTTCCCTCAGGGTCTGAGAAATCATTTGGCACATCCATCACGTTGACGGCAAAACGCACGAAACGACTCACATTCTCCTTATAGACATAACGAGCCCAGCTTGGCCAGATGGCGGCAAGACCGGCTCCGTGGGTTACGTCAAACATACCACTCAGTTCATGCTCCAACTGATGGGTAGCCCAGTCATCACTGATACCACAACCTGTCAGTCCGTTATGAGCGACACTGCCACCCCACATAATCTGGGCACGGTTACGATAGTCGGTTGGATCTTTCAGTACAGCAAAGATACAATCTTTCATCGTACGAAGGACTGCCTCTGCTATCGCTGTTGTCAACGTCATGTCATCGTCATGTGTGAAATAGCGTTCCATCGTGTGCATCATCATATCAGTCACACCAGCAGCCGTCTGATAGGGAGGCAGCGTAAAGGTACGCTCGGGATTCATAATAGCGAATTTCGGACGACAGATATCATCGGAGTAACCTAATTTCACATCCCCGTCCTCATTGGTAATCACTGTCGACTCACTCATCTCACTGCCTGCCGCAGGGATGGTCAGGACAGAGGCTACAGGCAGACAAGCCGTTGGCTCTTTCTTCCCCAAATAGATATCCCACACCTCTCCTTCATTGCAGACACCAAAGGCAATAGCCTTAGAAGAGTCGATGACACTACCTCCACCCACTGCGAGAATAAAGTCTATCTGCTGCTCTTTACAAAGGGCGATACCTTGATGTACCAGCGACAAGCGTGGGTTAGGTACTACACCACCTAATTCTATATGTGACACACCACCTTCATCGAGCAGACGGCATATCTTATCCAGCAGACCAGAACGCTTGGCGCTCTGTCCACCATAATGCACGAGGACACGATGTCCTCCGTATTTCTTCACTAACTGAGCGACCTGCTCTTCCGACTGTTTTCCGAACACCACTTCCGTAGGCGTGTAATAATTGAAATCTTTCATAATACGTATCTGTTTCGTGTTAGTAACTTCAATTTGCAAATTTACGAAAAGTCGAGAGCAAAACAAAAGAATTTATTCATTTTTTTGCCGAGACGGAGTAAGTTCGCCATCTTTGATGGCAAATATACGAAAATAAAATTAAATATTCATACATTATTCTTCTCATTAGTATTTTTTATATAAATGATGTTTTGTGATTCCCATAAAAATGACTACCTTTGCATCCCGAAATATAGCAATCACAAAAATTTATCTACGATATGAAGAAACAGTTGAAGAAGGTACTCGTATTAGGCTCGGGTGCCCTTAAAATCGGACAGGCAGGCGAATTTGACTACTCGGGTTCTCAAGCATTGAAGGCTTTGCGCGAAGAAGGTATCTCATCCGTTCTCGTAAACCCTAACATTGCAACCATCCAGACTTCTGAGGGTATCGCCGACAAGGTGTATTTCCAACCCGTTACCACTCATTTTGTCACAGAAATCATCAAGAAGGAGCGTCCGGACGGTATTCTCCTTGCCTTTGGCGGACAGACAGCATTGAACTGTGGTACAGAACTCTATCAGACTGGTGTCTTGAAGGAGTATGGTGTGGAAGTGTTAGGTACCTCCGTAGAGGCTATTATGAACACAGAGGACCGTGACCTCTTCGTGAAGAAATTGACAGAGGTTGACCTGAAAGTACCTGTCAGTCATGCCGTAGAGAACATGGACGACGCTCTCAAGGCTGCCCGTGAGATTGGTTTCCCCATCATGATCCGCTCAGCCTACGCACTGGGTGGTCTGGGCTCAGGTATCTGTCCTGACGAGAAAGCCTTTGTGGAACTTGCAGAGAGTGCCTTCACCTTCGCCCCCCAGATTCTGGTAGAGGAGTCATTAAAGGGTTGGAAAGAGATTGAGTTCGAGTGCATCCGTGATGCTAACGACCGTTGCTTCACTGTTGCCTCCATGGAGAACTTCGACCCCCTCGGCATCCATACTGGTGAGTCTATCGTTGTAGCTCCAACTTGCTCATTATCAGAGGAGCAGGTAAAAATGTTACAGGAAATTACGATTAAATGCGTGAAGCATCTTGGTATTGTCGGAGAGTGTAACATCCAGTTCGCTTTCAATGCCAACACCAACGACTACCGTATCATTGAGATCAATGCCCGTCTGAGCCGTTCTTCCGCTCTTGCCTCCAAGGCGACAGGTTATCCCCTCGCCTTCGTCGCAGCGAAGATCGCTTTAGGTTATACCCTCGACCAGATTGGTGAGATGGGTACGACCTCGTCAGCATACGTCGCTCCAAGTCTCGACTATATGATCTGTAAGATTCCTCGTTGGGACCTTACCAAGTTCGCAGGTGTCAGCCGTCACATCGGCTCCAGCATGAAGTCTGTGGGTGAGATTATGTCTATCGGACGCTCTTTCGAGGAGATGATCCAGAAGGGACTCCGTATGATCGGACAAGGCATGCACGGTTTCGTAGGCAATGACCATACCAAGTTCGACAACTTAGACGATGCCCTTGCTAATCCTACCGACCTCCGTATCTTCGCTATCGCACAGGCTTTGGAGGAAGGTTATACCATCGACCATATCGAGGAACTCACGAAGATTGACAAGTGGTTCCTGGAGCGTTTGAAGCATATCGTAGACCTGAAGCATCAGTTGATGGAGTATAACAAGTTGGAAGACCTGCCCACCTCTTTATTATTAGAGGTGAAGCAGTGTGGCTTCTCTGACTTCCAGATTGCCCGTTTCGTTCTGAAACCAGAGAACGGTAATATGGAGAAGGAGAACTTGGAGGTACGCCAGTATCGTAAGTCAAAGGGTATCATGCCTTCTGTCAAGCGTATTCCCACTGTTGCCTCTGAGCATCCTGAACTGACCAACTATCTGTACTTCACGTACACCCATACCCCAGCCTTCGGAACTCCTGACGGTAAGCCATATACTCCCAAGCACGATATCAATTACTATAAGAACGAGAAATCGGTCATCGTACTGGGCTCTGGTGCTTATCGTATCGGCTCCAGTGTGGAGTTCGACTGGTGTTCGGTGAATGCCATCAATACGGCTCGCAAACTGGGTTATAAGTCTATCATGATCAACTACAACCCAGAGACGGTATCTACCGACTATGACATGTGTGACCGACTCTATTTCGATGAGTTGTCATTAGAGCGTGTACTTGATGTCATCGAACTGGAGGAGCCACGTGGTGTCGTTGTCAGCGTGGGAGGTCAGATTCCCAATAACCTTGCTATGAAGTTGCACCGTCAGGGTGTTCCTGTACTGGGTACCAGTCCTGTGAACATCGACCGTGCCGAGAACCGTGATAAGTTCTCCGCTATGCTCGACAAGTTAGGTATCGACCAGCCAGCATGGCGTGCTCTTACCTCTTTCGACGACATCAAGGAGTTTGTCAGCGAGGTAGGCTATCCCGTATTGGTACGTCCTTCTTACGTACTCTCTGGTGCTGCGATGAATGTCTGCTACGACGATGAGGAGTTGCATCGCTTCCTATCGATGGCGACCGAGGTATCCAAGGAGTTCCCTGTCGTCGTTTCTAAGTTCATGACAGAGACCAAGGAGATTGAGTTTGATGCCGTTGCCGACAAGGGTGAGGTAGTTGAGTATGCCATCTCTGAGCATGTGGAGTATGCTGGTGTTCACTCTGGTGACGCTACCATGGTATTCCCAGCCCAGCACATCTATTTCTCTACCATCCGTCAGATCAAGAAGATCTCTCGTAAGATTGCGAAGGAATTGAACATCTCCGGACCATTCAATATCCAGTTCCTTGCTAAGAACCGTGAGGTGAAGGTCATTGAGTGCAACCTCCGTGCTTCTCGCTCATTCCCCTTCGTATCGAAGATCCTGAAACGTAACTTCATCGAGACGGCAACCAAGATCATGCTCGATACTCCTTATAGCAAGCCCGACAAGAGCGAGTTCGATATCGACCGCATTGGCGTGAAGGCTTCCCAGTTCTCATTTGCCCGTTTGCAGAATGCCGACCCTGTATTGGGTGTCGATATGTCGTCAACGGGTGAGGTTGGCTGTTTGGGTGACGACCTCAACGAGGCTTTGCTCAACGCCCTGATCGCTACGGGTTATCGTCTGCCAAAGACAAGCGTGCTGATCTCCAGTGGTGATGCCAAGGGTAAGGTCAGCTTGTTAGAGCCTGCCAAGCAGTTGGTGAAGAAGGGTTATAAGGTATATGCGACAGGTGGTACTGCTAAGTTCTTCAACGAGAACGGTGTCGAGGCTACGGCAGTCTGCTGGCCTGACGAGGATGGTGAGAACAACGTGATGGAGATGATTGCCAACCATCAGTTCGACCTCATCGTTAATGTTCCCAAGAACCATACCAAGCGTGAGTTGACCAATGGTTATCGCATCCGTCGTGGTGCCATCGACCATAATATTCCTTTGATGACGAACGTCCGTCTTGCCAAGGCTTTCATTGAGGCATTCACCGCCTTGAAGGAAGAGGATATCAAGATCAAGTCATGGCAGGAATATAATAGTTAATTGAAAATTGAGATTTGAGATTTGAGATCTAAATTCTGTTTTTCCATCATATCACTCCTGTGTTTGCTGCTACCCTTAGGGACACAGGCACAGGAGTCTCCTAATGCCCGTCAGGCTCGTAAGATGTTTGACCAGGCATATCAGATGGTATATGGCCCTGAAGGCTCCCAACTGCACTATTCCGTGAATATCATCGGCATCTATAAGACGGAGGGTACTATCTGGACTAAAGGTAAGAAGAGTAAGTTCGTTGATGAGAAATACATTGCGTGGAACGATGATGTCACCTATTACCGTTTAGAGCGGAAGAAGAAAACCATCACTGTCTACGATGCCCATTCTGAGGAGCGTGACAAGTATGCCACCAAGTTCAAGTTTATTCCCGACAACTATAACTACAGCATCAAGAACGACCCGAAGAAAGGCTATTACATCACGTTGAAGGCGAAGAAGGGTGTCAAAGGCATCAAGGAGGCACGTGTCCTCCTCGACCATTATACCCACTACCCTATCAATGTCCGTATAAAAGTCGGTATCTTCCACACTACCATTAAAATCAGCGACTTCAAGGTTGGCGGTATCTCCGACAACCTGTTCGTCTTCCCCAAGTCCCAGTATAAGGACTATAAATTTGTCGACAAGCGATAATTGTTATTCGCCATACAGTGATCTTTAAATAAAACAATCTATCTGCCAATCAATATATCAGAAAAGAAGGTAGACCAATTATAGTCCTTTGCCCACATCATATCATCCTTGCGACTGAAAGCTGAAGTCGGAATCCTGTCGTTGATACCATTCTTCATTAATGTCGCATTAGGATTAATCTTATTGATTTGAGGACGCTGGAACATAACAGACAGAATACTATCTGATTGGCGCAAATGACGCCATGGATGTTTGTTGCCATATCGCCACTCCAATACACACATGACAGAGTCCGTATGATGGAATTCAGACACCAGCCCTTGCCCCCTACACGGCAACAGACATATCTGCAATATCATTATGATCAAGTATACTTTCATTCTAACGACTTGTCCTACATCATTTCATTTGGCAAAGATAACCTATTTCTTTTAATCCATCAAATTTTCATCATATCCACTTAACACAGTGGGCAACATCTGTGGTAAATAATCCCCAAGGCACCATCGCAATTCGCGATGGTGCCTTACTTGATGTCAAACCCCTACCCTGATTCAGGGGACTGGTTTTGCAGGCGAAGCAATCAGTTTGAGTATCTTATGATATGGATGTCAGGAACCTGAGCCTGTGGCATTGTTAATCTTTCTCTGGTGGCAATAAGGGCTCAGAGGCTAGCACTGGCTCATAGTTATGAGCAGATTCTGTTACCGACACAATATTCTCTTCTAAAGCAGCAGATATCTTACAGATAGTAGCCAATGTTAGATTATGAGTACCAGAAAGCCATCGACTCACTTCCGTCTCAGTCTTACCAAGGCGTTTGGCAAGATCTTTCTGAGACATTCCTTTGGAATCAAGAATCTCATAAATACGATTTGCTATAGACACCGACAAATCCATTTGCAATTTTATATCTGGAGAGATTGTACTACGAATCTCATCCATTATTCGATTAGTTTTCATTTTCACCTCCATTTCTTTATTCCTCATTTATCGTAAAAGATAATTCTCCCAGCAACTCTGTTCCTTTCACAACTATTTCCAGGTTCTTTTCTCTTTGTTTTAGTTCTATATCAATTTTTTGAAGTGTTTTCACTTGTCTATGCAGGTTACCGTCTTCTTGATAAGTCGCTGTTGACTTTACCCCCCCATTGCCTAAAATCAATATCTTTGCCTGAATATTCAGCAGGTAGAGTCTAAGTGAAGTTGTTTCAAGATGTGAGGGCAATGCCATCACCCTATCACGTTTTGTTCCTTCATAGCGGAAGTGGCGATCTTCCGCCCCATCCCTCTTAATTATATCAAGCCTATAAACCAACTGCCTGACATCATCAGGATAAGTATCTTTATATATCAGAAGGAACTTCTCAAATTCCGAAAACTCCTCACCCTCAAAGTGAGGTGAGTAAAGACTAACTTTTTCACCATCCTCCAGCAACTCTATCAACAGATTTCTTTCCATAATGACTCGATAATCCGTTGCAAAAATAAACATAAAAGTTGATTCCTCCAAATAAAACAGAAAGAAAATCAACTTATATGTAAAGATCCTGACTTTTAGAGCCTTTCAATCCCAAAATCATATTCAATTTCTCTTCTATCACTTTCTGTTCCTCGCTTCCTGTCGTAGAGAGCCTTAAGATGTCTACCCCATATAGTGGTAATATGTGATTTTTCATTCTATCGCGTTCTGACTGCTTACTCCCTTCTTGATGATAT
>CAJONQ010000057.1 GCA_905235835.1 uncultured Prevotella sp.
GCAAAGGTACACAAATATTTCTTCATGTACCGCATATGCACCGTCTTTTGGCTAAGATTCTGACTTAAGTTCACACGGAAGTTTTAAACTGCGCCATTTTCTGGCCATAACCCTCATGTTCCAGTTTCTGCTTGGCACGATAGTAAGCCAAATATGACGAAAAGCCCGATGCGAGGGCGGCAGACTCCTTGGTTTCGTCTGGGTGCTGAGACAGATATTGCTCGTAGTGAGCCAGACGAAGACTGTTCACATAGTTGGCGAAAGAGCCGAAACGGCGCTGGAAGGTAAGCGAGACATTGGTGCGGCCAAGATGCGTGTGAGCCACGACATCATCAATCTTCAGGTGGCAGTCAAGATAGGCACGCTGGCCTTTGACGTATGCCTCTATCTTGATAGCGGTCTGTTCCATCTGCTCATCCTTGTTATCATCTGCCTGTTCGTCGCGGCTTTCGGTGATGTCGGTTTCCGATGACGAGAGTATGGCTTTGCGTCGCCAGACAGGCATGACGTTGAGCAGCAACAGGATGTTGGATGCTGCCAGGAGCACATTTTCAATGGCCATCAGCAGCGGCGAGTCCCAGATGTAGGCGGGCCAGAGCAGCGGTGTGAAGAGCACAGGGGCGAGCCAGACACGACGGGCATATTCGGTGGGGAAGTCATCGGGGTTGGAATAGTTCTGGTCGCGGGCCTCGTCCATCCAGTGTTTCACCTGCCACATGGCAAGCCCGGAATAGACCATCATGGTGATGCTCTCAATGAGTACCACGTAGTTCCAGATGCGCAGTCCTTGGGCATTGAGGATTCCAGAGGGTAGCCAGGCATCGAGGGCTGGTACGAGCATAGTGGCGACAACTATCAGTGCAGCCGCCCAACTGACGGTTTTCCACTGGTTCCATTGCTTCACCGTGCCGAAGAAACAGAGCAGCAATACGCCGCAGTAGAAATAGTAACAGGCTGGGAAGTATGATTTCTCCAGCATCCATGCCGACGGACTGTCCGGGTTGATGATATATGGTAGCAGGATAGTGGCGCAAAGGTAGATAAGGCACTGTAGTTTGCGGTCGGGCCAGATATATTGGTGGCGTTCCTTGGGGGTGCGACAGGTGTGGAACCATCGTACCGCTGAAAAGGTCCAGCAAGTGGTCAGATACATCAGTGCTGCCAATCCGTAGAAATAGTATTCGCTCATCGTCGTCTCTTTTTATTATCTCACTGCTTGCAGGGCGAGTACTATCAATATGGGCATAAAGAAAGCGCAGGCCCCGTCCATACTCTCACTCAGGCCCGCTACAGCCCCTATATATCTATGGATTGGAAACTGCGCTATGGTGCGCAGCCCCAATGATATATAGGTTTGCTCTTGAAATCTCGTTTCGAGGTAGCGGTTCGAGTGAGAGATTGTGAGCAACAAAAAGATCTGCATCCCTTTCGAAATGCGTGTACAAAGGTACGAACTTTCTGCTAATTAAAACTCGTTTATTACTTTTTTTTTGATGTTTTACCTTATTAATTATTGAAATTATTACATTTAAGCTTAAATTTCTTCATTTTGACAATGCGAACACCGAAACAACAATTTGCGAACACCGAATCTGAAATATCAATAAATAGAGTGTTTACGGCAATCCTTTAAAAAGCATCCGTGTTCGCATCGTGTTCGCAAAAAGAAAAATCAGCAACTCTCGATTACTCGTAAGTTGCTGATTTTCAGTGTGGACCAGCCAGGGCTTGAACCTGGGACCTCCAGATTATGAGTCTGTTGCTCTAACCAACTGAGCTACAAGTCCGATTTGCGGTGCAAAGGTAATGCTTTTTTCGTAATTGTGCAACAAATTAGGTATTTTTTTATAACTTTGCAGTCGCAATGAAGAGGCTCATATTAGAAAGAGACGGACATGACGTAATACCTTGTGTAGCCACCATCGGTATGTTTGATGGGGTACACAAGGGACACCGCTTTGTGCTGAGTCATGTCTGTGACTATGCCAAGGCACATGGGTTAGCCTCTACTGTCATCACCTTCGACAAGCACCCCAAAGAGGTGGTGCAGACAGACTGGAAGCCTCAACTACTGACGACCTTCGAGGAGCGCATGCGACTGTTGGAGGAAACGGGTATCGACCGTTGTGTGGTGTTACCTTTCACCCAAGAGATGGCAATGCTGTCGGCTCACGACTTCATGCGACTGATGGCAGAGCGACTGGGTGTGAAGGTGCTGATGACGGGTTACGACAACCGCTTCGGACATAACCGCAACGATACCTTCGAGGATTATATGCGCTATGGTGAGGAATTAGGTGTCAAGGTAAAGGGACTCCCTTCGGCTAATTGTCAACTCTCAACTATCAACTATCTACTGTCTGAGGTTAGTTCCTCAATGGTACGCCGACTGTTAGGAGAGGGAAAGGTGCATGAGGTTTCCAACGCACTGACCTACCCCTATAGTATCACGGGTAAGGTGGTGAAAGGTGAGCATATCGGTACCCACTTGGGTTATCCTACGGCAAACCTGCAAATGGACAACCCCCATAAAATGATTCCTGTGGCAGGTGTTTATGCAGTAAGATGTGTGATGAATGATGGAAGAAGTAAGATACTCAAGGGAATGATGAACATCGGTACCCGTCCTACCTTTGGGGAGCATACACAGACCTTGGAGGTGCATATCCTCGATTTCGAGGGTGATCTTTATGGACAGACCATCACCGTTTCCTTTATCGAGCGACTGCGTGACGAGCAACGGTTTGAGAGTGAGGAGGAACTGAAACGACAACTGGAAGAGGACGCGAATAAAGTTAAAAGTTTAGAGTTGAAAGTTTAAAGTTATGAAGAAATCAATAATAAACGCTTTGGTGTATGCCTTCGTGTTTATCGCCATCCAGTCGATAGCAGGACTGGGTATACACGCTATCTGGCAACAAGTAGTGGGGGATACGGATATCAAAACGACAGAACTGGTCGTAACAGTAGTGGTATTCAGTCTGCTGACTATCATCATCTTCTTGTCGGCACGATGGACGGAAATATCACAAAACTGGTTGCTTACCAAACAATGGACAGTATTGTTCTGGGCGGTCATCGCTGCATTAGGAATGGTCATTCCCGTCACATGGTTGCAGGAGAAAATGCCAGAACTACCCAACTGGATAGAGGACCAACAGGTACAACTGCTCAGCAACTACTGGGGCTATCTCGCCATCGGACTGCTGGCACCCTTTGCCGAGGAGGTCGTCTTCCGTGGTGCTATCTTACGGACCCTGCTGACAACCCATCTATCTCCCTATGGTGCAATCGCCATCTCAGCAGCACTCTTCGCACTGATTCACATGAACCCCGCACAGATCCCATACGCTTTCCTCGCAGGATGGATATTAGGATGGATGTACTGGCGTACGGGGTCTATCCTCCCAGGTATTGCCTATCACTGGGCTAATAACTCTGTCGCTTATATCCTTTATCGTGCCTACCCAGACACAGACATGAAACTTATCGACCTCTTCAAAGGCTCAGAGACACATGTCTATCTTGCCGTGTTCTTCTCACTCCTTATCTGTCTCCCTGCTTTCTACCAACTCTATCTGAGGATGCGAAGGGCAGAGTAAGAAGACACCACCATTAGAAATCAGCGGGCTGCTCGTCAAACAATGACTGGCAGCCCGCCTTACGTTAGTATGTTATGAAAAATTTGAGAGAACAGAAACTTCACAGTTTCTTGATTGTTTTAACTAAACATGATATTATTTATAGAGAAAGCATAGAAAATTCCTCGTTAATCTTTTGCCACGTCTAAGGGTATCACCTTCACACTGTCAACAGGCATCTCTGTCACATTCTCAGCCTGCATGGGTATCACATCAGCAGAGTCGACAGCGATCGCATAGCTGCTGGCATATTCGACACGCGGGTCGTTCCAACTGGCATCCCAAGGACGCTGCATCGCTCCGCCGATTGTCAGGATGATAGCCACCACGGCTGCTGCCTTGAAGAGTGGCATGAGACGCTGTTTCAACGAGATCTCACGAGCCTTGACGGTAGTCTGCGACTCCTCCTCAATCATGGCAAGGATTCGTGCATCGAAATCTTCAGACAGACGAGTCTCTGTCTCCTGTATCTCATAGACGAAGAGCGCACGATACTGCTCCAGCTCAGCAGGAATATCCTTCTGACTGAAGAATGCCCGCAGGATACCCTCTTCCTCCAGAGTGGTCTCTGCTGCCCAGTAGCGTTCCAAGAGTTGTTCGATGTACTTATAATCCATTTCTTTCTGAAGGGAATTATGACCCCTACATTATAGAAGACGAATGAGAAAAGGGAAAGTTACAGAAAAACGAAAAATTTTTTATTGATCTGCTTTTTTGAATTGTTCACGGATAGTCTGACGTGCCCGGAAGATATTGATTTTCACCTGTTCTTCCGTGATGTTAAGGATGGTGGCGATGTCTTTATAACTTTTGCCTTCGATATCCCGTAACTGCATACAGCTACGCTGCTTCTCTGGTAGTTGGTCGATGAGTTGTCTGACCAGTCGGATGCGGTCTTGTTGGATAGCCTGCTCCTCTGGATTGGCATGATGACTATTGTCAGAAGGTTCCGTCTCCGTCTCCAAGGAAAGGGTCTGGTTACCCATGTGACGGGTCTTGTCCAGAGCGAGGTTTCGGCAGACGGTCATACAAAACACCTCCATATTGTCTATCGTCTCCCAGTTGTCCCGACGGTTCCACACCTTGATCATCGTCTCCTGCACGACATCCTCAGCCTCCGCAGGATTAAGTGTGATGCGGAGTGCTAACCTGTAGAGCTTATCTTTCAGGGGCAGGATATCGTTTCGGAAACTGACACTTTTCACCTTATTAATATATATTACTTCTTAATCACTGTTCCATGCAGACCGTCAATCGCAGTGGCAAGGGTGATAATCACCTTACCAACACCGGCATCCACAGCACGGAGAGCATTCTCTATCTTTGGCAGCATACCCCCAGAGATGGTGCCATCCGCTTTGTATCGCTCGAAGTCCTCATGGGTAATCATAGGGATGACCGACTCGTCGTCATCAGGATTGCTGAGCACCCCTTTCTTCTCAAACGAGAAGATGAGGGTCACGTCATAGTCCTTGGCAAGACCCTTTGCTGTCTCTGACGCAATCGTATCGGCATTGGTATTGAGGATATGTCCCTCACCGTCGTGGGTCAACGGAGCCATCACAGGAGTGATACCAGCCTCTATCAGATGACCCAATGTTTGGTGTGCGACGTTGTCAACGTCGCCAACGAAACCATAGTCTACCCCATCTTTCAAGGGACGCTTATGACTGCGTATCACATTGGCGTCGGCACCAGTCAATCCGAGGGCATTCACCCCGTTAGCCTGCAACTGAGCTACCAGGTTCTTGTTGACCAAACCGCCATAGACCATCGTCACGACTTCCAGCATCGCTGCATCCGTGATACGACGACCATTCACCATCTGCGTTTCGATACCCAGTTTAGCCGCTACCTGTGTAGCACGTCTGCCACCACCATGCACCAGTACTTTGCGTCCCTCGATGGCACTAAAGTCCTTTAACAACTGAGAGAGCTGTAGTTCATCCTCGACCACAGCTCCTCCGACCTTTACTATTGTCAGTTTTTCTTTCATTTTCTTTCTTTTTTCTAGGTCTACTAGGACTTCTAGTTCTACTAGTTTTCCTAGGTCTACTAGTTATTCCAGATAAGTATATCCATAAAGCCCGGAGCGATAGTTGCTTAGGAACTCTTTGCCTTCCTCCAGGGTGATCTTTCCCTGTTTCACACTCTTCGCTACCCATATCTCCAACTGGCGGACGAGTTTCTTGGGCTGATACTGCACATACTCCAATACCTCGGCAACCGTCTCACCATCGATGATCTGGTCGATATGGTAACTACCGTCCTTCACGGAGATATGTACGGCAGTAGTATCACCGAACAGGTTATGCATGTCACCCAGAATCTCCTGATAGGCACCTACGAGGAAGACACCCAGATAATAGGTCTCGTTCTTCTTCAGCGGATGCACTGGCAGTGAGTGGGTGTTATGCAGGTTTGTCGTGAAATTAGCAATCTTACCGTCACTGTCGCAGGTGATATCCTGGATGGTGGCATTACGGGTAGGACGCTCGTCAAGACGTTGGATAGGCATGATGGGGAATACCTGGTCGATTGCCCACGAGTCGCTGAGACTCTGGAACAGGGAGAAGTTGCAGAAATACTTGTCTGCCAACAGCTTGTCAATCTTCATCAGTTCCTCGGGGATATGTTTCAGTCCCTTGGCAAGAGCATGAATCTCATGACACACACTCCAGTACATCGCCTCTATCTCCGCACGGGTCTTCAAGTCGACAATACCATGAGAGAAGAGGTCGAGCACCTCCTCACGAATCTGCTCCGCATCATGCCAGTCCTCCAACACATTACGAGGAGAGAGGTTATCCCATATCTCGTAGAGGTCCTTCACCAGCTGATGACTGCTCTCGTCCGGCTCAAACTCCTCCGGCATCTCCGGCAGGGAAGCAGTCTCCAAGACATCCATCACGAGAATAGAATGGTGGGCAGCCAGAGAGCGACCGCTCTCCGTGATGATATTCGGATGCGGCAACTCGTTCTTGTTGGCGGCATCCACAAAGGTATAGATACAGTCGTTGACATACTCCTGAATAGAGTAGTTGACAGAACTCTCACTCGACGGAGAGCGTGTACCGTCATAGTCGACACCCAGTCCACCACCGCAATCCACGAAGTCCACGTTATAGCCCATCTTATGCAGTTGGATATAGAACTGGGAAGCTTCACGCAAAGCAGTCTGGATGCGACGGATCTTCGTAATCTGACTACCTATATGGAAATGAATCAGACGCAGACAGTCACGCATGTCCTTCTTATCCAGTAACTCAAGAGCCTCCAAAAGTTCCGCACTGGTCAGTCCGAACTTCGAGGCGTCACCCCCACTCTCTTCCCACTTACCAGAACCAGAGGAAGCGAGTTTGATACGGATACCGATATTAGGACGCACGTCCAGTTTCTTAGCTTCTCGGGCAATAATCTCCAACTCGTTCATCTTCTCCACGACGATGAATATCTGCTTACCCATCTTCTGGGCGAGCAAAGCGAGCTCGATATAACTCTCGTCCTTATAGCCGTTACAGATGATGATGGAGTCGCTCTGACACTGCATAGCGATGACGGCATGCAACTCCGGCTTCGAACCCGCTTCAAGACCCAGATTGAACTTGCGACCATGGGAGATGATCTCCTCGACAACAGGTTGCATCTGGTTGACCTTGATAGGGTAGACCACATAGTTCTCACCTTTATAGTCATATTCCTTGGCCGCCTTCTTGAAACAGCTCCATGTCTTCTCGATACGGTTGTCAAGGATATCAGGGAAACGTAATAAAACAGGAGACTGAACATCACGCAGTGACAGTTCGTCCATCACCTCACGGATATCAATTTGTGTACCATCCTTACAAGGAGTCACAAAGACGTTACCCTTGTCGTTGATACCAAAGTAGCTGGTACCCCAGCCGTTGATGTTGTAGAGCTCCTTGGAGTCTTCAATCGTCCATTTCTTCATTTTTCCTTTTATTGATAGTTACTATAGGACTATAGTTTTAATAATTCGCGCAGTGCATCAACGCTGTTTTGTATCTTCTCATAATTGTCCATCAGACTCACATCCAGGGTATAGTGTGCCTGGGTATAGAACTCCTCACGCTTTGTCACCTGCTCAGTGATATAGGCGATAAGCTCTTCGGGACTCTTCCCTTTGATCAGCGGACGCTCCACCTTTCCCATGAGGAGGTGCTTATACAGTACCTCAGGGGTCGCTTTCAGGTAACACACATCCCCTTGCTGGTTCAGGTAGTCGATGTTGTCAAAGAAACAGGGTGTTCCTCCACCACAACTGATGATGACATTCTCAAACTCTGCTACCTCATGGAGCATGTTATACTCTATCTGTCGGAACCCCTCCTCACCACGCTCGGCGAAAATCTGTGCCACCGTCTTACGCATCCTGCTCTCGATATACCAGTCGAGGTCGTAGAACATCATACCGGTCTCTTTGGAAAGAGCCTTTCCTATTGTGGTCTTCCCAGAGCCCATGTAACCTATGAGGATGATACGTCTCATTTCTTCTTGACAGGAGCTTTAACAATATTCATACACTCCTCATAGGTCAGTTCCGCAGCACGGGCATGCATGTTCTTGGGTAGACGGTAGTTCTTACCATCATAGGCAAGATAGGGACCATAGCGTCCGTCGATCACCTCCAGCTTAGCATCCTCCGTGAAGGTCTTCAGATGGCGTTTCTCCTCCTGTTGGCGTTTCTCCGCAATAAGAGCCTCTGCTTCATCGAGGGTGATCGTCATCGGATCCACCCCCTTGGGCAGGGAGATATACTTCTTCTTATGCAGGATATAAGGTCCGAAACGTCCTGTTCCAATGATGACATCTCCACCCTCAAAGTCTCCTAAGTTGCGAGGTAGTTTGAAGAGTTCCAAAGCCTCCTCCAACGTCAGGGTCTCCATGCTCAGTTCACTGGGAAGCTGTGCAAACTGGGGTTTCACGTTATCATCAGCAGTACCTATCTGGATGACTGGTCCAAAACGTCCGATCTTAGCAAACACAGGACGTCCGCTCTTGGGGTCGACACCCAGCTGGCGTTCTCCAGCCTTATGCTCCTGACGGGCATTCAGTGTCTTCTCCACGGTAGGCTCGAAGCTCTTGTAGAACGACTTCATCATACTGGTCCATTTCTCCTTGCCTTCGGCAATCTTATCGAAGTCATGCTCCACCTTAGCGGTGAAGTTATAGTCCATGATCTCCTTGAAGTGCTGCATCAGGAAGTCGTTCACCACAATACCGATATCGGTAGGAAGCAACTTTCCTTTGTCGGAGCCTACCATCTCCTTGCGGACAGACTGTTTCACCTGCTTACCCTTCAGGGTGTCGATGGTATAGGTACGCTCCTCACCTTTCTTATCACCTTTATGCACATACTCACGCTGCTGGATGGTAGAGATCGTGGGGGCATAGGTAGAAGGACGACCGATACCCAGTTCCTCCAACTTGTGTACCAGAGAAGCCTCAGTATAACGGACGGGACCCTGACTGAAACGCTCCGTAGCTTGTATCTCACGACGGGTCAACTCCATCCCTTTCTTCAACGGGGGCAGAATGTGTCCTAACTCTTCCTCCTGCAACTCCTCATCATCCTGCGACTCACGATATACCTTGATGAAACCGTCGAATTTCACGACCTCACCCTGAGCTACAAACTGCTCGTCAACACCACTGATAGAGATATTGGCGATCGTCTTCTCAATCTCAGCGTCTGCCATCTGACTGGCAGCGGTACGCTTCCAAATCAGGTCGTAGAGTTTCTTCTCCTGAGCAGTTCCCTCTATCTCGGTCTGGTTCATATAGGTAGGACGGATAGCCTCGTGCGCCTCCTGAGCACCCTTTGAGCTGGTGCGATACTGACGGGGCTTGCTATACTCGTCACCGTAAAGTTTCTTAATCTCCTCCTTGCTGGCATTGATACACAATGCGGAGAGGTTGACAGAGTCTGTACGCATATACGTGATGCGTCCGTTCTCATAGAGGTGCTGTGCCACCATCATTGTCTGACTGACGGTGAAACCTAATTTACGGGCTGCCTCCTGCTGGAGGGTAGAGGTCGTGAAAGGAGGTGCTGGTGTACGCTTCAGCGGTTTCTTGCTGACACTGTCCACCTTAAAAGTGGCTTCCTTACATTTCTCCAAGAACTGCTCAACCTCCACATGGGTCTTGAAACGGGTACCCAGCAGGGCTCTCACCTCTGTCTGTGAGCCGTCGGCATTGGTGATGGCGAAAATACCATTCACACTATAGAATGGCTCACTCTTGAAGTCTTGTATCTCACGCTCACGCTCTACGATCAGACGGACAGCGACACTCTGCACACGACCGGCGGAGAGGGCTGGCTTCACCTTACGCCAAAGAACAGGTGAGAGTTTGAAACCTACCAGACGGTCCAATACTCGACGTGCCTGCTGGGCATTCACCAGGTTCATATCCAAATGACGGGGATGCTCGATAGCCTCCAGGATTGCCGGTTTGGTAATCTCATGAAAGACGATTCGGTTGGTCTTGTCCTCGTCCAGTCCAAGGACCTCACACAGGTGCCATGAGATAGCCTCTCCCTCACGGTCCTCATCGGATGCGAGCCATACCTTCTCGGCTTTCTTAGCGTTAGACCTCAGTTCCTTGACGAGTTTCTCTTTCTCCTCAGGAATCTCATATTCAGGTTCGAGGGTCGTCGTGTCAATACTCATCTCCTTCTTTCTCAGGTCACGGATATGCCCGTAGCTGGACATCACTTTGAAGTCGTTACCCAGGAATTTCTCGATGGTCTTTGCCTTGGCAGGTGACTCTACAATCACTAAATTCTTTTGCATATACTCGTTGTATTTAAGTTTCGGGCTGCAAAAGTAGAGAAAAGTTTTGATTACACCTTATATATATAGTAGTTTTTTAATTTTCTTAACTAAAGTACCAGAAACTGAGTGCTTTTCAGTCGGCAACTGATTATCTTTCAAAAACCGTCACCATCACTACTTGTTTTCCTTACTCCACAACTTTCAGTTCATAGGCACGACCACGGTCAGACGTTATCTTTAGGTTAGTGTGCTGCTCAACTATGGGTTTCAGTCTGCGGATAAGGGTATAGAGTGTCTCGCTGGCATCCTCTTTCTTAGGCCACAGAGCATCACATATCTCTGTCTTTGTCAGCAGATGGGAGGGCGACGCATAGAACATCTCCATCAGTTGTTGCTGCATCGGGGTCAGTTTCATTTGCTCACCCTTCAGACCGAAAAAGCGTTTATCGGTCTCTGAATAGACCAACCCACCATAGCCACAGATCATAGGGACTTGTTTCCTGCGCTGCCAGAGACAGAACATCCCCCACAGCAGCGTCACCATCCATAAAGTCATAGCAGGACGCTGGTCGGAGAGTGCGAAGATAGTTGCCATCGAACATTGAGGACGAGGATGGAATCCCCGTCGGGTGTCTACTGCTAATAACGCATTCCCACGTAATGCCTCTATCCGCAAATAGCGGTTGAATACCTGAATGGTATCGGCACTGATCACATCCGACTGCTGCTCATCCAGAGCAAGGGCAAGTGCCTGACTCATATCCTCATTTATTTCATGTTCCGTTGCCCTGTAACTGGTAAAACTTACCATACTGGAGGTGATAATCAGCGCGAAGAGCACGATGACATATTGGTGTTTCATATTAAATTAGTTAAATTTATTTTCTGATTCTTCTGACGGGTTGAATGGGTGCTTGCGGACGAGGCTGGAAGCGCATGGGATTGTCACGGTCACCCCATACCAATGCTTTCAGCAGACCACCAAGAGGAAGTTCGATTTTAGAGTCCCCTATCTTAATATATGGGTTGACGATAGGCTCTGTGGTCCACTTGCCATTCATAGGGTTGACATAGCGACGTACACCCATCTTTGTTCCGAATGTCTGATTGAAACGGATATCCGCATAACCTCCGTAAGTCGTGTTATTCATATACGGACTCATAGCCGGTCCTACCTGCATCTGATTAGCGTAATAATAGCCAAAGGCATGGAGCGAGACGGCATCACTGAGGTCATAGCCGACAGTGCCACCCAGTCCGTATTGCGTCGAAAGGGCACGCTGCCAAGGCATCCAGTATTTATTGGCAAGTGCGGAGGCTGTGAAATGCCATCGTCCTGCGTTCTGGTGAAGCATCATCATACCCGTCTCCGTATTCATCAGCCCTGGCATCTGACTGGTCGCCCCATAAAAGCCAAGGGATGCACCTTTCCACAGGTTCAGTCCCGTCGCACCCTGTTTGACCTGATGGGTATAACTGACCGCCTGCGGTTCTCTGGGTATTGACAACTGGGGACGCATGACATCTGTCTGGAGACGCAAAGAGTCTCTCATGAAATACGGGTTGATATCCGTCTGCATCATATCCATCGTCTTTTCGGGTAGTTGGGAGCCACCTGTCGTCTCAACTTGTGCCATCACACTTATTGGCAAAAGCAAGAGATAAAGAATTATGATACCGACTTTTTTCATTTCATGAGCAAAAGTACAATTTTGTTTCTAAACAACTCCCTCTCCTCTATTTGTACTATTTAACTTTATATAGGTTTTTCCCACACAGCCCAGTCATCAATCTGACGGATGAGTGGGGCTACCGCTTTGGCACAACTATCTGGATAGGTCAGCGTCTGTACAAACCAGAATTTGCGATGAAGTACATACTTAGCATAGAAGTGATAGTTAGGAATGGGACTGTCATTCATATATAGTTGCCCAGACAGGATGAAGGATTGACTGTCATATTGCTGTTGTTCTGCATGATGGAGAGTAGAGAAGTATTGCATTCCGTTTTGAACACTAAGGCTGTCGCTATTAGGAATGACCTGTGCCGACAACTCCACATTCCCACAGCGGAACAGACTGGCTCCTTCCTCATCAATAAGTGAGTCTGGCACCTGCTCAAAGAACGCAGGATATTTCACCTCATAGTCGTAATAGGAATCATGATAGGTTTTGCTGCGACTATATTTAATTGCTTCTGCCAACTTCTCTTGAAACGTTGGTTCTTCCTTATGCCCTTTCGACAAGACGGCTATTGCACTGACTATTATGATCAGTAGCGCCAACCATGTAAATCGCCCGATACTCATATCCGTTTTTCCTGCAAAATTAAGAAAACAGACGATGACAAAGGAAAAATTTCCCTGACATTTGTCTGACAAATCATTTGTGGGTAGGATATTTATAGATTTGTCAGACAAATGTCAGTCTTTATTTTAGGTCATCTCATATCATCTTATTACTTTTGCAACAAATAGGTTTACTAATTCCTGTTTGGTTTTGGAGATATTGAGTGTCTTATTAATGACAATGAGATAAAATGGACAAAGGCGCATTTGAACAACAAGCCCGCACATGGCATCAGAAGTCCTTGAGCGTAGGACGCAGCAGTGGGGCGGGCAACGAGGAGGCAGAGGACATCGCACAGGATGTGATGCTCCACCTGTGGCAGATGCGCAACGAACTGGACGGCTACCAGTCGGTGGAGGCTCTGGTGACACTGATGACCCGTCACATGGTAAGAAACCACCAACGACGACGGTCGATGGAGCCCCTGAAAACAGAGAGCGTGACGCTATTGACTCTCAGTCCTCAGGAACTCTTGGAGACGAAGGAGAACGAGGAATGGTTGACAAGGAAACTGGAGCAACTACCCACCACCCAACGCACCTTATTATACATGCGACAAGTGGAGCGGCGCAGTCATGAGGAGATAGCCCGTCTGTTGGGTATAGAGACCACCTCCGTCAGTACACTGCTGGCACGAGCACGACGATCCTTATTAGAAGACATCAAACGAAGGAACAAGATATGAGACAATACACCAAGGAATACATCCAACTGTTGCTGACCAAGTTCATGGACGGCACGACAACGCTGGAAGAGGAGGATATCCTTAACCACTATTTCACCCAAGGCAACGTACCTGCGGAGTGGGAGGAGTATCGCCTGTTGTTTAAGGAACTGGAAGGTATGAAGCCCCAGAAGCACAGGAAGCGCTGGATAGGATGGAGTGCCGCCGCTGTGGTAGTAACAGCTGTCCTGTCTGTTGCCATGTTATGGCAACCATCCCAGCAGTCCCCCACCCTGACCGCAAAGGCTGACACCACCACGGTGCTACGCCCGGAGGCTCCCAACGAGCAACCATTGCCGGACAGCATCGCACTGCGTAAGCAACAACCTATCAAACAGCAACGCCCACGACTGCGCAAGCCCGAACCCACTATCCACGACTATGACAAGGCTTATACGCTGATGGCGGAGATGGAGCAAGAGCAGCAGGCTGTCAGACAACAGATAGAACAAGCAAGACAGGAGGTTACCCATATCCAGTTGACAGCAGCAGGCTTTGTTCCAGTGACGCTGGAAGATGGAACCGTTATTTATGTAGAAGAACCAAAAGAATATTTCGCATATGAAGAGTAAAAACATCCTTATCACGGGTATGCTGATGCTGTTACCCTCGGCAGTACTCGCACAGCAGCACATCCAACAGGCTTTCGATGCCCTGAGGAATAGTAACATCAAAGAAGTAAGTTCAAGACACAGTGTGGAGAAGAATCCTGACTCTGGAACGATGGAAGGATTAGAGGACACCTACGATTTTGAAATAACTGACCATCGGGATAAACGACTGATCGACAATATCCGCAAGGCATTCGAACAGGACGAACCTCATGCCTATAGAGTCAGTACGGGTTCGAATGGCAACAGTGAGAACTACACCTCTCTCGCCGTTGGCGACAGTAATAAAGGAGGCGTCGCCATCGGACTGATAGAGGGTTCGAAATGGATATACGCCTGTTTCCTGGACCCAGAGGATTCGCTGCGCCAGCACCGCTATGCCTACGCCTTGGAGTGGGCAGAGAATGGCGGCAAGGTAAGAGGGTGCATCGTCAAGACATACGCCACAACGCAGAAATTCCAGCAGGGCAGAAAGCAGTCGAATACCATCACCATCAATGGCAATAAGGTGGAGTTGAGCGGCAGCGGTTTCTCGTCGGGTAATGGCTTCACTTGGTCAGGCAACTCCCAGTCCCTGCATCACGCAAAGTCATCCGAGACATGGCTCTTAGAGTTCAACACCTACAAGAACCATTTTCTGAAGAATCCCGATGGAACAGCAGCCAACAGTTATGCCACACAGATATACAAACTCTGTAAGGATGCCAAGTCGTTAGAGGACGTGGAGAGGAACATGGTGGCAACAGAGATCGTGAAACTGAAGAAGAAAACAAAGGACGAGTTTATACAGCAGTTGTTTGACATGAGCATCGAACGACTCAAAAAGTAAGACGGTATGAAATATTGGAAAACAGTATGTCTTTCGCTCCTGATGGCAGCGAAAGCAGGGATTGCTATGGCTCAGACGGACAGTCTGAAAGTGGAAAACGACTCCATCACCTGGGACCAGGAACTGGAGGGTATCGAGGTGAAGGCACAACGCCAACTCATCAAGCAGGAGATAGACCGCATCGGCTATGACGTGCAGGGTGACGAGGAGTCGAAGACACAGACGGTGATGGATATGCTGCGCAAGGTACCGATGGTGACCGTCGATGGGGATGACAATATCAAGGTGAAGGGCAACAGCAGTTTCAAGATTTATAAGAACGGACATTACGACCCCAGCCTGACGAAGAATGCCAAGGAGGTCTTGAAGGCGATGCCTGCGTCAATGGTCAAGCGCATCGAGGTCATCACCGACCCTGGTGCCCGTGAGGATGCCGAGGGCGTGGACGCTATCCTGAATATCGTGATGATGGACGGTTCGAAACTCGACGGGGTGACGGGTGTCGTCAACCTCTATTATAATACCCTGAATCATCCTAACCTCTATACCTCTCTGACGGGACAGGTCGGGAAACTGCTACTATCTGCCAACTACGGTTATGGCGGGATGTCGAAACGTGAGACAGAGAATATCGGTGACGTGGAGCGTACCTTTCTACAGACTGGTAATAAACTGCTTTCCCATCGAGAAGGAAGTAACCCCGGAGGCATCCATTTTGGGGATATCAATGCCAGCTATGACATCGACTCCCTCAATCTGCTGTCGGCTTCCTTTGGTGGCTATTTTTATAAGTTGAACGTGCAAGGGGACGGCTGGACGAAACTCCTCCCCTCATCAGGGGAGAATCTCCTCTATAGTTACAACAACCGATACTGGATGCCTGGGTATAGTCATCAGTCTTGGAACGGACGACTGGACTTCGAGCACAAGACGCGTCTGGAGGGCGAGCGACTCACACTCTCTTACATGCTCGCCCTGACGCGCCAACATACGGATCAGGAGAACGAATATAACAACCTTGTGAATGCACCGTTCACCTATACCAACACGCTGCAAACGGAACGTGAGCGATTCACAGAGCATACCTTTCAGGCAGACTGGTTGCGACCGTTAGGAAAGGGACATCAATTGGAAGTAGGGGCAAAATATATCTATCGCAATAACAACAGTCAAAACACACAGGACTATCGCAGTGCCATGCCCGAGACAGACTATCAGTTTGAGCACACCACCCGTGTCCTTGCCGGCTATGCCGACTATATATATAACAAGGATAAATGGTCGGCACGGGCAGGACTTCGTTATGAGTACAGTTATATGGAGGGGCGTTATCCTGACGGGAAAGGAGAGACCTTCCACCGACGTCTCAGCGACTGGGTGCCACAGGCAAGTCTGAAGTACCAGATGACAGAAACACAGTCGCTGAAACTGAACTATACCACCAGTATCAACCGTCCGGGTATCTCCTACCTGAACCCTGCCGTGGTCGTCTCACCAACTATCATACAGAGCGGTAATCCACAACTGGTCAGCTCTCACTCCCAGCGTCTCAACCTGATTTATATGTATGTAGGTAAGAACCTGACCCTCCAACTGGCTCCCGGCTACCAGTATAGTAATGGTGGTATCGCCTCTATCCAGACAGCAGAGGGCGACATCCGTTATCTGACATACGATAATATTCAACGCTATCGCCGAGCTACTTTTGAGCAGTATGCGCAATGGAAACCGTTTGAGACCACCACACTTGTCTTCAACAACACCTTGCGTTATGAGCACTATGAGAATCCTAACCTTGGTTATCGGAACTTCGGATGGTCGGATAATTTTTACGTCAACCTCACCCAGAAACTGCCTTGGAAACTGCAACTGTCGCTCAGTGGCTACGGTAAGATAGGACATAACCCCACCAACGTCTATTACAAGCAACACGGATGGTACGGCTATTACGCATCGTTGCAACGCTCGTTCCTGAAAGACGACCGGCTGACGGTACGCATCATGACCAACGACCCGTTCGACCGTTATACCAAATACTGTGACGAAGCCGTCAATGGTGATTTCCGTGACCTCGGCACCTCATGGAATCGCGGTCGTCAGTTTGCCATCTCCGTCAGTTACCGCTTCGGCTCGCTGAAGGCAAGTGTCAAGAAAGCAGCACACAGCATCGAGAACGATGATGTGGTAGGAGGTATCACAAAAGGAAATTAAAGTCTCTTATTTCAGCAAGCTCTGGATGAAGGACCACTCACTCTCATGGGACTTCACCTTGATGAGTGACTGATGAGTGACGATATACTCTGACAAGCCCTCATGGTTGGCTCCCTGGTGCCAGTCATAGGTATAACCTAACTGTGTCCAAGGCAGGGGACTGTCGTCCTCATAAGCAGAGGCGTAACTGTAACGGTACCACTCACGGAAATTCGTCTCACCAACGGTATATTTCTCGTCTGCATAGGCTGGGAACTCCAACCCAGCGGAGGTCGTGGTGATATCAGGATCGTGGGCAGGACGGAACATATAGGAAGGATCAGCATAGAACTGAACCATGATGTTATAGTCACAGTCAGGGCTCAGACCGTACATCTGTATCATCCGCATGTGGGCAGCGACACTGTCAAGTCCCTCATAGGCGTCTTTCTTACGCAACCAATCGGCAGGAAGGGTTACCCATGTACCCAGTTCACGGTCGATACGATAGACGTCATCCCGCCCGAAGAAACGCTGTAAGCGACTGGAGTCGACCAGTGTCACCAGCAGTACCATATCCTTGCCGTCGATGGTTGCCCACTCCTGACCAGGAGTTCCTTTCTTCACAGGCATCAGGTTATGGGATATCTTGGAGGCATCCAACTGCTTGGCATCAGCGATGGCAGCATCAAGATCGGCAAGTAACAACGAGTCGTTCGCATACCATGGGGTCCCACTTTCCACATTCTCTACGGTGTCAATACTGGCTGTCTCTTTGTTACTCAGCAACCACCAGCCACCAAAAATCACTACTAATACAGCAATGGCAATTAATCCTTTTTTCATACAATAATTTATATTAGGTTTACAGTTTATTCGCTTTTCTCCTCGGCAGCCTTACGAGCCGCTTTCTCGGCTTTCTTTTGAGCCTTCAGAGCCGCTTTCTCTGCCTTTCGCTTCTCTTTCTCCGCTTTCTTTTGTTCCTTCAGGGCTGCTTTCTCGGCTTTCTTTTGCTCTTTGAGAGCAGCTTTCTCGGCTTTCTTCTTATCCTTCTCTGCCTTTTGCGCCGCTTTCTCCTCATCAGTCTTCTTATCGAAAAGGTGGAAACGGATACCTGGTTTGATCTTGGTCTTCTTCATCTCATCAGTATTCGTGAAAGAGAAAGAACAGAGAATATCAGCGAGTTTTCCCTTCATATTGATTTTACCCTCAGCAATAGCACCGTCACTCACGATATGAGCAGCAACATTAGAGAACTTGATTCCATCGAGTTTGGTCTTCTCGACAAGGGCATCTACCTGACCCATAGGCAGTTTACCACCCTTGACACGTCGCATCTGCGCTGTTCGGGGTTTGGAAATATCGAAACGGAAACCCGCAGTACAGGTCGTTTTACCCAGTCCTGGGTAGTCCATCGCCTTCCCTAACTCAAAGTCTCTGGTATTCACATTACCTGTGAGATAATGGTCGAGGGCGTCTATCTGAAGGGCGAAACCTATGTTTCCACAGGCGGTACCTATCGTTCCACGGAACTGTAATTTCTTATAGAGCACGTTGAAAGAACCTGTGTAATGAAGGGTACCTAAGGCATGCAACTGTTTCATCATGAACTTTTTCACAGTGAACTGGTTAATGATGCGCTCCTTGGAATTACTCTGTATCGTCGCCTTGGAGATATTGAAATGGACATTCAGTTTGTACTTGTCCTTCAAGCCCTCAATACCGCCAAAGCCTCTGACTTGTACTTTACCGTCGGGAGTTTTAACAGTGATGTCACGGAAAACGAGGGTACTGTCGGTACCACCGAATTTGGTGCTGAGCCACAGAGGCAATTTGAAGTCCTTCAGTGCAGGAGCGAAGGGATGCGAGATATCAGTGAGTAGGGTGGTACCTGTGATAGGAGTGGTTTGGAAGAGGAAAGGGCGACCTTTTTTCTTGCTGGGCAGTTGGATCTCGCCCTTGGCAAAGGTCAGCTTGGTATTCTTCATACATATCACAGCATCGCTGACGGTCAGTTTCTCTGCATGTTGATGGAATTGTAAGTGGAAATCTGTAATATGGAGTCCAGAAGCGAGGTCGTTGATTTCGCACTCAGCGAGTCTACCCACAATACTATCTTTGTCGGCATGGGTCAGTTCGACTTTAAGATGAGATACCATCTTCATATGACCGTCATCAAACCATCCCCGTTTAGGTTTTGCGACACGCTTATGCGGCAGATGGTTATCAGTCGTCCAATGCACACTGTCGATGGAAATAAAACGTTTACCGCCACCACCTTCCTCGTAGGTGAGAACATCGATGAGCAGGTGGTTGTCGACAGTAACAGGGGTACGTTTCTTCTTATGTACCCAAGAGCCTTCTACTTTCTCCACCTTACCGGAGAATCTGCCCAGTAAGTTCTTATGCAGTCGCAGAGAGCCCAAGGAAGCGTGTTGGTCGTTGTAGATCAAGTCGACATCCTCAATAAGGAGTTTTTTCAAGTCAAGTGTCAGTTGTTTACCAGACTTCTTTTTCTTCTCTTCTCCCTCTGGTTTTTTCTTCTTTTTAAAAGCATCCAGTACAAACTGATAGTTAGCAACACTATCTGTCTTCTGCTTGAAGAGTTGGGCATGGAGTCCCTTGACAGTGACCTCTTCCAATTGCACCTCATCGTTGAGCAACGCCCACATATCAATCTCAGCACCCAACTTCTCGAGTTTGAGCATCGGACGGTGCTGCTGATCCTCTACCAACAGGTGGTAGAGACGGATATCATCGGAGAAGAAACCGATGCGGAGACTGTCTATCTCCACTTTTGTCTGCAGTTTCTCCTGCAGCATTTGAGTGGCATAGGATAATGCTCGGTCTTGGACAAAGGCGGTGTTGAGCAGACCGACAGCACCCACTACCAAAAGTACAAAGATGAGGGCAACACCGACCACCACCTTGACAATACGGAGGATGATTTTCTTCATAAGCATCATAACTTTCGTTTGCAAATATAATAAATTAATCACAAAAAGTATAGAAGGTCTTCTTTTTTTTCGTATCTTTGCCCCATGAAACAGTTGTTGGTACTGATTTTCCTCCTATCTTTCCTCTTCCCTCTTCCAACTCTCGCACAAGACGACGTGCTGGAAGCGAAACGTCCTGTGCGTAATGACGGTTATGCTTTCTGGGTCTACACTCCACAGGACTATGCACAATACCAGCAGATGACTCCTGTGATACTTTTCCTACATGGTGCCAGTCTGAAAGGTAACGACTTGGACAAAGTATTGCGCTATGGACCGTTGGACGCTGTGAGGAAGGGGCTTATAGTACCAGCTATCATCGTCGCCCCTCAGAATCCAAAGGGTCCGTGGAATCCCCAAAAACTCAACGACATTTTAGAGTGGTTGCAAAGACACTATATATATAACCCACAAAGGGTGTATGTGATAGGAATGAGCCTTGGTGGTTATGGCACGTTAGACATGGCTGGTACCTATCCAGAGAAGATTGCAGCCGCTATCGCACTCTGTGGAGGAAGCACACTGCGAAATTACGATGGTTTAGGACGACTGCCCTTATGGATTATCCATGGAACCGCCGATAAAGCGATAAAGGTGGAGGAGTCACAGAAAATTGTCGACCAGATGAAGGCGCATCATATCGACCAGCGGTTGCGATATGACTGGATACGAGGAGCCTCACATGGTGACCTTGCTCGCTATTTCTACCTGACAGACACCTATGACTGGTTGTTTCAGCATACGCTCATAGAACCCCAACGCCCTGTAGACAGGAATGTGGAGATAACCACTGAAGAACGATCGGAAGCCTACCAGAAAATCAAGAAACGGAAAGGAGAACTGACTATCCGCTAAACATTGAAAAATTGCTAACAATCGTGTTAAGTTGCAAAATATCAAGGTATTTTGACAGATTATTTGTATCTTTGTCCCGTTGTAGCAATCAAAATGCCTATGATGAAGTTATTACTAATCTTCTTTCTGCTAATAAGCACGGGACAAAACTGCTTTGCTCAGCAACGAGGAAAAGCGACTTTCTATGCTAAGCGGATGAACGGACACAGAACAGCCAGTGGTGAACGCCTCTACAACGATAGTTTGGTGTGTGCACACAAGACCCATAAGTTTGGAACCCTATTGAAAGTGGTAAACCCTGCTAATGGCAAGGAGGTTATTGTAAAGGTGATAGACCGCGGTCCCTATGTCAGAGGAC
The DNA here is from genome assembly GCA_905235835.1 of uncultured Prevotella sp. Taxonomy (GTDB): domain Bacteria; phylum Bacteroidota; class Bacteroidia; order Bacteroidales; family Bacteroidaceae; genus Prevotella. The sequence continues at coordinate 21,353 of CAJONQ010000057.1, forward strand.
GTATTATCGACCTCTCCATTCGTGCGGCTCGCGAGTTGGGCATTCTCTCACAAGGAGTAGCAATGGTAGAGGTATCTGTTTATCGGAAACCTACGGAAGTACCTTATAAGCCAGAGGATTACGATCTTCCTGAAATAGAGATAGAGAACACTGAGGGAGAGTCTATTATTCCACAATGGCAAGATTCTATAGTGATTAATGACCGAAATAAGAAATAATGAAATATATACATATCATCGTCGCCAGTCTAATCTTATTTGCTGGATGCACAGGAAAGAAAACACCTGTCGCAGAGACTGCCGATTCGACAGAGACAGAGGTCCCCATAGCACAACTATTCTATCCTGACACTACCTATAGTTCTGTGAAGAACGTAGAGTACGTCGTGGATCATGGGGACTCTCTTCCTGCCGATCTCAAAGACTTAGACGACCGCTATGAGAAGGCGAATGGCGTTTTCGTCTTCCGTAAGAACTTGCATCGTGACGCCAATTTCGGTGGCAAGATAAAGGGTACGCCAGATACGGTCATCATCGCCTGGGAATTTACCACTGCCTACGACACCACCCATACCCGTTTCGGTACATGGGGAGGGGGTTCTGGCTGGACAGGTCAACCCTTGTATATACATTGGAGTGATCAGCAGATGGCAAAGTTCAAGAAATCATCACCTTGTCTGACTGCTGACTTCGGTAATGAGGAGATTATCGTCGGGTCACTATGTGGCAAGGGATACTTCATTAACTACCAAACAGGTAAGGCATCACGTGAGCCACTCGACTTAGGTAATGTTGTGAAGGGTACAGTATCTCTCGATCCAGAATACTATAACCTATATGTGGGACAGGGTGTTCCTCGTCAGGCAGGACCTTTCGGTTGTCAGGCTTTCGATCTGTTGAAACACGAGCGTACGTTCTTCTTCGGTCCTGACCCCAAGGCATGGAGAGGATGGAACGCTTTCGACTCCAATGCCATCGTGGCAGGTGGTTACCTCTTTTGGTGTGGGGAGAACGGTAGTGTGTATAAATATGAGCGTAGTCAAGGATCCTTACGAAGAATCAGTGTGATGCGCTATCGGGTTAAAGGGATGGCACCAGGCATCGAGTCGAGTCTGTGCGTCTACCGTAACTATGGGGCTTTCTCCGACAATAAGGGGAATGTCATCTGTATTAACCTAAACACGATGCGCCCAGTATGGTACTACGACAATCATGACGACTCCGACGGCACCATGGTGTGCAGGGAGGAGAACGGTATTCCGTATCTCTATACCGCCTGTGAGGTCGACAAACAAGGAGAGTCCGGTATCAGTCATTTCATCAAACTTAACGGACTGGACGGTTCTTTGGTATGGGAACAGAAGATACCATGCCGACGTATCAATCTGCCAGGGAAGACACTCGATGGTGGTATGTATGCAAGTCCTTTAATTGGTAACGGTGACTGCAAAGACTTGATTTTCGCCAATATGTGCCGTAATGGCGCCTCTAAGTCGGCAGGCGAACTGGTGGCTTTCAGCACGAAGGACGGGGCTATCCGCTATACTGTTCCTTATGGACAATTCGCATGGTCATCACCTATCCCGTTCTATAACGAGAAAAACGAGTTGTTTATCTTCGCTGGTGACGCTTCTGGTATTATCCGTATCATTCGTGGCAAGACGGGTGAGGTAGTTTGTAAGAAAGTGGTAGGCTCGAATTTCGAATCATCACCTATCGCTATCGGAAACACGGCAGTAGTAGGCTGTCGGGGTAATAAAATCTATAAATTCATCATCCAATGAAAAAGATTCTCCTATTAATACTATTTACGTCTATCATAAGTCTTCCCTCTTTTGCCCAGTACGACCTGCTGTCGGCAAAGAAAGGAGTTATTAAGGGTAACTATAATTTCTGGGTCTATACCCCAGAGGAGTATTACTATACACAAGAAGACACACCGCTGATAATCTTCCTACATGGTGCCAGTCTCTGCGGACACGACCTGAACCGTGTATTACGTTATGGATGTATCGATGCGGCAAAGATGGGACTCATGATTCCTGCTTTGATTGTCGCTCCGCAAAATCCAGGCGGGTGGTGGAATCCCCACAAGCTCAATGAGATCCTGGAGTGGATGAAGAAAAACTACGTCTTTGACGAGTCACGAGTCTATGTGTTAGGCATGAGTCTTGGAGGTTATGGTACCCTTGATTTCGCTGGTACCTATCCAGAGAAAATTGCGGCAGCTATTGCCCTCTGTGGAGGTAGTACGTTGCAAGACTACCGAGGACTGGGAGAACTGCCTTTGTGGATTGTCCATGGTACTGCTGACCGTGCTGTCTCTGTCCGGGAATCACAAAAAGTAGTGACTGGCATGAATACGTTAGGTATCACCAGCCGACTGCGTTATGACTGGCTGCCAGGAGCATCCCATGGTGCATTGGCTCGCTATTTCTATACCAGCAAGACTTATGACTGGTTATTCCAGCATACTCTAAGAGACCCTTGGCGACCTGTGAATACTACCATAGACATTACCAAGAGTGATCTCTCTAATGCCTATCGGGAGTTTCAGCATCGTACTGACCAGTTAGAGCGTGAATTGGATAATGAGCGATAATTTTTTGAAGCTATTTATCTGAATATCAATTATTATTATTACCTTTGCACCCCGAAAAAGGACAGGATTGATTCATGAAAAAAATAGGATTGCTGATTTTATGGGGATTGTGGTTGTCTGGAATCATACAGGCACAGTCGTCTATGCATGTTGTCATCCTTGGGGATTCCAATACTTTTATCGGAGGTGACCAATGTGACAAACCGCAAGGATGGAACAAATGGTTTAAGGATTTTGCAAAGCCCCTCTCTTGCCGTAGCTATGCCCGTAGTGGAGCGACATGGACACATACTCCGAAGACCACTTATGACATCGAGGAAAATACAGGTGTACTAAGTGACAACAATGTTATCTATAACCAAGTAAACCGTCTGTTAAAAGAGACAGACGAGAGCAAGACACAACCCACACCTGACCTTATTCTTATCATGGCAGGCACTAACGATTTGTGGTTTGCCGATAAACGCCCAGAACCTTTGGCAAAGTATATCCGTCAGAATTGTGAGACACTGGCGACAGCCTTCCCGAAAGCACGTATCATTCTGATTACCCCTCCACCCTTTACAAAAGTGCCAATGTTGGCACAGCATCAGGCTGCCGCCGATATTGAGCAGTGTGCCCAGACGATGCATCTGTCTGTTATCCGTTTGGATCAGGCGACACAGCTCCTTCCTGCAAAGAAACTCATCAGAAGAGGTTACTCCAAGGATGGTGTACACACCACAGAGAAAGGAGCAAAAGTACTAGGACGATATATTTACAAACAAGTGCAGGAATTACTGCAGCACTAAAAAACAACATGGTATTCTCAGATTTATTCTTCCTCTTCGGATTCCTTCCTGCTTTCCTGCTGTGCTATCTCATAGCCACATGGGTCGACCATAAATGGCTGTCTGATGAAAACACACGCAGCAATCGAGCGAAGAATCTCATACTGGTATGTTTCTCCCTTTTATGCTTGGGGAGAACCCGTCTATGTCTTCCTGATGCTATTCTGCGTCTTTGTGAATTACTTAGTAGGATTAGGTATCGACCGTTCGGAAAAGCATCGAAAGGCAGTACTGGTAATAGGTTTGATCCTCAATATCGCCATCATCGGTACCTTCAAATATCTGGGCTTCTTTGCACAATGTCTATGTGATATGGGCATTGAAGTGGCTAAACCGAATATCGCCCTGCCTATCGGTATCAGTTTCTATACTTTCCAGTCTATCTCCTATCTGATAGATGTCTATCGCAGAGAGTCACCTGTACAGCGTCGGTTCCCCGATTTATTGCTATATATCTCTATGTTCCCGCAACTGATAGCAGGACCTATCGTCCGCTATGGTACGGTGGCTGACGAGATACATCATCGTCACGTAAATGCCGCTGACTTCTCGGACGGCCTTTATCGCTTCCTCATCGGACTGGGCAAGAAAGTGATTCTCGCCAATCAGTTATCGGAGATCTCCGACCAGTTCTTGGTTGGCGGTCTTAATTCATTAACGATGGCTGGAGCATGGATAGGCATTGTCGCCTTTACGTTACAGATTTATTTCGATTTCTCTGGTTACTCTGATATGGCTATTGGACTGGGACGTTGTATGGGATTCCATTTTAATGAGAACTTCCGTCATCCGTATTGCTGTAACTCCATTACAGACTTCTGGCGCAGGTGGCATATCTCCTTAGGTAGTTTCTTCCGTGACTATGTTTACATCCCTTTGGGCGGCAATCGTCGCCATCAGGCAGTAAATATCCTCGTGGTATGGTTCCTGACAGGTATGTGGCATGGAGCCAGTTGGAACTTCATTATCTGGGGTGTCTACTTTGGTATCATCGTGATGCTGGAGAAATACACGTTGCTAAAAGTTCAAGACAAGATACCTGCTATCTTCCTGCACATTTATAGTATGCTACTCGTTGTGGCAGGCTGGGGTATTTTCTATTTCGACAATTTTGACCAGATGGTGTTATTCTTCCATGCTTTCTTCGGTAATGTCACCTCGTTCTATGACTTTGTCGATGAGAGTGCCTTGCTCGATAACTTCTGGTTGTGGATGACAGCACTATTCTTCTGTCTGCCAATCCGCAGTACGATAGCGTCATGGACGGATCACTTGTTAGGCGACAATGGTTTAAAGACAACAGTCGTCTATACCTCCCGTATCATCCTGTCAGTAGGCATCCTGATACTCAGCACCGCCCTGCTGGTGGGTGCTACGAATAATGCGTTTATTTATACAAGATTCTGATTATGAGAAGAAAGATATTTTTAGGAGGATTGTTTTTGTTAGGCTCTTTGATGGTTTTCGCAGAGCATGCACGACTGACCCGCTCAGGGATTATCATCGTGGGTAGCGGTGAGCATGTACGTGCCTTTGAGCCTTTCCGTGGTACGATAGACGGCGGACAGGGCTATGCTGATGCTGTCAACAGATATAAGAAAACCTTTGGTGATGCTGTCAACGTGTATTGCATGATTATCCCGACTGCCGTCGCTATCTATTGTCCTGATGAAGCAAGGGGATGGACCAAGGACCAGCGTAGTACCGTCCGTAATATCTATGGAAGACTGTCTGATTCCGTAAAAGCTATCGACTTGTTTGACACGATGGATGAGCATGCCTCTGAGGATATTTACTCACGCACTGATCATCACTGGGCTCCCTTAGGTGCCTACTATGCCGCCAAGCAGTTTGCCAGTCTTGCTGGTGTACCTTTTGCTGACTTGTCTACCTATGAGAAGCATGTCATCCATGACTACGTGGGAACCATGTACCGCTTCTCCCGTGATGCCGCAGTGAAAAACGCCCCTGAGGATTTTGTGTATTATGTACCGACTGATGTTGATTACACCACTACCTATATCCGTTACCAATTAGGTAAGAACCGTAAGGTGGTCGGAGAAAAAGAACCAGAAGAGGGAAACTTCTTTTATGACTACGAGGATGGAAGCAGTGCAGCCTATATGACTTTCATGCATGGCGATACCAATACCACAAAAGTAAAGACCTCTACCCGCAACGGACGTCGACTGCTGATTCTGAAAGATAGTTACGGCAACGCCATTCCTGCCTACCTTTTTCATTCTTTCGAGGAGATTCATGTAGTTGACTGCCGTTACTTCACGAAGAATATCGTTCATTATGTGCAGAAGAACGATATCACTGATATCCTCTTCGCCAACAATGCCGGACATGCCTATGCAGCAGTTACCCATCAAGCCTATAACCGTTATCTGGAGCAATAAAAAATGAAACACTATATTTATATCGTCGTCATTGCCCTTGTCTTCCTCGCCTTCGCCGTGGTGTTCGACACTTTCCCCCGCAGTACGGTGTCGGAATTAGAGAAACGTGAACTTGCTACCTTCCCTGAATTCTCCTGGGAGCGTCTTGCAGACGGTTCGTTTACAAGTGATATCTCTACCTGGTTCAGTGATAGTGAGCCATATCGCGATGTGTTCATGACACTCAGCATGCAAGTCAAGGATCTGATTGCTATTGCTCCTTCAGATGACAATGTCAAGTTTCATGCTGGTGACATGGAACTGGAGAAAGGTGATGGAAAACAGGTGAATGGCGAACTTTCAACGGGCAAGGATCAAGAGCCCAAAGACAGCATGACAATTGACGAGTATGAGAATCATATCAATGCCGACGAGAATGCAAAGATTGCCAATGCGGGTATCATCATCGTAGGAAAAGGTGATAAGGTTCGTGCATTGATGGCTTATGGCGGTGGTCCTAAAGGTTGTGTCGGATATGCCCAGGCTGCTAATAAATATAAAGAAGTGTTTGGTGACAAAGTGAATGTCTATTGTATGGTAATCCCTACCGCTGTCGAGTTCTATTGCCCTGACAAAGCGAAGAACCGTACTAACAGACAGTTACCTACTATCCGTAATGTGGTGGCACACCTCGACCCCGGGGTAAAACCTGTTGATGTATATACCACCCTCGGCAAACATGCCAATGAGGATATCTATCTGCGTACCGACCACCACTGGTCACCCCTTGGAGGCTATTATGCCGCTCAGGAGTTTGCCCGTGTGGCAGGCGTTCCCTTCAAGGACCTCTCCCATTATGAGCGTAGGGTGACTCATGGCTACGTGGGCAGTATGTATGGATACTCCAAAGACATCTCCATCAAAAACGCTCCCGAGGATTTTGTATATTACGTACCACAGGGTGTGGAATACACGACTACCTATACCAATTATAATATTAATAGAAACTATCAGGTGACTGGTGAGGGCAAGCCCTTCACGGCTCCTTTCTTCTTTAAGTTCAAGGACGGACATGGTGGTGCCTATTGTACGATGATGGGTGGTGACACCAAACTGACACAGGTTCGCACCTCTACCCATAACGGTCGTCGTGTGATTATCCTCAAGGACAGCTTCGGTAATATGCTACCAGGCTACCTGTTCTTCTCTTTCGAGGAGGTACATGTTATCGACTCCCGTTACTTCACCAAGGACATTATTGCCTACGTGGCAGAGAACAAGATTACAGACATCCTTTTTGCCAACAATATCTTCAAGGCATATAGTAGTCACACTTACGGCTCCTATCTCCGTTTCCTCCACCAACAATGGCATCGCCCAGGGGCAGATCCTGCCACACCTGCGAAGGTCAAGAGTGATAGCGTGAGACAAAAGAAACAGAAAACAGAGAAAACTGAGAAACCTGATTCCATTCACTAATACTCAAACGAGCTTCCTCCTAAGAACTCCCTCAACAAGGAAGTAGGTGGAATCTGGTCTTCTGGAATAGGCTGGATATAACGTAGGAACTTCAACAGACGATATGCCTCTGCATACTCTACACAGTTCTCTGGAACCTCTTCCAACATCGGGATAGCCTGTCCCCGGATGACAGCAAGTTCGAAAAGCATGGCGGTATTGAACATGGCATCGGCATTCTCCTGATAAGGGAATATCCATTTATTCTCACCACGGCGTACGGAAGGCCAGCGACGTATTGTCTCCTGCGCTGATACTCCCCGATACTTGTAGTCACGAATGATACGACGTAATAGACGATTGTCTGTGGTAGGGATATAATTATGGTTATCTAACAAGATGGTCGTCAATGCTGAGGCATAGATACGGAATTTCTGTGCTTCAGGTATCTGTGCTGTCAACTCTGGGTTCAACGCATGGATGCCCTCCACCACTAATACCTCATTACCCTTCAGTTGTAATTTCTTACCACTTGGCTCACTGATTCCTTTCTGGAAATTATAGCGGGGCAACTCTACCTCCTCACCTCGCAACAGGGCGTTCATCTGCTCATTCAGCAAGGGGATATTCAAGGCATGCAGATGCTCATAATCATAGTCACCCTTCTCGTCACGCGGTGTCTGGTCACGGCTGACAAAATAATCGTCCAAGGAGATGCCCACAGGTTTGATGCCGTTGACGGCAAGTTGTACGGAGAGTCGCTTGCAGGTCGTCGTCTTACCACTGCTCGACGGTCCTGCTATCAGTACCATCTTCACCTCTTTATGAGAGGCTATCTCATCGGCTATCTGTGCGATTTTCTTCTCCTGCAGAGCCTCACCGACCTGTATGAGTTGTGGTGAGAAACCCTTTCTGATTGCCATGTTCAAATCACCAACGGTACGCATTCCCAAGATGCCCTGCCAGCGATGATGCTCCTTGAAAATCTCAAACATCTTATCCTGATGCACCATCTCACCCAGTTTAGAGGGGTCTTTGCTTGTTGGAATGCGCAACAGCATTCCATCATAATAGGGTTCCAGTCCGAAGAGGTATAGCTGTGACGTATTGATCAGCATACTCCCATAATAGTAATCCACATAACCATCTATATCATAATAAGTGGTATAGAGATTACCCATCCCCTTTAACAGCCGTACTTTAGAGTAAGACCTTGACTTCTCAAACATCTCTATCGCTTCCTCTGTGGTAGTCTCATGACGATGAATCGGATATGCTGCTGCGATAATCTCCTTCATTCGCTGACGGATGGCATCCACATCAGTTATCGTCACAGGACGATCTAGGCGAAGATCGACATAATAGCCATTGGAAACTGGAATATCTATTACCACCGTACAATCTGGATAAATATCATGTGCTGCCTTGTTGAGTACGAAGAACAAACTACGAGTATAGGCTCGCAACGCCGAAGGGTCGTGCATATCGAGGAATTCCACCTCCTTTGGTTTATACACTCGAAAATGCATTCCCTCCACTTTATTATTCACCCTCGCACTGATAGGACCATACTCCATCTGAAGCCCTGTCTGAGAAAAAATATCAGAAAGTGTGCTTCCAATGTTGATATTTAGAGTTTTTTTGTTATTTTTGCAACGGATTAGGACTTTCTGTTCCATAAGCTACATAGTTTTTAAACGTTTGTACAAAGATACGAAGGTTTTTTGAAATACAAGTAGGATTTACGATATTATAACATAATTATGTCTATTTGGATTATTTTCAAACTTCTGGGCTCGCTTGCCTTATTGATGTTCGGTATGAAGTCGATGAGTGAGGCTCTACAGAAGATGGCTGGACCACAACTGCGCCACGTCCTTGGCGCGATGACTACCAATCGTTTTACAGGTATGCTGACTGGAACACTTGTCACGGCAAGTGTACAGTCGAGTACGGCAACAACGGTGATGACCGTATCATTTGTCAATGCGGGATTACTGACACTGGCACAGGCTATCTCTGTCATCATGGGTGCTAATATCGGTACCACACTAACAGCATGGATTATGTCGGCTGGTATGTCTTTCGACATCACAAGTGCCGTCTACCCTGCTTTCTTCATGGGTATCATCCTGATCTACCAGAAGAAATACCGTTATATCGGTGACTTCCTGTTTGGTATGTCGTTCCTGCTATTAGGACTGGGTACCTTACGAATGACAGGGACGGAGATGCACTTGGGTGAGAACCAGGCATTACTTGACTTCTTCGCCTCCTTCAATCCCGACTCATTCCTGACCACCCTCGTCTTCCTCGTCCTTGGTGGTGTACTGACGTTCTGCGTACAGTCATCAGCAGCAGTAATGGCTATCACGATGATACTCTGTTCGAGTGGCGCACTACCCATCTATCAGGGTATTGCCTTGGTGATGGGTGAGAATATCGGTACTACAGTAACCTCTAACCTTGCTGCCATGTCGGCAAATACACAGGCACGCCGTGCTGCTCTTGCCCACATGTTCTTCAATGTGTTTGGCGTGATCTGGATCTTATTCATTTTCCGTCCGTTCATCGATATGGTGTGTGGCTGGGTCGGTTATGATGTCGATATGCAGAAGAGTGCTGTTGAGACAAGTGTCTTCCTTGCCAACTCTGCAAAACTGAGTTTTGTGCTGGCTGCTTTCCATACTACCTTTAACGTCTCCAACACCTTTATCCTCATCTGGTTTATCCCACAGATTGAGAAGCTTGTCTGCTGGGTCATCAAGCCCAAGAAGGTTGATGAGGAAGAGGACTTCCGCCTGCATTTTATTACGGCTGGCTTCATGAAAACCCCAGAGCTCTCAGTCTTGGAGGCTCAGAAAGAGATACAAGCCTTCTCTGATCGTATGCAGCGAATGTTCAATATGGTTCGTGAGTTACTGACATTAAGCAGTAGTGAGACTGCGAGGAAGAACAGCGCACAGGTGGGTGACTTCAATAAACTCTTCACACGTATTGAGAAATATGAAGGTATCTCTGATAATATGGAACTGGAAATTGCCAAGTATCTCGACCAGGTTGGTGACGCTCATCTGAGTGATGACACTAAAGCAAAAATCCGTGCCATGCTTCGTGAGATCTCCGAACTGGAGAGTATTGGTGATGCTAACTATAATATCGCTCGTACCATTGCCCGTAAGTATCAGGGCAAGCTGGACCACTTCAGCGACAAGCAGTATGACCATATTCATCAGATGATGGAACTCACTGATGAGGCACTCTCACAGATGAATCGTCTGATGGCGGGTCGTAAGGACTCTTACGATGTCAATCGCACTTTCAATCTGGAGAACGAGATTAACAACTACCGCAACCAGTTGAAGTCGCAGAACATCAATGATGTCAATAACCATGAATACACTTATGCCGTAGGTACTATCTACATGGATATCATTAACGAGTGTGAGAAACTCGGTGACTATGTGGTGAACGTGGTAGAGGCTCGAATGGGTACCCGACAAAAAGACATATAAACAAGCACAACTAACAAATGAACAAAAAACTATTACTAATAACTACCTTCCTGCTGACATCTTTTATCACATTGATGGCGCAGGTAACGACCTCTGGTATCAGTGGTATTGTCTTGGCAGGTAATGAAGAGGCTATTGGTGCTACCATCACTGCGAAGCATACCCCTTCGGGAGCCATCTATCGGGCAGTGACAAATGTCAACGGTCGATATACCATCAGCGGCATGCGTGCCGGTGGTCCTTATGAGGTAGAGATCTCCTATATCGGATTCCAAACTAAGAGTTTCAAAGAGTTACAACTGCAACTGGGACAAAATACCGTCATCGACGCCTCTTTGTCGGAAGGCAGTGAGATGCTTGCAGAGGTCGAAGTAGTAGCTAAGAAGAACAATACCATGCGCTCTGACCGTTCTGGTGCTGTCACCAACTTGAATGCCGCAGCCATGTCCGTCATCCCTACTGTCGGACGCAGTATGACAGACCTCATGAAGATGACACCACAGAGTAGTTCCGCCAGTGGTTTGGCAATTGGTGGTGGTAACTATCGCCAGTCAAGTGTCACTATTGACGGTGCTTCGTTCAATAACTCCTTCGGACTGGGTGGCTCACCCCTACCAGGCGGTGGTACTCCTATCTCACTGGATGCCATCGAGCAGATGACTGTCAGCATCACTCCCTATGACGTTCGTCAGAGCGGTTTCACAGGTGGTGGTATCAATGCAGTCACGAAGAGTGGTACTAACGAGTTCAAAGGTAGCGCCTATACTTATATCACCAGCACGAGTCTACAGGGTAGCCGTGTGGGTGATACTTCCTTGACTGTCGATAACGGTCATAACGACACCTACGGACTGAGTTTTGGTGGCCCAATCATCAAGGACAAGCTCTTCTTCTTCGTCAATGGTGAGATAGAAGATAATATTACGACGGGACCTGCAGCAAAGGCAGGAAATGGAGAGACACCCTATACCGCTACTAACCGTCGCCCAATGATTGATGAACTGGAGAGTCTCTCTAACTATATGCAGAACACCTACGGACTGTCGACTGGTCCTTGGCAGGGATATAACGTGAAGACTCCTGCCTACCGTATCCTGGCGCGTCTCGACTGGAACATCAACGATAACCATAAGTTCAATGTCCGATTCACTAAGTCGAATCGTAAGGTGTCCAACTACGCTTCTTCCTCGCGCTCTATAGGAAGCAATCAGGCAACGGCAATCTATGGTGGTAACCAGAACAGCTATGGTAGTCTGACGAACTATAGTATGAACTCTTTGTCGAGTCGTTTCTATGCAGAATATCGCTTTACCTCTGTTGCCGCAGAGTTGAACAGTAAGTTCGGCAAGTTCCATAATACCCTGCGTGGCACCTATTCTTTCCAGGACCAGCCACGTTCCACAGAGTATAACGATGCCGCTCCTGTCGTGGAGATTGTCATGAGTGACGACGCAGGTCATTACCCCTCATGGGCAATGCTTGGCGATATATTCACTATGGGCAACCTCGTGCAGACGAAGAACACAGTCATTACGGACGAGTTGAATGTCACCCTTGGCAAACACAACCTGTTTGCCGGTATCCAATTTGAGCATAACTTTGCGGCAAACGGCTATGCACAGGCTGCCTCAGGCTACTACGCTTACGAGGCTACTCCCGAGGAGGTCAGAGCAGGCAACTGGGGTACCGTCTTTGGACGCCAGCCCCGTGTGTTTGGTATCACCTATGGCAATAACGATGCCCATTCGATGTTTGTTTCTGAGATGAAGTCCAACCAGTGGTCGTTCTATCTGCAAGACAATATCAGCTGGTCAGAACGGTTCCGCACCTCTGTAGGTGTCCGTTTCGAACTGCCATCCTATCCTTCATTGGATAACAATTTCAATGAGGATTATTACAATATCGACTTCGGAGGCAAGCATTACCGCACGGATAATGTGCCAAGTGCCAGTGTGAGCTTCTCACCACGTGTGGGCTTCAACTGGGATATTACTGGCGACCGTAAGTATATCCTCCGTGGTGGTACGGGTCTCTTTGTAGGACGTATACCTTTCGTATGGCTTGTCTCTGCTGTCAGCAACTCAGGAATGGGTCAGACCTCTTATGTGGCTACTGCTGCCAATGGCAAGGCAATGCCCACCTTCACGATGAGTCAGCAAGAGATGCTGCAACAAATTGGTGCCACCAGTCAGACTACCGTACCTACCAGTCCTACCATCCTGAGTGAAGACCTCCGTATGCCGAAGACATGGAAGGTTTCTCTTGCGTTTGACGCTAAACTGCCCGGGGATATCGACTTCACGTTAGAGGGAATCCTTAACAAGGACCTTAATCCTGTGGTAGTCCCTAATAAGAATATCTACTGGGACGGCACCTCTACCGTTGACCTCGGTCATGGGGATGTGCGCCATAAGATGTCATACTATGATGCCAATCACTCCGCCTATGTTCTGGAAAACGCAGGCTCTAAGGCATACTATCTGTCGCTAACAGCACAATTGCGTAAGTCGTTCGACTTCGGTCTGGACCTCTCCGCTTCCTATACCCTTTCCAAGGTAAAGTCCTATACCGAAGGGATTGGTGACCAAGTTTCATCCGCCTATAATAACTATCGTAGCTCCATCCATGCTGTTAACGACATGGAGATGGGTTACGCTACCTATGTGGCTCCTAACCGCTTGCTGCTGTCTGCAAGCTATCAACTCAAGGAGTCGAAGAATGTCACCAATACATTCAGTCTCATCTACGACGGTTATCAGTATGGCTACTTGGGCAACTATGCATTTAGCCGCTACTCTTATATCTTCAGTAATAATATCAATAGCGACCCCTCCGCACCAGGTAACCTGCTCTATATCCCTGCTTCCCGCGAGGAGCTTAACGGCTGGGACTTTGCAGAAAACGGGACAGTGGATGGGAAACCTTATACTGCCGATATGCAGCGTGACGACTTCTGGGCATTCATCAATCAGGATGACTACCTGAAAGACCGTAAGGGACAGTATACGGAGCGTGGTGGTGCTAAGATGCCTTGGCATCATCAGCTGGACTTCAAGTTCACCCGTGATATGAGCATCAACTGGGGAAAGACGAAGCATACCCTGCAGTTAGGTCTTGACATCCTCAACTTGCCGAACTTCCTCTGCAAGGACTGGGGACTCTTCAAGCAGATTTCAGCTAACGACCTGCTGACCTTCAAGGATGGTAAGTACACCTATAATACGGTGAATGGCGCCCGTCACCTCAGCACCTCACAGAACTTCCTGAATATCGCTTCTACCTACCAGATTATGTTTACCATCAAATACCTGTTCAATTAATATATATATAATAAGGTATAAATATAAAGAAGGTCCCAGCCAATCGGTTGAGACCTTCTTTTGTTATGATGTTAACTTCTTTAGAAGTCCATCTTGTCGAGGGTGTCCGTGAAGTCCTTCGGCTCCTCAGTCGGCTCATGGAAATCCTCATTACGCTGAGGACGCTCACGACGCTCTGGACGAGGACGACGGTCGCCACGGTCATTACGCTCTGGACGAGGACGACGCTCACCACGCTCCGGGCGTTCAGGACGCTCACGACGACGCTGCTGGGGCTCTACATAGTCAGCAGGCTTCTCTACGAGAACACGGTGAGAGAGCTTGAACTTACCTGTCTTCGGGTCAATCTCCAACAGCTTAACGGTGATCTTGTCACCTTCCTTGATACCAGCCTCCTCAACAGTCTCCAGACGCTTCCAGTCAATCTCCGAGATATGGAGCAGACCGTCCTTGCCTGGCATGAACTCTACGAAGCAGCCGTAAGGCATGATGCTGCGGACCGTACCCTCGTAAACCTCGCCAACCTCTGGGATGGCAACGATTGCCTTGATCTTGGCGATAGCTGCGTCAATGGACTCCTTATTAGGACCGCTGACCTGAATCTTTCCAACACCGTCTTCCTCATCGATGGTGATAGTGGCACCTGTATCCTCTTGCATCTGCTGGATAATCTTACCACCAGGACCAATCACTGCTCCGATGAACTCCTTAGGAATCTCGAATGCCTCGATACGTGGAACCTGTGGCTTCAGCTCTGCACGTGGCTCAGCGATGGTGTCAGTGATGCACTTCAAGATGTGCTCACGACCAGCCTTTGCCTGCATCAGCGCCTTCTCCAAGATGTCGAATGACAGACCGTCACACTTGATATCCATCTGGGTAGCGGTCAGACCATCCTTCGTACCAGTGGTCTTGAAGTCCATATCACCCAAGTGATCCTCATCACCAAGGATATCACTCAGTACAGCATATTTGTCCTCTCCTGGGTTCTTAATCAGACCCATGGCGATACCAGAGACAGGCTTCTTCATAGGAACACCAGCGTCCATCAGGGCGAGGGTACCGGCACATACCGTTGCCATAGAAGAAGAACCGTTAGACTCCAGAATCTGTGATACGACACGAACGGTATAGGGGAAGTCTGCGGGAATCATCTCCTTCAGACCACGCCATGCGAGATGACCGTGACCAATCTCACGACGACCTACGCCACGCTGTGCCTTAGCCTCACCAGTACAGAATGGTGGGAAGTTATAGTGCAACAGGAAACGCTGATAGCTCTTATCGAGCACATCGTCCACCAGTTTCTCATCGAGTTTGGTTCCTAAGGTGACTGTTGTCAGTGACTGTGTCTCACCACGGGTGAAGATAGAGCTTCCGTGAGGCATGGGCAGTGGAGAAACCTCACACCAGATAGGACGGATCTCGTCTGTCTTACGACCATCGAGACGGATACCCTCATCGAGGATACAACGACGCATAGCGTCACGTTCTACATCATGGTAGTAGCGGTCCATCATTGCCTCATACTCATCCTTGGAAATCTCAGAAGTCTCTGTGATATCAGCATGCTCAGCGAAGAACTTCTCCTTGAAGTCAGCAAGGATCTTCTCGAAAGCCTCAGCACGGGCATGCTTCTCAAGGGCCTGCTTGGTGACATCGTAGGCGGGCTGGTACAGCTCCTTGTTCATCTGCTCACGCAGTGCCTCGTCATTCACCTCATGGTCGTACTCACGCTTCACATCCTTGCCAAGCTCTTTGCTCAGCGCAGTCTGTAACTCACACATAGGCTTGATGGCATCCATGGCAGCCTTCAGAGCACCCAGCAAGTCTTGCTCGCTGACCTCCTTCATCTCACCCTCTACCATCATGATATTCTCGGCAGAGGCACCTACCATGATATCCATGTCTGCCTCCTTCATCTGCTCGAAAGAAGGATCAATCACATACTCCCCATTGATACGAGCCACGCGAACCTCAGAGATAGGACACTCGAAGGGGATATCTGAACATGCCAATGCGGCGGATGCGGCAAAACCGGCAAGCGCATCAGGCTGGTCAACACCATCGGCACTGAGCAGCATCACATTGACAAATACTTCTGCGTGATAATTAGAGGGGAACAAGGGGCGGAGCACACGGTCTACCAGACGGCTGGTCAGAATCTCATTGTCCGAAGCCTTACCCTCGCGCTTAGTGAAACCACCTGGGAAACGCCCTGCGGCGGCATACTGCTCTCTGTAGTCTACCTGCAGAGGCATGAAATCTGTTCCGGGAACGGCATCTTTTGCGGCACAAACAGTAGCCAGCAGCACAGTGTTGTTCATACGGAGAACAACGCTTCCGTCGGTCTGCTTTGCCACTTTCCCGGTTTCAATCGTGATGGTTCTTCCATCAGGCAATTGAATCGTTTTCGTAATTACGTTCATCTTGTAAAAAACATCTAATAAATAAAACATCGTGCGACTTTGCGCAAAAAACAGCTGCAAAGGTACACATTATTATATTAAGAAACGAATAAACCCGCATTATTTTTCTTTTTTTAGGAAATAAGGTAAGGTGTATCTTTGTAGAGGACTATCAATAACAAAATTGCTTTAGGCGTGTATTTATCATTTTGTCTGTAGTTCCAGCATTACTTCATCAACCAGATAGGCATCACTCCTATTATGTAAATGAAACTCCAGATTGCTGAGGTGTTTGTAGGTGTCGGAATTATAAAAAATATCAAGAGCCCTAACTTGGCTAATATCCAGTGTTTTAGCCAAAAGAGATACTATTCTCGCAAACTTCATTTGCAGTAGGGTTTCATTGATAAGCGGGTTCTTAACCATGCCCAACCTCCTTTCTTAAATCAATCGCCTCAATAAAATGGAGATAATCATCCGCTATTTGCTGGGAAATAATACATATCTGGTTGTTGGGTTTCTCGTATTTGAGTCTTTCCAATGCCTCGTCCTTGGTTATCAGTCCAGCATCATATAGTTCTATCGTATTGAATATTCTATCATTTGCGATGCCTCCTTCTATTATGTCAAAGTCCTTCCATGCAGTCCCGCCTCGACGGTTTCCGACAACGAAGTCAAGCCATTCAGAATCATATGCTTCAAATTTCTTGTATCTGTAACCTGTAGACAAAACAGCCTCAGAATCCAACTCATATTTGTTCAAGATATTGGGTTTACTCCCATTAACAGGTCTTGTGGCCCAAGAAACGGCCTGCTCTTCTATATCAGTGACATAGAACCCTAAGCCGAAATCCAGATTACGTCTGCCAATACCTACCAATGGGGCATCTACAATCATCGTTGTTCCATGATATACTTTCATGCATTAAGCCAATTTTCTATTTACGAATTCCGGAGCGATCTGCCGAAGATACTCCATAGTCTCATCCACAATATAATCTTTGCTTTGAGTGTGAAGCATAGAATAACTGGGATACAAGAATTTCTCTATTGCATCCAGACGCTTCATTTCCTTATACAATTCATCTCCAGAGATTCCAAGCCGAGTGGCAGTATTCTCTATACAGAACACTACAAATTCCGTTGCCTTATCATCCCACTCCATTTTCTCAATCATTATGTTCTGCTGCAAAAGTATAAATAAATTTTTATTCCTCCAAAGATTGCCCCTTATTTCTACGAATCAAATTGGTATATTTACCACATTATTCTCAATAA
>CAJONQ010000058.1 GCA_905235835.1 uncultured Prevotella sp.
GCCTTTCGGTGTCAGTTCGATGATACGGTCGGCAACAGTATTGATGAACTCATGGTCGTGAGAGGCAAAGAGAATATTGCCCTTGAATGATATCAGGTTGTTGTTAAATGCCTGAATGGATTCCAAATCAAGGTGGTTAGTAGGTGTGTCAAGAATCAGACAGTTGGCGTTCTTCAGCTGCATACGGGCTATCATACAACGCATCTTCTCACCACCACTCAGCACGTTGACTTTCTTCAGGATATCCTCTTCTTTGAAGAGCATGCGACCCAAGAATGATTTCATCATCACCTCATTACCTGTGCCATACTGACTGAGCCAGTCTACCAGATTCAACTCACTCTGGAAGAAAGAGGTATTGTCGAGTGGGAGATAGGCGGTGGTAATGGTGACACCCCATTTATAGGTACCTGCATCTGCTTCACGATTACCGTTGATAATCTCGAAGAGTGCCGTCATTGCCTTAGGGTTATGTGATAGGAAGACCGTCTTTTGTCCTTTCTCTATCGTGAAGTTCACATTGTCGAAGAGGACAGTGCCGTCTGCATCCACAGCCTTCAGTCCCTCTACCTCCAAGATTTGTGTACCAGGCTCACGCTCCATCGAGAAGATGATGCCCGGATACTTACGGGTTGACGGGGTGATCTCCTCGACATTCAGTTTCTCCAACATCTTCTTACGGGATGTCGTCTGCTTAGATTTTGCCACATTGGCAGAGAATCTGCGGATGAACTCCTCCAACTGCTTACGTTTCTCCTCAGCCTTCATCTTCTGGTTCTGCTGCTGGCGAAGAGCGAGCTGACTCGACTCATACCAGAATGAGTAGTTACCGGAGAACAGGGTTACCTTTCCGAAGTCGATATCTACTGTCTGGGTAGATACGGCATCGAGGAAGTGACGGTCGTGGCTGACTACCAGGACACACTGTTCCAGATTAGAGAGATATTCCTCCAACCACTGTACGGTATCAAGGTCGAGGTCATTGGTAGGCTCGTCGAGCAACAAATTGTCAGGATGTCCGAACAATGCCTTGGCAAGCATCACACGTACCTTCTCGTTATTCGAGATCTCTGCCATCTGCTTGTAGTGCTGCCCCTCTGGCACACCGAGGTTCTGCAACAGCTGGGCTGCCTCACTCTCAGCCTCCCAACCGTTCATCTCAGCAAAAGCCATCTCTAAGTCAGCGGCACGATTACCATCCTCCTCTGTCATCTCCTCCTTAGCATAAAGAGCCTCACGCTCTTTCATGTTCTGCCAAAGAGGCTGGTGACCCATCAATACCGTGTCCATCACCGTATACTCGTCGTATTTGAAGTGATCCTGTTCCAATACAGACAGACGCTCACCAGGAGCTAACTCTACTGTACCCTTGTTCGGCTCCAGTTCTCCACTGATAGCACGGAGTAGGGTAGACTTACCTGCGCCATTGGCACCGATAATACCATAGATATTACCACTGGTGAACTTCAGGTTTACATCTTTATAAAGCGTTTTCTTGCCAAACTGAATAGCGAGATTCGTAACTGTTATCATATCTTCCTTATACCTTATTTATATATATAACACTCAAAAACGGATGCAAAGGTACGATTTAACGAGCATAAAACAAAGAAAATCTTTCTTTTTTTGCCGAGCGTGAGTACCTTCGCCATCTTTTGATGGCAAAGGTACACATTTTATCTGAAAGGACAAAATGTGTACCTAAAAATTGATAGTTATCAATCGTTTAATTACGCTTGACCGTATTCCGTAGGTTTATCCAGCGACTGTTCTTGGCACTGATCATCATTCGTCCACGCTCGACGAGCAGGGATGCTGGCAGCAAATCGATCTTGCCACCCATGGAGGAATCCAGATAGATATAACTACTACCAGTATTGACTGCTACGATGTAGGTGGTCAGTTTACGAAGTGAAGGGAAATGATAGGGTAACAGTCCTTTGTCACGAGAACGGAGGACGATAGGTACAGCATCCAGTCCGGCATCTCTAAAGGACTGGATAAGCAACATGTTGATATCCGCATTGGAACCCTTTCCGTCTTTTAATGTCTCATTCGTCCTACGAGGCCATAGTGCATATTTCTCATTCCATTTGACACGCTCAGCCACTAATTGACAAACCTTCTCAGTACGCTCTCGTTGATTGGTGATTTCCGACACTTTTGCCTCTTCCAGTTCTTTTCGCAGGGGACTATGATGCTGGAGCTGCTTACCCAAGTCCTCGTCGTCAAGTAATATCTGGTCTATCTGTTCCCATGTCTTGATGCAGTCCATCATCATCGTATTCGGCATACTGAAGCTCTTCAGTTCCATGATGATACCAGCATAATAGTCGTTCACATTCCAGACGTTCATGTCTCTGGGGATACCCTTCAGGTTCCTGCCGATACAGGTATAGCGGTTGGTCCGCACATTAACAGGCGCAGCCAATGGGTCGCTCTCTAACTTGTAGTTCATCGAGCCTGTAATACATTGACAGTTAAGTCGTTGGATTCCCTGCTCTTCCATGTTGTATAATACCACCACATTCTGTTTTCTCATTGTTACAAACTCTTTGTCATGTGTACCATCTCTCACGCGCGCGCACTATAATTTTTTTACCCTTGTCACCGTTGCCGCCTTGCAAAATCGTTTGATAATCAGTGGATTGTAGGTAACAACGTAGCGGCAAGGGTGACAAGGATTGGCGATTTTAGTGATTCATCACTGCTCCTTGTTATCTACGGCATTGCGGTCAACACATAA
This sequence comes from uncultured Prevotella sp., assembly GCA_905235835.1. Taxonomy (GTDB): domain Bacteria; phylum Bacteroidota; class Bacteroidia; order Bacteroidales; family Bacteroidaceae; genus Prevotella. The sequence goes on from CAJONQ010000058.1 coordinate 2,747, forward strand.
CGGGCGAACTTGCATACCCCTGTTTCTCGGACTTAGGTATGCTCCTCCAAAAGAAGCTCCATAAGAACTAAACGTTGCATAATTTACCTCTTTACTTGTACCGCCGTCTTTTTCGGCAGTCCATAGATAAAGATAACTATCTGAATAGATGGTAGTATTTTCCTTATACCCTCCTTGGATAGGGAACACGACTGAGTTCCCGTTGGGACCCGTATATTGGACACACTCCACCTCATTAATTGTTATTGTTGACTTGGTACAATTATTTTTTAATTCATTAAAATGGTCATTTGTTGGCATAGCCCAAGCATCTCCCCACTTTTGAGTAGAGACATCGTATTTTGAGCCAGCTATATTGCCTTCATAGAAACCGCTTACACCATACCAATAATGAAGCAGACCATCAGCCCATATTGGATCTGCAGATGTATACAGCTGACTGCTTGTACACAAATAGCTGTCCCACGAATAAGTGGTTTTCTCTTCTGTCTCACCCCAGGCATAATACCCTCCAGTAGCTTCTGGGGCGGCTGCTCCGACATTGCGGTCAGCCCATAGTGTTCCGCTGGGCAGTCCAAGGTCCACATACCTTGGATCCGGCAATACCTCTGGCTGTTTGTCACCTGCATAGGGAACGATGCTGTCTACTGCGATATACGGGAGTTTCTCCGAAGTGCCGTTACTCTTATATATGATGATGCCTTGTGCCATACTGCTACAAGTCACTGCTGCCAATATTACTGACAGGATAGTTCTATTTCTCTTCATTTCTTTATAATTTTATAAGTGATACTTTCTGTTTTGATGATGTGGATGCCTTTGTTCAGGTCGTCGATACAAAGTGTGAGATTGCCGTCAGCATCTATTCGATAGACACCTTCCGTCTGTCCTCCAAGAGCATATATCCGCAATGCGGAATGAGGTGTGAAGCCTGAGAGACGGATGGTGTTGCCGTCATAACTCATGGTACCCTGTCTGTCATCAGTACGGACGGTCTTTATCCCTGTTTCTACTGTTCCGTCATTCTCCAATGTATACATCTTGACATCGCTTGCCTCATACTCGACATTCACCTCGTCGCTCTTGACGATGAACTTGTCGCTTTCGTATGAAACCTTGATATTCTTATCCAGTTTGATGTCTACCTGCTGTCCGTCTTTGAGCCATATAGTGAATATATTGGGAATACCTTTCACTATGACATCGCAATAGTCTGTGAGACTGAAGCCATCGATGGTTCCTGTGATTCTTGTCTTTCCTTGTTTCAGTGCCTCCACATAACCGTCGGCAGTGACTCTTGCCACACTCTCATCAGAGGACGTCCACAGCAAGTTGTAGTTCGCATAAGAAGGTGTCACGGTATAGTCGAGTTTCCAGAACTCTCCCACATATACCGTTTTCTCAGAGAACTGATCATCGATATCGAAAGTCCTCGGCGTACGGTCCACGTCTGTGACAGTCATCTCACAAGAGGCACTAAGCCCATTGTCTGTAGTAGCCGTTATATTGGTCTTGCCTGGTGAGACACCAGTAACCAAGCCATTCTGGTCAACACGGGCTATGGAGCTGTTGTCAGAAGACCAAGAGAGTGTCGGGTTTGCGTCAGCAGGCTGTAATGTAGCATGGAGCGTGACGCTGGAGTACACATCCACACTCTGTGTTGAGGGCAGGGAGATGGATGTGGGTGGCACAGGCTCCGTGACGTTAACGGTGCAGGTGGCGTCAGGTCCCATATTCTGCTTGAGGGTAATCGTTGCCGAACCTACTTGATAAGCGGTCACCTCACCATAGCTGTTGACGGATGCGACACCAGTATTGTTGGAGATGAACGTTATATCAGGTGACTTTGGTGAGGCATAATAGTCGATACGTCGTGTCTGTCCCACCTTCAACGTCAGGTCTGACGCGTCGATATTGACTTCATTACAGTAAATCGAGTAGAGTTTTCTTTCCGAACTCGTCCAATACCTTGAGCCGTCACTGGTTCCCCATTTATATCTCACCTCACAGGTGATGGTTTTTGATGACTCGAAGTACTTGGTGATTTTGACATGAAGTCATCCTGAGGTCTGAGAGCAAGAGAAGTAACTATGATCATAGTCCCAGAACACGTTTTGAATCTCAATAACGCGGTAGGGATAAGCGACAGACACGGATGGTCTGGATAAGTTGAACTCGTCTCCTACATAGCCCCCTTCAGCATGTGTGCCGATTGGAAACATAATAGTCCCCATACAGCAAATGAGGATGAGTAAAAGTTTTCGTTTCTTCATAATTCTCATAATGTCGTGTTTGATTAGTAATAGAAATCCTATGCTGCAAAGATAGTGATTTTCAGTGTTTCCTACAAATGGGGAACACACACTGGAGCAGATGAGAGGGAAGAATCGCCTCTAACCTGCCAAAAAATATAGTTGAAAGGGGTAAAATATTTAGGGCTATTGGTATCTTAAAGCGAAGGCGGCACATCCTTATGTCGAATGTGCCGCCTTCGTTTTATAGTTTTTTTACTTGCTAAGTTGTTTCACGGGGAAAGTGAAGTAAGTGTCGGGGAAGGGCTCATCCTTCAGCGTGAAGTGCCACCACTCAGTATCGAGGAAATTGAAGCCATGGGCGACCATGGCACGGCGCAGAATCATACGGTGCTCGAACTGCTCGGCGGTGATGCTGCGCTTCGGCTCTGCAGGACTCTTCGAGTTATCCCCCGTATATTCACCCGTCTCGGGATTACCGCAGAAGTCGGGATGACTCTCAGGACCGAACCAGTCGAAGGTGCCGCCCATGTCGAGTTCTTTCTCCGTTGTCATGTCGAACAGCGTCAGGTCGACAGTGGAGCCACGGGTATGACCACTGCGCTCATAGATGTACTCCTGCTCGAAGAGCACACTCTTGTCGAGGTCGGGGTAGAAGTATTGTTTCATCTTTGTGTCTGCGAGATCCTGCGCCCAGCGCACAAAGTGATCGACAGCCTTCTGTGGGCGGTAGGCATCATATATCTTCAGACGATACCCTTGTGCCTTCACGTCGTCGCTCACTTCCTTCAGGGCAGCAGCAGCCTTTTTGGTCAGCAGTGCCGTAGGCTCCTCATAGCCGTCGATGCGCTGCCCCACGAAGTTGTACGTGCCGTAGTAGCGAATCTCCAAGATGGCATCGGGAACGGCTTCTGTCAGGGTTACAAACTCACTGCTGTCATCAGTCGGACTGACCACAGGCTTGTCTTCCTCGCTATTGCAGCAGGTCATCACACATGCGCCACTAATGATAACGAGAATGGCGACAAACAACCATAATTTCTTTTGTTTCATATTCATATCGAAAAGTCTTGATTAGTAAATGATACTTGACAGGATATAAGCGACAATCGTCGAGGTGAAAACACAAATCAAACCAGGCATCATGAACGAGTGGTTGAGCAGGTATTTACCTATGACGGTCGTACCAGAGCGGTCGAAGTTTACCGTTGCGATATCCGAGGGATAATTGGGAATGAAGAAATAGCCGTAGACACTGGGGAGTACACCCAACAGTACAGGACCTGCGATACCTAAAGAGTAGGCGAGGGGTAGCATTGCCACGACAACGGCACCCTGTGAGTTGATGAGAACAGACACGAGGAAGAAGACGAAGGCGATAGACCAAGGATACTCCTTCACGATACCTGTCAACATCTCCTGCATGGTAGACATGTAGTTAGAGAAATAGGTGTCAGCAAGCCATGCGATACCATAGATGGCGACAACGGCAACCATACCAGACTGCCATACAGGACCAGCTACCGCTTTCTTGGGGGATGCCTTGCAGAAGATAATCATCAAGGCGGCAGCCGAGATCATCACAATCTGGATAACCAGGTTCATGGCAAGGGGTTTAGGAAAGAACTCCGTCATACCATTGACATGAATCTTTGCCTTTACCAACTGATCGGCTGTCAGAGTCAGATTGTCATTGACAACCAACGGGTCAGTACCCTTAATACCTCTCAGCGTGTCGTAGGCAGGTAATGCGTTCTGGAAGATAGCAAAGAACACGATGACGGCAAGGGCACCGAGGAAGATGAACACAGCATTCTTAGCCGACTGAGGAATCTCCTTGTCAAGGGTTGTAACCCCACCGCCATAGATATACTCATACTGAGCAGGGTCTTTCAGCTTCTCTTGGAACTGCGGGTCTTTGCTCAAGTCAAGACCACGATGGTAGCTTGCAGCAGCGGCAGCCATCAGTCCACAGACACAGGAAGGGATGGAGATCATCAATACCCCGGGGATAGTGACATCGAAACCGTTCGCATTCGAGATACTCACGAAGGCGACGACAGCAGCAGCGATAGGGGAGCAGGTGATACCCACCTGTGATGCGATAGACGCCACACCACAAGGGCGCTCGGGACGGATACCCTTTTTCAAGGCGATATCACAGATAATCGGCATCAGCGTATAGACCACGTGACCTGTTCCTACCAAAACGGTAAGGAAGAAAGTGGTTAGTGGAGCAAGGAAGGTGATGCGGTCGGGGTGCTTACGAAGCATCTTCTCCGCTATCTGTATCAACCAGTCCATACCTCCTGAAGCCTGCATGATACCCGCACAGGTCACAGCAGCAATGATGATGTATATCACATCAGTGGGAGGACTGCCTGGTTTCAGTCCAAATCCAAATACCAACAGGGCAAGTCCGATGCCTGATATGGCACCCAAGGCAAGACTACCGAAACGAGAACCTATCCATAATGCTCCCAACACTATCAGGAGCTGAATAATCATTACTATACTCATAGTCTTAAATTCGAAGTTGTTGTTTTCGAATGACAAAGATAATGGAAATAATTGGGATGGCAAAATATTTGAAAAGAAAAAAGAGATAAACTTTCGTTTACCTCTTCCTTCGTACGCCTGCAGGGGGTCGAACCCTGGACACCCTGATTAAGAGTCAGGTGCTCTACCAACTGAGCTACAAGCGCATCCTTTTGGTTTTGCGGTTGCAAAGGTACGAACTATTTTTGAATCCAACAAACTTTTCCCCGACTTTTTTCAAAAAAAGAGGGAAAAAGACAGAGAAAGGCTCTGAATCTTACATCCAGAGCCTTTCTATTGAAGCTTAATAAGCGGATTTTACATAAAAGCGATCGTCAGACCAGCCATCACGATGCTAACCATTGACATCAGCTTGATGAGGATATTCAGGGACGGACCACTGGTGTCTTTGAAGGGATCACCTACTGTATCACCCACGATAGTTGCCTTATGAGCAAACGAGCCCTTACCACCGAAATTACCTTCCTCAACATTCTTCTTGGCATTATCCCAAGCACCTCCGGCATTCGCCATGAAGATAGCAAGGGTGAAACCGCTGGCAAGTCCACCAACCAGCAGGCCTAATACACCGGCAACTCCTAACACACATCCCACAATGATAGGAATGATGATGGCAAGGATAGAGGGGAAAATCATCTCATGCTGTGCCGCACGGGTAGAGATCTCCACACAACGACCATAGTCGGGAGTACCTGTTCCCTCTAAGATACCGGCAATCTCCTTGAACTGACGACGTACCTCAACAACCATCTTCTGGGCGGCACGTCCTACAGCCTCCATGGTCAGACCACAGAACAGGAAGGCAGCCATAGCACCAATGAAAGCACCCACGATGACTTTCGGATTCATCAGGTTGACTTGGAAGTAGTTCATGAAATCGGGAATCGTAGCATCCGTAGCCTTGATAATCTCACCTTGTACGTTTTGCATCATCACATCAGCACGGGTCATCGCAATCTTGATCTCCTCGATATATGAGGCGAGAAGGGCAAGAGCGGTCAGTGCGGCAGAACCGATAGCGAAGCCCTTACCAGTAGCAGCGGTAGTATTGCCAAGAGCATCGAGGGCATCGGTACGATGGCGCACATCCTCACCCAGCTCACTCATCTCCGCATTACCACCAGCATTGTCGGCAATAGGTCCGTAAGCATCGGTAGCAAGGGTGATACCCAGTGTGGACAACATACCTACGGCAGCGATACCGATACCATAGAGTCCATGGGCAAGACTGCTGGAACTCATGCTCAGGTCGAAACCATTGGCACACAGGTAACTCAGCATGATAGCGACACCAATAGTAAGCACTGGGATACAAGTAGAGATCATACCCGTTCCGATACCCTTGATAATCACAGTAGCGGACCCCGTCAAGCCAGCCTCAGAGATTTTCTGGGTGGGCTTGTAACTGTGAGAGGTATAGTACTCGGTAGCCTGTCCGATAATGACACCTGCGGCAAGACCAGAGATGACAGAGAAGGAGAGACCCAGCCAGTTCTCTATACCTAATAAATATAATATAATAAAGGTGGCGATAGCAATCAGAACTGCACTGACATTCGTTCCCAACGACAGGGAGCGGAGCAGGTCTTTCATCGTAGCACCTTCCTTTGTGCGAACCAAGAAAATTCCTAAGAGAGAGAGGAACACACCCACTGCGGCGATAATCATAGGTGCAATGACGGCCTTCAACTGCATACCGTCAGCAGCACTTGCCGCAAAGGCAGAGGCGCCAAGGGCAGCGGTAGAGAGTACGGAACCGCAATAGCTCTCATACAGGTCGGCACCCATACCAGCGACATCACCCACGTTATCACCTACGTTATCAGCAATAGTAGCAGGGTTACGCGGGTCATCCTCTGGGATATCTGCCTCTACCTTACCTACGATATCAGCACCTACATCTGCAGCCTTGGTATAGATACCACCACCCACACGGGCAAACAGAGCCTGTGTGGAAGCACCCATACCGAAAGTAAGCATCGTCGTGGTGATAGAGATAAGTCCGTCAGCATCGAAACGGTTGAGGACTACAAACCAGATGGCGATATCCAGCAAGCCAAGACCTACCACTGTCAAACCCATCACGGCACCAGAGCGGAACGCAATCTTCAAACCAGCATCCAAACTGTGACGAGCGGCATTCGCAGTACGTGCCGAAGCGTAAGTAGCCGTCTTCATACCAAAGAAACCTGCCAGTCCTGAGAAGAAACCACCCGTCAGGAAAGCAAACGGTACCCATGGGTTCTGCACGTTCAGTCCATACGCCATGAAGGCGAAGATAACCACCAGAACGGCAAACACCATGATAACGACCTTGTACTGTTGCCACAGATAAGCCATGGCACCCTTACGTACATACTCAGCAATCTCACGCATTCGAGGAGTACCCTCGTCGGACTTCATCATACTCTTGAAGAAGTACCACGCCATTCCCAAAGCCACAACAGAGGCGATGGGAACAAGCCAAAACACACTAGGAATATTCATAAATGATTAATAAAGTTTTAAGTTCTTAGTTATTGTGTCAAGAGGGAAGACTATTCGTCAGCACCGTATTCCGACAGCTCTCCAGCTTCCTCGTCAGGGTCGCTCTCTATGTCAAACGTGGTGCGATAGTTCTCCTCGTTCATCTCGTCCTCATTGAACTCCTCGATCTCGTCCTCCTCATCATGGTTCACGAAGTTATCCTCGATCTCCGCGTCCTCATCATCCTCAGCGACACTGTCAAACCTCATACGGGGCTTGATGGTCTCTGGTTTCAGCTTGGCAAAGATAGCTTCCACCCAAGTGCCTTTGGCTACCTCAAGAACCTCATAACCATCGGCAATCTTCTTCTCATACATACCACCTTTCTTGTGGAGACGGTCTTTGGGAAGGGTCGTGGTGGAAATATCAAAACCACTCTCGATGATATCCTGAATAGACTGTGACAGGGAATCCCAGCCACCACCGAAGTTACGCTCCAAGACCTCTACCAGCTTGCTTGCCGTGATATGACGGATGTTCTCGTAGGTCAGGTCGGTGACACGCATGATGGGACGCTTGCGGATAGCCCACATCACCTTCGTGCTCTCGTCTATTGTTACCTGTCCGACTTTATAACCTTGTTTCTCGTAAGACTTGCGAATGGCAGGAGCATCGTCTTTTAATTCCTCAACAGTAAAGGCGGAACGGATAATATCCACATAATGACGGAGGTTATCCTTGACCTCGGCATCTTTACTGCCTGTGTTTAGCATTCTAAAAACATCGTTCTCCTGAACATCCCATATAGAACTCTTGGTTAAGTTCTTAATACTAAGTGCTTGTTTCGAAGCTGCTTCTTTCATAATTTTTGTCCTTTTAATGATTATGGCTGCAAAGTTAATGCAAAAAGAATCGAAATACAAGTATTTCCCTTATATTTTTTTGTTAATTTCCCCAAAAAGCACTACCTTTGTCGTGGAATATGGCAGAACCGTTAGCCGAAAGACTAAGACCTCGCACGCTGGATGACTATATCGGTCAGCAGCATTTGGTAGGCGAGGGAGCCGTCTTGCGTAAGATGATAGACGCAGGACGTATCTCTTCTTTTATTTTATGGGGACCTCCGGGTGTGGGTAAAACGACGCTGGCTCAGATTATCGCCCATAAGTTGGAGACTCCGTTCTATACACTGTCAGCTGTGACGAGTGGGGTGAAGGATGTGAGGGATGTCATTGAGAGAGCACAGAAGGGACGTTTCTTCAATGAGGCTTCACCTATTTTATTTATAGATGAGATACACCGGTTCTCGAAATCTCAGCAGGACTCTCTGCTGGGAGCAGTGGAGAAGGGGGTCGTCACGCTGATAGGAGCTACTACTGAGAATCCCTCTTTTGAGGTTATCAGACCGTTGTTATCCCGTTGTCAGATCTATGTGCTCAATTCCTTAGGGAAGGAAGATCTGCTGAACTTGTTGCATCGTGCCGTCACAGAGGATATCATCCTCAAGGAACGGAAGATAGAACTGCAAGAGACGGGAGCACTACTAAGGTATAGTGGGGGAGATGCCCGTAAGTTGCTGAACATCCTTGAGTTAGTGGTCGAGGCTGCAAGTTCTACTGAGCCCATCGTTGTCACCGATCAACTCGTAGCCGAGAGACTACAACAGAATCCTCTGGCATACGATAAGGACGGGGAGATGCATTATGATATCATCTCTGCGTTTATCAAGAGTATCAGAGGCTCCGACCCTGATGCGGCACTCTATTGGCTGGCACGGATGATAGAGGGTGGGGAGGATCCGAAGTTCATCGCACGACGACTGGTGATCTCTGCCTCTGAGGATGTCGGTCTTGCCAATCCCAATGCGTTATTATTGGCGAATGCTGCCTTCGATGCTGTGCAGAAGATAGGATGGCCCGAAGGGAGGATTCCTTTGGCAGAGGCAACGGTTTATCTTGCAACCTCACCCAAGAGCAACTCTGCTTATTTGGGAATCGACGCTGCCTTAGGATTGGTGAAAAGGACTGGTAATCAACCTGTACCGCTTCCTATCCGGAATGCGCCCACACAACTGATGAAAGACTTAGGCTATCATGATGGGTATATCTATCCGCATGACTATCCCGGACACTTTACTCCTCAGCAATATATGCCAGATGCCTTGGTGAATGAGCGTCTGTGGCACGGACAGCATTCGCCTGTAGAGGAGAAACTTTACGAAAGAATGGTGAATTACTGGGGTGACAGATATAAGGAATAAAGGATGGATTACGATACTTTACTACAACAACTCATAGAGTTCTTAGGAACGTTCGCATTCGCTATCTCTGGTATACGTCATGCGGCAGCCAAACAATTTGACTGGTTTGGAGGTTATGTGTGTGGTATTGCCGTTGCTATCGGAGGTGGAACCATCCGTGATGTGATGTTGGGAACGACACCTTTCTGGATGACAAATCCTTTTTATATTATCTGTACCGCTGTGGCATTGGTTTTCGTCATTGTCTTTGCCCGGCATTTAGAACGTCTCCATAACACGTGGTTTGTGTTTGACACGTTGGGACTGGCATTGTTTAATATCGCCGGTATTCAGAAGTCCTTGGCTTTCGGACAACCTTACTGGGTAGCGATTATCATGGGTTGCATCACGGGTGCCGCAGGTGGTGTGATACGTGACATCCTTTTGAATAACGAGCCTGTCATTTTCCATAAGGAAATCTATGCCATGGCGGCGGTACTCGGCGGTATAACTTATTGGGGATTAGATGCTTTACATCTTCCGACAGAAGTAACAGTTATATCTTCTTTCCTTGTTACTTGCCTGATGCGTTTCCTTGCCGTCAGATACCATCTGTCGTTACCAACGTTGAAAAACGAGTAGGGGAGTGGTCCCCTACTTCGCCATCTCATAGATATCTCGCATTTCCTTAGGACCGAGAACTTCCATGGCACCAATGGTGATGGTACCTCCACGGGAGCATTTGTCGACCATAATATCGATTTCTTCGCCTAACAATTCCTTGATATTCGTGGGCATACCGATCTCCCGATAGAAACGTTCTATGGCAAGAATACCTTGCTCGGCAGTCTCCTCAGGATGTGCGAAATCATTCGTGACACCCATGACGTTGACGGCAAACTGCACGAAACGGCTCAGATGCTTTGCTTTCACATAACGAGCCCATGAGGACCACAACGCTGCCAATCCTGCACCATGCGTCACTCCGAACTGCGCACTGAGCTCGTGTTCCAATTTATGAGTGGCAAAATCCTTCTCCGTACCACATTCCGTCAAATCATTATGTGCCAATGAGCCAGCCCACATAATCTGTGCACGATGACGATAGTTCTGAGGGTCTTTCATCACGATTTTTACCGAATCCATCACAGTTCTCAACAATGCCTCTGCAATAGCGTCCGTCAGCGACATTTCATCATAATTGGAGAAATAACGTTCCATTGTATGCATCATGATATCCGTGGCTCCTGCTGCCGTCTGATAAGGTGGCAGTGTATAAGTACGCTCAGGATTCATCACAGCGAACTTACAACGGCACAAATCACTGAGGACACTTCGCTTGAGCAGTCCTTCGTCCTTGGTAATCACACTACTGGACGACATCTCGCTGCCAGCGGCAGGAATCGTCAGGACAACACCAATCGGCAGACATTTTGATGGTTTGCTTTTGCCTTCCCAGAAATCCCACACATCACCATCGTACGGAATACCATAGCCAATGGCTTTTGCTGAGTCAATCACGCTGCCACCGCCAACGGCAAGGATGAAACTGATGTTTGCGTCCCAGGTCAATGCCTTCATAAACCTTACTTAATAAAGGATTGGGTACGACACCGCCCAGTTCTGTAAATTCCAGACCAGCGTCTTTTAATTGCTGCCGAACCACATTCAGCAAACCCGAACGCTCAGCAGAACCGCCACCATAATGCACCAGAACACGGTGTCCACCGTTTTCTTTCACCAAATTCCCAATCTGTTTCTCCGATTCTCGTCCAAAAACAATACGAGTCGGGGCATAGAAATTAAAATCCTTAATCATTTTATTTAATTGTTTTAAAATTATCTATTTATCATAATAGGTATTATCTCTTATTTATTGCTTGAATCTTTCTTTGTTTGCAAAGATACAAAATTAAATATGAATAAAGAAGGAAAAACAAATTATTTCAACTTCATGTCTACTTTCTGTTTTATCAGTTACCGACTGATTCCTGTTTTGTTACCGATTGAAGCCCTTATTCGACCTAATTAGAGCCTTCATTCAAGTCAATTAAAGCCCTCATTTGTTTAAGATATAGTTCATCACTCGTTCCGATATCTGTTATGGGTATATTAAGATACCTCCCAAGGGTGTTGGGAATCATCTCCAAGGGGGTACGCAAGGTATCTCCAAGCCCCTTGGAGAATCATCCCCAAGGGTCATAGACTCCGTACCTTCACCCCTTGGAAGCGGCACCTTCCAAATGCTCCTCGTTGGGGATTGTACTATGAGAAACGGAGCATCCATGCCACACGATATATGTGGCGTGGATGCTCTGTTTAATTTTTTTTAAGAAAAATATTGGGTGTATGGAGAACAACGTATTGAAATTTTTCGTAATTTTGCATCGTTTTACGGTATTAATTAATACATACGCTTGATTTTCAAGCAGTTAAGGAAAAAGAGAGAAGTTTAAATGAGACAATTAAAGATTCAAAAGAGTATTACGAATCGCTCAAGTGAGGCACTGGATAAGTATCTGGTGGAAATCGGTCGTGCTCCTCTGATTAGCATTGACGAGGAAATCGAGCTTGCCCAGAAAATCCGCAAGGGCGGCCCTGAGGGCGAGCGTGCCAAAGACAAGCTGGTAACGGCTAATCTCCGATTCGTGGTATCAGTAGCTAAGCAGTATCAGCATCAGGGATTGACGCTGACTGACTTGATTGATGAGGGTAACATTGGCTTGATCAAAGCCGCACAGAAGTTTGATGAGACACGTGGTTTTAAGTTTATCTCTTATGCCGTATGGTGGATTCGTCAGAGCATCCTACAGGCTATTGCTGAGCAGAGCCGTATCGTTCGTCTTCCCCTGAATCAGGTGGGAAGTCTGAACAAGATTAATCATGAGATCAACAAATTCGAGCAAGAGAACCAGCGTCATCCATCCGTTTCCGAGTTGAGTGAGGCTACGAATCTCGATGAGGAGAAGATTGGACAAAGCTTGATGGCTGACGGTCATCATGTGTCTATCGACGCTCCATTCCAGGATGGTGAGGACAACTGTATGCTGGACGTGATGGCAAGTGGTGAGGACTCACGTACAGACCGTCAGGTAGACCATGAGTCGATGGCGCAGGAGTTGAACACGGTGCTGCAAAAAGTACTGAAAGACCGTGAGATAACCATCATCCGTGAGTGCTTCGGTATCGGTTGCCATGAGAAAGGTCTTGAGGAGATTGGTGACCGTCTTGGACTGACCCGTGAGCGTGTTCGTCAGATTCGTGAGAAGAGCATTGCCAAACTCCGTGAATCAGGTAATGCACGAATTTTGATGAAATATTTAGGCTAATTCTTTGTTCCCTCAGAATTATTTTGTAATTTTGGGCTGTGAATAAACTATTTAACATCATATTATGGATGGTGGGCATGTTTATATTCATGCCTACCATTTGTTTTTCTCAAGAGAAAAAGGACTCCACAATTCTGGAAAAGATGTGGAGTTACAAGCGTAATTTCGCCAGTAACAACATTGGTGGCACGACCAATTCGTATATGAGGTATACCCTGAATACGGAGCGTCGTAATTTCACCATGTTTCTCATTCCTACGCTGTATGCTGTCGCAAAAGGCGACCGTAAGTATATCTCAGAGAGCTACGGTAAGATGGAGATAGAGAATACACATTCGTTTAAGACCCAATCACAGGTCATCAGTAACACCATCCCCCATGACAGACAGGTCAGTGAGGCGTTTACAGATTACCTGACTCCTAATATCTACGACCAAACGCTGTATGAGGACAGGCTGTTGTCCCCGTTCTATCGGAGTAACCGTTTCTACTACAGATATCGTATAGAGAATGTGAACGGGAACCTTGTTCATGTCTCTTTCCGTCCGAAACTGAAGAACACCCAGTTGGTGAAGGGATATGCCTTAGTAAACAAGAACACTGGACGTGTCGTTTACACCATGTACGACGGAGAGTTCGACATGCTCAAATTCCATATTGACGTGGTACTGGGAACCGATGACACCAGTTCCATCCTCCCCCAGCGGTGTACGTCAGATTTGTATTTCAATTTTATGGGTAACCGCATCTCCTCTCATTTCCTTGCCACATATAACGCTCCCACTACCCTGCCAGATTCTTTGAATGAATATGAGAGTCGTCCGATGATGGAAACCTTGCGTACCTTCCAGTTGAATGATGAAGAGAAAGAGATCTATCGTCAGCATGATGAGGAGAAAGCGTTGGAAGAAGAGCAGGAAAAAGGAAAAAGAATTGGAGGATACCCTGAAACCCAAGAGACGCACGTTGGGTGATGTCCTGTGGGATATCGGTGACAGGCTGGTGACAAGTTCCCATGCGGATGCCATGGGAGCAGACTTCTCCCTCTCCCCTATCTTGAATCCGCAGTATATCAGTTACAGCCGTAGCCGAGGTCTGTCATATAAAATCCAGTTAGGTGTCAGATATAGTTGGAACAAGAAACGCTATCTGACGATTAATCCGCAAATCGGATACAACTTCAAGATTAAGCAGTTCTTCCACTACACACCTATCAGGATGACCTATAATCCCAAGCGTAACGGTTATGCGGAGCTTATCATCGCCAACGACAACCGTATCTCTCATTATAGTATTAAGCAGGCTATTAGGAACATGTATCCCGATATCGAAGAAAAAGATATTGACCGGGTGAATGTGAATTATTTCTCAGATAATTATATCAAAGCGCTCAATAATGTGGTGGCTTACGACTGGTTGGAGATCAAGGCTGGTGTGGTATATCACATCCGTAAGGCGGATAATGTCCAGGCGATGAGAGATTTCAATATGCCCACGTCTTACCGAAGTTTTGCGCCTACCCTCACCCTGCATATATCCCCATGGAGGCGCGGTCCTTATCTCACTGTGAATTACGAGCGAAGCATCTATTCTCGGCTCCAACTTAGAGTATGAGCGTTACGAGTTTGATGCCAGTCATAAATTCAAGTTAGACCGCTTGCGTCGTGTCAATCTCAAAGCAGGTTTCGGACTCTATACCAACAAAGAGACGAGTTACTTCCTCGACTATGCTAATTTCCGTGACCAGAATCTACCCGGTGGATGGGAGGACGAATGGACGGGCAATTTCCAGTTGCTGAATAGTGAATGGTATAATACGTCAAGGTATTATCTCCGTGGACATGCGTCTTATGAGTCTCCCCTCCTCGTCTGCTCATTCCTTCCTTTGGTTGGAAAATATATTGAGCGCGAGACCATCTATTTCAGTTTACTGTCTATCCAGCATACCCGTCCTTATGCGGAAATTGGCTATGGTGTTACCACCCGTTTTGTATCCATTGGTGCCTTTGCCAGTTTCCTCAATGCAAAACCCAAGGAGTTTGGTCTTAAATTCACGTTTGAGTTATTCAGAAAGTGGTAATCATGCGTAAACCTCTTATTGTATACAAAGCCAGTGCAGGAAGTGGAAAGACCTTTACCCTTGCCACAGAGTATATCAAGTTGCTGGTTGTCAATCCGCTGAACTATCGCAGCATCCTTGCCGTTACCTTTACCAACAAGGCTACGGAGGAGATGAAGATGCGTATCCTGAGCCAGTTGTATGGTATCTGGAAGGAACTGTCTGACTCAGAGAGCTATGCACGGAAGGTGCAGGAAGAGACGGAACTGCCTATGCACACCATCCGAGAGAGGGCTGGCGAGGCATTGCATCTGCTGTTACATCATTATAATAGTTTCCGTGTCCAGACGATTGACGCTTTCTTTCAGAGTGTCCTTCGTAACCTTGCACGGGAGTTGGATTTAACGGCAAACCTACGAGTGGGACTCAGTGGTGACCAAGTGGAGGAAATGGCTGTCGACCAACTGATTGACAACCTCAAGCATACGGATGTCATCCTGCAATGGCTGCTCCATTATATCATGGACAACCTCAGAGAGGACAAAAGCTGGAGTAATAATGATGAGAAGAAGACCAGCTTCATCCGTGAGATCAAGAACTTCGGTAAGACCATCTTCCGTGACTACTATAAGGAACATCGGAAGGAGTTGAACGAGAAGATGGCAGAGGAAGGTTTCTTTGACGATTATACCAAGACGCTTCGTCAGATTCGGGATGATGCGAAAGAGAG
>CAJONQ010000059.1 GCA_905235835.1 uncultured Prevotella sp.
GATTCATAAATCTCTCTTGGGCAGTGGTGGCCATCTGTGAGGATGGCACCCTGCCACTTTCCACCATCGTCCATGACGGACAAGACGAGGCGGAAATGGTGGAGCGGTATGTCATTGGCTACATGGCCTTCTGGCATATCGCTTTTGTCGACGAGAACCGCCTCGTGCCCTGCAACGACGATTCTCTGCGCACGGAAGCCCGGCAGAAGATAGACCGCTACATTGCCGACCATCCACCCGTCGAGACTTTCCCCCGCTTCTACCTCGTCCTTCTTTGCCAACCCATCGCCCCGATGGAATCCGACGGCATGAGCCGAGTGTATCAAATGTAACAATAAAATTATAGCGAAAATGAAAGCAACGAAGATTTGGAGAACATCATGCCAGTTCCTATAATTGGTGCTTCCCCGTTTGTTTCGCTGCAGCAGCGGCGGGGAGTTTTTTGTAACCTCTACCTGTCTCGACATCCCTTGCTGGAACTTCTGTATTCGCCCATCGTATCTGCCATCGGCAATGTCGTGGATTCATGGTCGGCACGTCTGAGTTCATTGACATTGAACCTGCCCAAGGTGCTTGCCAGCCAGACGAACCAGTCTGCCACCTGCTTCAAGGTGGCACTGGCAAGGTCGGCAAACATCTTCATGTAGTGCTTGATGGCATATGGTTCGTTGTTCCAGAAGATGTGTGAGACCCTCTATGCTGATAAGAAAAAGGCACTCAAAGGCCTACTATCCTCAGGAGCAGTGGGCTGACTATGGTGTGCCCGACAAGCGGTAGGGGCAAAAAAGACAGAAAGAAATTTGCAAATATCAAGAATAGTTCATATCTTTGCATCATCGGTATCAAAAGAAGACGATTATGGCATTGAATCTGAACAAGAACTTGAAACTGTACTACTCCATCAAGGAGGTGGCAGAGATGTTTGGCGTCAACGAGAGTACGCTGCGCTATTGGGAGACAGAGTTCCCTTATCTGAAACCCAAGACATCCGGTCCCGCCAAGATTCGTCAGTACCAGCAGAAGGACATTGATCAGATAAAATTGATCCATAACCTTGTGAAGGTGCGTGGCTTCAAACTTTCCGCTGCCAAGCGTATCATCAATGCCAATCGTGACGGTGCCGACAAAAGAGCAGAAGTGCTTACGAGACTGATTGATGTTCGTGAGCAACTTCAAGCGTTGAAGAGACAGATGGACTTTCTTCAGTAATTCCTTTTATTTTTCGGGATTCCATGTGTCGTTGAGGCTGAACACATTCTCAAGGGTAATTTGTTGTGCTTCCTTCTTGGTTAACTGGTGGCTCCAACTAACACGCTGACCTGTGGCTGCACCTTCGCCATGGTTATTATACTCCAGATAACGTGCTGTTTTCTCACGTTCTTTCTGCCAATGGTGCCATCCCTCTGGGCGAATCTGGCGAGGTAACTCACAATTCATAAAGAGGGTGTAGCCATAGTCACGCCAAGGACGACCTAAGTAGACCTTGCTGACATTACTGGCGGCAGTGATGCGGCAGTTGTTGAAGACGTAGCCGTAAGGTACATCCTGTGGGGTAGAGGCGGCTGTGATATAGGAGTCTGCCTTGCAGAAAATGTCACAGTTCTCGAACCATGCCGTAGAGGGACCAAAGATAAAGTCGGTGGTTCCCTCGATATAACAGTCTTTGAAATAGTGACGGCATTTGGCATTACCTGTGTAGATCGTGTCCTGATGACCGAGGAAACGACAGTTCAGGAATGTCAGACAGTCACCTTCGGTATGTAGTGCCACCGCCTGTCCCAGTCGTGCGGCATTATTCTCAATCGTGATGTTCTTGAGGGTGATACGACTACCTTGGATCTTCAGGGTATAGGTACGGAAGGTACCCATTCCCTTACCAGTAGCAGGAAAGAGGATATTCGCATGGTCATCCCAAGTGATGATGGTCTGGTCACGATCCTCACCACATATCTCTATATTTGTCAACCATTGGGGAATGATGAGCTTCTCCTTGTAGGTTCCTTTCTTCACATAAATAACCTTATGGTATTCCATAAAGGCGCGGCATACCTCAATAGCCTCCGCTACATTACGAAATTGTCCTGTACCGTCGCGGGCAACCACGAGGGTATCGGGGTTGTCATAGTTGGCAGCTGTTACACTGGTGAAGGTTAGGAGGGGTAAGATTAGTGTTAGTAGTTTTTTCATATCTTTACATGATTTGTGTGACTTCCTGTATTCCTTCAATCTTCTTGAGTTGGTCGATGATGGTCTTTACATCCTCCCGGTCATGAACACGGATATCGATATCTCCATCAAAGACACCTTCCTCACTGGTAATCGTGAATTTGTGAATGTTCACATTCATTTGTGATGAGATGACACTTGAGATGTCCATCACCATACCCATACGGTCGATACCTTCCATGTGAATAGTGGCATCGAAGAACAGCCGCTTGTGCATGTCCCATTTGGCATCCAGGATACGGTTACCATAACTGGTCTTGAGCTTCGCTGCCACAGGACAGTCACGCTTATGAATCTCAATGCGGTGTTTATTGTCAATGAAGCCAAGGATATCATCACCAGGGATAGGATGGCAACAATGACGGAACTTGTATTGTCCGATATTGTCGTCATTAATGAAGATGGGCTTCTTGCGATTGAACTTCTCGGGAACAATAAAAAACTCTTGTGGGGTATCTTCTTTCTTTGCCTTGTTCTTTCCCAGGAATGGTACTAATCGTCGCCATCCCTTCTTGCCCTCGTCGGTATTCTTGCCATGAAGCTCGTCAAGGTCTTTCTCTCCCAGTAGGATGGTCTTCTCACCCAGTGCTTGGAAGAATTCCTCTCTATTGCGCGCTTCATGGAATATCGTCAACTTATCAGCGACGGCTGTAGTATTCTCAATATTATTCTTTTGCAAGAACTCGTCAAGGATATCCTCGCCTCGCTTCTGTATTTCACGACCATTACGTCGAAGGATAGCCTGTATCTTTGCCTTTGCCTTTGCCGTTGAGACGAAATTAATCCATGAGGCTTGAACATGTTGCGCCTTGGAAGTGAGAATCTCTACTTGGTCACCACTCTTCAGTTTATGACTCAAAGGCACGAGTTTATGGTTTACCTTGGCTCCGATACAGTGTGAGCCAAGGAAGGTATGGATGCTGAAAGCGAAGTCGAGAGCCGTACATCCTGTGGGCATCGTCTTAATTTCTCCTTTAGGTGTGAAGACGAAGATCTCAGAAGCGAAGAGATTGAGCTTAATGGCATCAAGGAAGTCCATCGCATCGGGTTGTGGGTCATCAAGAATTTCTTTGATGGTACGCAGCCACTCATTCAGTTCAGTCTCATCCTCTGTGAATTCTTTCTCCATGCCGTCCTTATATTTCCAATGGGCTGCAAACCCCTGTTCAGCAATCTCATCCATGCGGTCAGAGCGGATCTGTACCTCTATCCATCGTCCTTGTTTGGACATCAAGGTGACATGTAAAGCCTGATATCCATTGGCTTTCGGATGACTTAACCAGTCACGAAGGCGGTCAGGGTGGGATTTGTAGATTTTAGAGATTGCCACATAGATATTGAAGCACTCATTGACTTCCTCCTCCCGTTTCTCTGGTGTGAAGATGATGCGGACTGCTAAAATATCATATACTTCATCGAAAGTGACATGTTTGTTCTGCATCTTGTTCCAGATAGAATAGGGTGTCTTCACACGTTCTTTGATCTGATACTTAATGCCCATGTTGTGGAGTGCCTCTTCGATAGGTGCTGTAAACTGATCGAAGAGCTCATGACGGGAAGCCTCTGTGGAGACAAGTTTTGACTTAATACTGTTATACTCGTCAGGATGCTCGTATCGGAAACTCAGGTTCTCAAGTTCTGATTTGATTTTGTATAGTCCCAAACGGTTGGAAAGAGGTGCATAGATATAAAGTGTCTCACCTGCTATCTTATATTGTTTGTTGGCAGGCTGTGACTCTAAGGTCCTCATGTTATGGAGACGGTCGCAGATTTTAATAAGAATCACACGAATGTCATCACTCATCGTCAGCAACAGCTTCTTGAAATTCTCTGCTTGTGCTGATGCCTGTTCTCCGAAAATACCACCACTAATCTTTGTCAATCCATCGACAATTTGCGCTATCTTAGAACCAAAAATGTTCTCAATATCCTCTGTGGTGTAGTCTGTATCCTCAACCACATCATGGAGCAAGGCGGCACAGATACTTGTTGATCCCAGTCCTACTTCTTCACAGGCAATCTGTGCGACAGCGATAGGGTGCATGATATAAGGTTCGCCAGACAGACGGCGCACACCTTTGTGTGCCTGTCTGGCAAAATTAAATGCCTTGGTGATGATATCGACTTTCTTACGATGACGTGAGGCAAGATAGCAGTCTAATAGATGCTGAAACGCCCCATTAATCAACTGGTCGTCATTATCTTCGCGAATTTTGTCTTTTTCGTCCTCCATACACCTTATGATATATTATATATAGGTACTATAGTATATATTATCTGCGTCTTTTCTTTGATGACTTACGTACTTTTGCATTCTTATTACCACCACGATGAGCTTTAGCATAGCGTCCTTTACGTCCTTTCTTATAAGACCGCTTACTCTTATGGTAATAGGTTGGGGTATAGTCGTTAACCTCGACTTGTATACGGTTAGTCAGTAGTTCACTGGCTCTGTAGTTGCAGATCGCATCCTCATTTTCGATATATCTGTTGATGTCAGCTTGTGGCAAGCGGAGCGCATAAGGCTCTGTATTACCAGGGATGATATCATGACGATACATGGGATTGAGGGCACGTAACATCTCAATATCGATATTCAAAACCTTCGCAATCTGCTCCAAGTGAATCTTCTTGGTAACCATCACTGTGTCTGTCTGTGCAGGCAGACGACTGGTCATAGGACAGATATTATGCAATGAATAATAGGTCATCATGTAGTTGGCAGCAATAAAAGCAGGCACATAGCCACGGGTCTCTCTGGGCAAATACGGGTAAATATGCCAATAGTCCTTTGATCCGCCAGAACGCTGGATCGCCTTGCTCACATTACCAGGTCCACAGTTATAGGCGGCAATTACCAGGTTCCAGTCGCCAAATACCTTATAAAGGTCACTCAACAGATGAGCAGCGGCATAGGAAGCCTTGATCGGATCACGACGCTCATCTACTAATGAATTGATCTGTAAGTTATATTGTTTACCTGTTGCGAGCATAAACTGCCATAGTCCTGTTGCGCCAACGCGGGATACTGCTTTTGGATTGAGTGCAGACTCAATGACGGGCAGGTATTTCAGTTCCAGCGGAATTTGATAAGTCTCCAATGCTTCCTCAAAGATGGGCATATAGAAATTACTTGCCCCGAGTACATACGAAATGGTGCCACGCAAACGAGTACAGTAACGGTCAATGAATTGTTGGACAACACTGTTGTGTGCCATCTCCATGACTGTTGGCATACGAGATAGGCGTTCGATAAAGACTTCCTCAGGGTAAGAAGGGTTCTCATTCCTCATATTACAGTCAGTGGACGAGAGGTAGGTCTTAGACATATACTCGTTCAGTAAACTATCAAGATCGTAAGTCATCGCCTCAGGGAAATCAATGATCTCCTCATTACCACTTTGATCTATTACAACAATTTCGTCTTCCTCATCAACATATTTCTCGTCTTCATTCACAATCTGTGCCTGTACGGTTATTGACATGCCAAAAAGTATGGCGAGTAGAATTAGTAATTTCTTGCTAATCATTCTTGCTTGTTTTTAAAAGTTTAACTTACAGTTGACTCCTAACGACTGAGCTTGCAATGGGTTGCCGCCAGAATGGTTGGGAATGACAGTAGGCTCGACCTTCAGACTAAGGTCTTTGGAAATGTCAAAAGCAGAGAGTTCCGCATCTACATAGGCATCAATGACTGATAGCGCATAGACACCTATCATGACAAAGAAACTCAAGTCACGCCAACGACGGTATTTGTCCTTACGATTCTTGAAGATCTCCTTATAGCGGTCTTCATTAGTGTCGTTAATCTCCACCCCTAAGTGTAGGAATTTGTTATAGCTGGCTGTACTGGGGTCATTGTCCATGATGTCGAGATAGGCCTGAGAATAGTCTTTGTACATCATGTTGTTCCAGGTTAGGGCATAGATACAACCAATGAATCCTCCATAAATAATAGGTAGTTTCCAGTATTTGCGGTTGTATATCTGTCCAGCTCCTGGCAACACCAATGCAAGCCATAACGCCCGTTTAGGATCTGGACGCCATGTACTCCAATCACGTTTGGGATTCACTATACGGGCAGAGTCAATCATAATGGACTGCATGGGTTTCTCCTCCTCTTGGATGGTCAGCACAGAGTCGGCACGAGTGAGGGAATCGATGCGTGCCATCATGATGTCGATACTGTCTTTAGGAGTGTTCTTTGGTTCCGTTTGTGCCATGCCTTGTTGTGCCATGCCCATCAGTAACATGATGACCACAGAACGAAGTATGGATATGACATTCAGATATTTCAAAGCAAAGACTCCTTATTTGTTAACACTATCAAGTGAGTTCATGATGCGTTCTAACTCCTCTTCATTGTCAAAAGAGATGCTGATTTTACCCTTTCCCTTTGGAGAACATGTCATTTGTACTTTCGTCTGGAAGAACTGGGCAAGTCTATCTTTCAGGATTCTGAACTCCTCTGGAAGTTGTGACTTGCTAGTCATTTTCCCTTTGACGGTTTTAATATCCTCGCCATTCTTCAAAGCCTGCACCATCTCCTCTACCTTACGGACAGAGTATTGCTGCTTCTGAATCTCCTTGAAAAGTTTAATTTGAGCAGAAGGACTGTCAATAGCAAGGAGGGCGCGAGCATGCCCCATGTCTATCTCATGGTTCTTCAATGCCATCTGTACTTGTGCGGGGAGTTTCAGCAAGCGGAGGAAATTGGTGACAGCCGCACGGCTCTTACCGACACGCTTGGAAATTTTCTCTTGAGTCATTCCCGTCGTCTCGGCAAGATGCTGATAAGCGAGAGCAACCTCAATGGCATTTAAATCCTCTCGTTGGATGTTCTCAACGAGTGCCATCTCCATGACACCCTCATCCTCAACGGTACGGATATAAGCTGGAATAGTAGTAAGACCAGCTAATTGAGAAGCACGCCAACGACGTTCTCCTGCGATGATCTGATACTTCCCACTGTTCATCTGGCGGAGGGTGATAGGCTGGATAATACCGACTTCGCGGATACTATTGGCAAGCTCCTGTAAAGCCTCCTGGTCGAACTCTCGACGAGGCTGATTAGGATTTGGCTCAATGAGAGAAATCTCAATCTCACTGAGGTTGGAACTCCCTTGTGTGTGGACTTCACCAGTGTCAATTAATGCATCTAGTCCACGTCCACTACCAAGGTCGTCTAGTCCGCGCCCTAATACATTTCTGTCGTATTTCTTTCTTACTGCCATGCGTCTTAATTGTTCTTATTGATAATTTCCTTTGCCAGAGCAAGGTGGTTCTTCGAACCTGTAGAGTCTGCGTCGTATAAAATAACGGGAAGACCGTGACTGGGGCTCTCTGACAGTTTAACATTACGCTGAATAACGGTTTTGAATACCAATTCCTGAAAATGACGTTTCACCTCGTCATAAATTTGATTAGCGAGGCGTAGACGTGAGTCATACATCGTCAGCAGAAAACCTTCAATTTCCAGTTTCGGGTTCAGCTTGCTTTTGATAATACGAATGGTGTTAAGCAATTTGCTAATACCTTCCAAAGCAAAATATTCACACTGCACAGGAATAATCACAGAGTTTGCTGCAGTCAGGGCATTTACGGTAATCAGTCCCAAAGAAGGAGAACAGTCAATGAGGATGTAATCATAATCATCACGAATAGGAGCCAATAACTGTCCTATTACATTTTCTCTGTTCTTCAGGTTAAGCATCTCGATCTCTGCACCTACTAAATCTATATGACTCGGAATAATATCCAATCCTTCAATATCTGTGGTATAAATAGCATCGCGTACATCAGCTTTGTCAATAATACACTCATATAATGAGCATTCCACCTCCTGAATATTAACGCCAAGTCCGCTGGAAGCATTAGCCTGTGGGTCGGCATCGACCACAAGGACTGTTTTCTCCAAGGTGGCGAGTGATGCGGCAAGGTTTATAGTGGTAGTTGTTTTACCCACACCGCCTTTTTGGTTTGCTAAAGCAATTATCTTTCCCATAATCAATCTTAAATCTTTAAAGATAGTGGCGACAAAGTTACGAATTTTATACGAGAATCTGTAAAATCTCAACCTTTTTTAGTAAATTTGCAGGCAAATAGTAATATTTTCATGGAAAATAAGAAACCTTTTATACTAATTTCTAATGATGATGGCTATCAAGCGAAAGGTATTAATTGCTTGGTGGAGATGATACGAGACATGGCTGATATCTTGGTGTGTGCACCAGATGCAGGAAGAAGCGGTTCTGCGTGCGCTTTTACCGCAAACGACCCTTTGACATTAACTCCCAGGGTACAAGAGGCAGGGGTAGAGGTGTGGTCCTGTAATGGGACTCCTGTCGATTGCGTAAAACTCGCATTGGAGGAACTTTGCAAGGAACGTCGTCCTCAGATGATCATTGGTGGGATCAATCACGGCGACAATACTTCTGTCAATGTTCATTATAGTGGTACGATGGGAGTTACTTTGGAGGGCTGTATGAAATATATTCCTTCCGTGGCATTCTCCTTATGCTCTCATGATATCTATGCTGATTTTGAACCGTTACGTCCACTTATTCGTAAAATTGTACGTAAGGTGTTGGACGACGCTCTTCCTAAAGGTGTTTGCCTGAACGTAAACTTCCCTTTGGCAAATCAGTTCAAAGGGGTGAAGGTATGTCGTATGGCACCTGGAACCTGGGGGAATGAAGTCGTCAGATGTCATCATCCTCGTGGTTACGATTATTGGTGGATGATAGGAAAATATATAAATGATGAACCAGAGGCGGAGGATACTGACAATTGGGCTCTTCAGCATGGTTATGTCGCCATTACCCCTACTAAGATTGACATTACTTCCTACGAGATGATAGAACAGATGAAAGACTGGGATATATGAGATACTATCTGATAGTAGGTGAGGCGAGTGGTGATCTTCATGCATCGCACCTGATGCAGTCGTTGAGGAAACAGGATGGGCATGCGGAGTTCCGTTTCTTTGGAGGTGACTTGATGGCTGCAGTGGGTGGCACCCGTGTCAAGCATTATAAGGAATTGGCTTATATGGGCTTTATTCCCGTTTTGCTTCATCTTTCTACTATTCTTCGAAATATGAAGATGTGTCAGCAGGATATTTTGCAATGGCAACCTGACGTTGTTATCTTGGTTGATTATCCTGGCTTTAATTTGAAAATAGCAAAATTTGTCAAGGAGAAAACCAAAATACCTGTCTATTATTATATATCTCCTAAGATATGGGCATGGAAAGAATACCGCATTAAGAATATCAAGCGGGATGTTGACGAACTCTTCTCTATCTTACCTTTTGAAGTGGATTTCTTTGAGAAAAAGCATCATTATCCCATTCATTATGTAGGTAATCCGACAGCACAAGAAGTCAGGGAGTTTTTAGAAAACTCAGACCAATCAGAGAACTATGGGAAACCTGTCATTGCATTGCTTGCAGGATCTCGAAAACAGGAGATTAAGGATAATCTTCCTGCAATGATAGCGGCAACAAAGCATTTGACAAATACCTATGATATCGTATTGGCTGGAGCACCAAGTATTGAACGCTCATATTATGAATCATTCCTGCAGGGAACGACAGTCCGTCTGGTAGAAAACCAAACCTATCCATTGTTATCTAAAGCGGTGGCGGCGTTGGTGACAAGTGGTACAGCGACTTTGGAGACAGCTATGTTCCGTGTCCCGCAGGTGGTGTGCTATGAAACTCCTATCCCTCAAGTTATTGCTTTTTTGAAAAAACATTTCCTAAAAGTGAGGTATATCTCATTGGTAAACCTTATAGCCGATAAAGAGGTAGTACCAGAGTTGGTGGCAGATACTTTTAGCGTTGAGAATATTCGTAACAATTTAGAAGCAATCCTTCCGAATGGTTCCTCACGTAAGCAGATGTTAGAGGGCTATGAGGAAGTACATCGTCGTCTTGGTAATAGTCGTGCCCCAGAAGTGGCAGCTCAGTTGATATATAAACTTTTAATTCAAATAAATAATTAATATAATTATGAAAACATTACTTTCTTGGTTGGGATTTGATCCCCAGAAACATTCTGTCAGAATAGAGATATTGGCAGGACTAACAACCTTTTTAACCATGTCTTACATTCTTGCTGTCAATCCAATTGTCTTAGGTGAGACAGGTATGGATAAAGGTGCTGTGTTCTCAGCGACGGTTATTGCTGCAGTGGTGGCTACGGCTGTGATGGCTTTTTATGCGAAAATGCCGTTTGCACTTGCATCAGGTATGGGACTGAATGCCTTCTTCGCTTATACCTTAGTAATAGTGATGGGATATACGTGGCAAGAAGCGATAGCCGCTGTATTGATTGAAGGCGTATTTTTTATTGTCTTGACTATTTTAAAGATTCGCGAGGCAATTGTTAATTCCATTCCTATGAATCTGCGCTATTCTATCTCCGTAGGTATTGGCTTGTTTATAGCATTCATTGGTCTGAAAAATGGTGGTATTATTGTTGCGAACGAGGCAACTATGACTGGTCTGGGACCATGGAATGAGACATCAATGATTGCTATCATTGGTATCGTATTAGGAGCCATATTGTTGAGTTTGAAAGTTAAAGGCGCTTTATTTTATACTATTTTGATAATGACGGTAATAAGTATTCCCCTAGGTGTGACGGAGATTCCTGAGAATTTCACCATTCTAAGTATTCCTCATTCTATAGAGCCTATTGCCTTAAAGATGGATTTCTCTCGTTTTATTTCTTTGGATATTGACTATTATATCGTAGTGGCAACTCTGCTATTTATGGACTTGTTTGATACGATCGGTACACTGATTGGTGCTTCAGCAGGTGCAGGCATGGTGGATAAGAAGACAGGAAAGATTCCTGGTCTTAACAAAGCCCTGATGGCAGATGCTGTTGGTACTACTATCGGTGCACTCTGCGGAACCTCTACCGTAACGACTTATGTAGAGAGTGCTACGGGAATCGTAGAGGGTGGTCGTACCGGACTGACCGCCCTTACTGTTGCAGGACTTTTCTTCCTGTCTTTGTTCTTCTCTCCTGTATTTCTTGTGATTCCGTCTGCCGCAACGACCAGTGCCTTGTTCTTGGTGGGTGTGATGATGCTTCGTCAGATTGTGCATATTGACTTTGTTGATTTTACAGAGTCAATGCCTTGTTTGATGACTATCCTGATGATGCCTTTCACAGCAAGTATCTCAGAAGGTATCGTTTTAGGCTTGCTCTCCTATGTTATCGTGAAAGTGTGCACCGGTCGTCATCGTGAGTTAACAGCGATGATGTATATCCTTGCTGTTTTCTTCGTTTTGAAGTATGTAGCCCCGCTATTATAAAATATGTATAATCATTATAAATATATCTAATTATGAAAAAACAGATTCTATCTCTTTTGCTCTTTGCCATGGCGATGACGGCAGGAGCGCAGAACATTCAGGTACACTATGACTTTGGACGTAACATCTATACAGGTGAGGAGTCTAACCGGCAGAAAGTAACTATCACCCTTGAGCAGTTCAAGGCTGACAAATGGGGTTCTTGGTTCTATTTCGTGGATGTTGACTTGAGCAGCCATTTCACGGAGAGTGCCTATACCGAGATTGCTCGTGAGTTTAATCTTGGTAAACAGTCACCTTTTGCAGCCCATGTCGAATATGATGGTGGACTGAGTCGTAATGGAAGTTTCCAACAGGCAGCCCTTTTAGGTGCCGCTTATAACGGACATACTGCAGATTTCTCAAAGACATGGTCAGTTCAGTTGATGTATAAGCAATATTTCAAGAGCTACGACAATACTCATGCTTATGCCAGCGCTCAGTTGACAGGTGTATGGGGACTGAATTTCTTCAATAACAAATTGCGCTTTTCCGGATTCATTGATTTCTGGCGTGGTGAGAAGGCTAATAATCATGGTTGTCTGGTTATTCTCGCAGAACCACAGTTGTGGTATAACTTTACAGAGCATTTCAGTGTTGGTACAGAGTGGGAGTTCTCTAATAACTTCGTTTATAATTCCGATCCAGAGAGCACAAAGACTTTCTTCTGGAATCCTACACTTGCTGTTAAGTGGAACTTCTAAATAGGGATACACAATTATTCTCAGAATGAATAATCGCATAATAATTTTCATCGTTGGTGCTTTATTGATGAATTGTATGAATAGTTTTGCACAAGACAATGAGGCTCCCAAAGGGAAACTGATCTATTGTAGTTATGCTTGTGACCGGCATGCTGGTCAAGGTAAGGATTATTGCGAGTTAATAGCCGACGTGGGTAAGCAGCCTCAAGTGGTTGTAAGTCTTTATAACAATTGTCATTGGAGGGATGCTGTTAAAAAGACATTCGATGTCAAAGAGCAGGATGTCGAGCGGATGCAGCAGTTGTTAGCAGAACTTCAGGTCTACAAGTTGAATGGCTATAAGTATGACGAGTACCTTGAAGGTGGAGCCACCTATCGTATCTATCAAGAATATACTTCTGGTACGAATATTAATGCCGTATGGTCTGGTCATAACATTAAGCCAGAGGCACGGGCAGCCTATAATGCTATCGAAAAATTTTTCGCTCCTTTCGTTTCTTCCGTAATCGATGCCTCCGATAATGGAAAGTAAAGACTTCCATCATAAAGAGTGA
>CAJONQ010000060.1 GCA_905235835.1 uncultured Prevotella sp.
ATTTTCTATTTTTTGATTGTTATAGGGATTTTGCGCAGATTCATCTCCTTGTCGAACTTTCGGCATTTCACTAGCCACTTCTGAAAGTCAGTATAAGACAATTCACGAGGCAACGATTCGCTTGAGCTATTATCTGCCGCTTTGGCAAACTGATTAGGAGAGAACACAACGTATATCTGATTATGCTCAGAGGAGCGGTCGCAGGTCATCACATACTCATCAACGAAAGAACGTTCTTGCTGAGATGCTTCTTTGATATTGAAGAACACATAACGGCGATTTGCCTCAATTGGATAAATCCCCTCTGTCTGTGAGCGATAGGGCAACAGGCAGAAAGCCTGATTATCATCATTGACAAGGTAAACGGCAAGATGACCACTGACAGGTGAACGGAAAGATAAAAAGAGGTCATCACCACTCTTAAAGTCATCATCCTCAAACTTATCATCTGTTCCGTTACGGAGAACATGAGTCTTGAAGTCTATCTGAGCAGAGACAATCTCACGAGCCTTACCTTTAACCTTACAAGTAACAACCAACGTGTTATCTTCATAGGAAATCGTATAATCAGGGGATCCAATAGTCTCCAGCCACTCACCCTTCACCTCACTCTCACCTAAAGTAAAAAAGTCGGTTGTCGTCTCGCCATCCCTATTATGAATACGTGTTGTATTTGTCTGCTGGACAATAGTACCAAACTCCTCAGCGATAGCCTGAGTCTTAGCACGCTCCAATGCGATGCGTCGCGCCTGCTCTGGTGTCACATTCTCAGTAGCATAGTAGGTATATTCGCCCTCAACTGTCTTCACTTTCTGGGAAAAGACAGGAACAGACATTATTAATAATATAAAGACTATTATCTTTCTCATTAAGATATATTTTACCTGCAAAAATACAAAAGAAAATTAGAAAAACAATGAAAAAGGAAGAAAAAAACAAAGAAACTGTAAGTTTCCTTACGAGAAAAGGGGAGTTTCCTTACGAGAAACTCCCCTTTTGTTTACTATTAACTACTTCTTAGAAGAACAGGTAGCGGTTGTCCACTACGTTAGCCTTCAAATAAAGCTCGTTCATGAAACGGCTGGCAGCCTGAAGAGCCTGCTGCTTCAACTGTGCCTGCTGGGTCTTAGCATCGAACTTAGCGTTCTCACGCTGCTTCTTACCAATGACCTTGAAGAGGAAGGCACCACCATTTCCCTTGATGGGAGCTGCACTGAACTGACCAGCCTTGGCAGAGGCGACAGCACCACTAAGAGCAGGCTCACTGGTACCGGTAGCCTGTACGAAGACAGGAGCTGAGAAAGTAATCTGGCGAACACTATCAATGACAGCACCCTTCTGCTTCGCAGCATCAAGAGTGTTAACACCCTTCAGCATCTCAGCAGCCTTGGCAAACTTCTTGTCACGGATAACTTCCTGCTTTACCTGATCCTCTACAGCAGAGAGATCACGGTAGCCAACAGGATGAACATTGGTAAGAGCGATAACCAGCAGGTGGTCGTTATTACCACACTCATAGAGTGGAGAAACCTCACCAGCCTTCGCATCGAAGATCCACTTCATAGCGTCACGGGTAGAACGCAGACCAGCCACATTATGCTCGGAGTTCATGAGATCCTTACGCTCCTGCACTTTATAGCCAAACTTCTGAGCATTCTTCTCTAGCCCTTCGAGAGTCTTATTCTCACTGACATACTGGCTGAACTTATTATAAGCCTGTGAGTATGTATCCTTAGAGAAATCGATGGTATGCTTGATCACAGCGGCATCATACTTGGTAACCATAGCCTTGCGGTTGGTCACCTGTACGATAATATTGCCTTGTGTGAACTCCACGTTCTTCAACTCATTAGGTGCCAATGTTATGAGAGCAGTAAGATAAGCCTTTGAGTCTGCATCTATAGATGGAGCATTCTCATACATAGAAGAAGTCAACCACTGCTTTGTACCATCCTGACCGTATTTCTTAGCTATTGCCTCGAAATCTGCACCACCCTTCAAAGCCGTAAAGATACTATCAGCAGTCTTGTGAGCCGCCTCAGCGGTTGCACCACCTACCTGAATCTGACGATACTCTACTGAGTCAGGTGCCTGTACCTTATTAATAAGTTTAATAACATTAACCGTATTGTCATAGGCTGTCTCGAAAGGAGCACTTACCTGTCCAATCTGCATAGAGTCAAGCTTAGTGGCGATATCTGCAGCGAAAGCACGCTTAGTTGCAGCAATACCAGTGTAAGCAATTTGTGACTGAGCTTTGCGAACGACCTCGGCAGGTGCCGCACCACTCTCCAACTTCTGACGTGCGTCATTGATGGTCTTCATCAAAGCGGCACGGTCAGCAGCAGAAGCAACAACCTGGAAGTCTACATATTTGATGTCACGGCTCTCAAAATACTGCTTGTACATTTCCTTCTTCTCGTTATACTTAGCCTTCAGGTCTGACTCACTAACCTCTACGTCGCTATCCTTGATAGCAGAGTAAGGAAGAGTAGCAAGCTGGATATCGCTCTCCTGATTCTGAGCATCGAAAGCCATCTTTGCGGAAACAGGGTTGGAAATCAGACACTGTGAGAGCAGAGTCTGGTATTTCATGCCCAGCGTATTCTGACGGAGTTGCTTCTCAATAAACTTCCAATAATCATATATCTGCTTATACTGCTCAGCAGCCTGAGCCTGCTGAGGCTGTTCTTGCATCTTCTTATAGTCAGCAAGGAACTTGGTGAGCTGTGTCACATCGAAACGCCCAGTCTGCTGATTAACGAACGGAGTCTGCATCAACATGGGGTTCGTTCCAGCCTTCAAGATATTCTGGAGCTCTTCGTCAGTAACGGTAAGACCAAGTTTCTTTGCCTCAGCCTCCATAATGGTATTGTTGACATACTGCTGCCAAACCTGATCCTTTACCTGATTCAACTCCTCTTCAGTAAGGTTGTCACGACCTTGAGTCATCTTAATAACTGACTGGTACTCGTCAACCAAAGACTGAAAATCCTGTACGGAGATTTTCTTACCTAACACTTCGCCGACCTGCTGACGCTTCTCGTTGCTTGTAGCCTCACAAGAGCGGAACATCTCCTCGGCAATGAATGCAAACAGGGCGAGACCGATCACTGTAGCGAGAACGGGACCCCAGCTTCTAATTTTTCCAATTGCTGCCATTTTATGTTTTTATTTATATTTTTCAAATTCAGCCGACAAAATTACAAAAATTAAATCAAACGGCGAAAGATAAAACGAAAAAAATACCTTATTCTATCACTTTTATCCGTACTAACTCGATTTTTGTCATCGTATTTTTAATAATCTTGAACTCAAAACGCCCAATCTTGATGATTTCATTGAGTTTCGGAAAACTCTGATACTCATGCAGTATGAGACCACCCACTGTCATATAGTCATCACTCTCAGGCAGGTCGATTCCAAACATTTCATTGACTTTCTCTATCTCCAGACGAGCAGAAAGCATATACTCACCATCGCCTAATTCCCTTGCAACATATTTTGTATTGTCATGCTCATCTTCAATTTCTCCGAATATTTCTTCAACAATATCCTCCAAAGACACCAAGCCACTCGTACCGCCAAACTCGTCAATCACCACAGCAAGGGATTTTTTCTGTTGCAGGAATGTCTGCATCAACTTACTTGCAGCCATCGTCTCTGGAACATAGGGCATCTCACGGACAAGTTGAGAATTGAGCGAGGAGAGTTGAGATTTGTCTCCTGATAGTCTAAAGAGGTCTGAGGAATGGATATAACCGATGATATGGTCAATGTCATCCCGATAGACAACTATCTTAGAATGACCGCTTTCCACAAAACGGTTCTGCAACTGATCCATCGTACAGTCTTCAATATCCACAGCCTCAATCTCTGTACGAGGCACCATACAGTCACGTACCTTCGTCTCAGAAAAGTCGAGGGCGTTATGAAAAATCTTCACCTCGTCTTCTATCTCATCTTCATTGGCAGCATTATCAATACTCGACTGCACGAGATAGTCAAGGTCTACCTTCGAGAATTCCTTATCTTGTTCTTCCTTTGGTATCTGCACACCAAACAATCGCAACAAGTTACGAGACAGCATCGTGGCAAAACGTGAGATTGGATAAAGCAGGACATAGCATACAAAAGCAGGTACTGCAAAGATGTTCAGCATGGAGTTTGGACTGGATTTAAAGATCGTCTTCGGTAAGAACTCACCAGTGAACAGCACTACAACGGTTGACAACAGAGTATCAGCAGTCACCCGTAGCCCATCACTCAATCCACTGAAAAGCGTTGCGTCAAATATACGGGCAAAAAGGATACCGTAGACTACCAATGCGATATTGTTGCCCACCAACATCGTACTCACGAAATTATTGGGATGCTGATAGAAATAGGCAATAGCTCTTTGCGACCAGCCGTTTTTCTCGCGATCCATCTCTGCCCGAAACCTGTTACCCGACACAAAGGCTATCTCCATGCCAGAGAAGAAGGCGGAGAAGACCATGGTGATAATCAGTCCTATGATAAGATTTGTCATGGTTGTACAGGTTTTGTAGTTGCTTTGTGTCGGACAGCTGCCGGACGGACGGTTTTCTCCTGTTTTGTCGTATCAGCAGGAGTGTTCTTCTGTTCCTTTGCCGGTTCTTCTTGTTCTGGTTCTAAGTCTTCCGACTGGAATGAACCCACACTATTGGTTACCTCGTAATGGCGCATATGCTCATCACTACGGAAATAGGTTCCCTCCAGTTCACGCTCTGGAGTGACAACACGGGAATATTTATGGGAATAGAACTCGTGTTTAATACCATCCCAGAAAAGTTCCTCACTGCGGAACACTAAGCCATTGATATTACGGATACGGACTCTGCCACGTAATTCCCAGAGTTTCAACTGGTCATAATACCATGCTGTGTCTGCAAAGATATATCCCTCAATATGGAATTTATCATCAAACTGTTCAAGGAAGATACCACGCTCAAAGGTCCAACGAGATGGTTGCTTAATCGTATTGACATCCCATCGCTCTGTTACAATACGATACTTAATAACACCCGAATCGGATATCAAAGTATTGACTCCGTAAGTCGTCATCATCGACACGGAGTCACGTTCATGGATGGCTGGAGCGATATGTTCCTTGGGCTGTTCACATGAGGCAAGCAGCACAAATACCCAAAAGGTAAAGAGAAGGCTTAATCGACTTTCCATTTAGCAAACCAGCGTTCATTGAAGGTCAATCCTATCGTGACACGGAAAGAATTCTCAGTGACTAAGTTCTTGGCTGATTGATTCGCCCACTGGAAACTGACATTAAGCACAGAGCGATTGTTCCATGAGTTGACCAACGGAATACCAAATCCAGCACTTACAGTCATCTCCTTAGGACCATCCTGCCCATTTATTTTATAATAAGGTGTAGCATACGACGCACCAATACGATAATGAATACGTTTTAAGAACCCACGGGCAAGCGGATTGGGATTAGGAATCCAGTCTGCACCGATGGTCACCTTATGGCGATCCTTATAATAATTATTCTCTAACTCATAATCATTCGTGTTCTCATTGACAACAGGGAAAGACTCTGCCCCCCAGCGCATCAGTTGATAGTCTGCACCAATGGTCAAGGATTTATTCCTACTATAAGCAATACCACCGCCTATGGTCATAGGTATTGACAATCCATTATAGACCGTATCGACAGAAATACTGGTAATGCCTGTCTGCGTATCAATATTCAACACTGACAAGGTCGGGTCAGCTCCAAGTTTATGTCCTAATCCGAAAGTAGCTCCAACAGTCAATAATTCTTTCTTAGACAACTGCCACTGATACTGTGCACCGAAGTCAAGCTTGTAACTGCTAATATCTGCTTCATAACTCTTTGTAAGCGTATTGACATAAGACTCACTGCTCAACACGGTAATAGAACGGTCATAGTCTCCCCAGAAATAAGAGACATTTGCACCCAAAGAGAATCCTTTAAAAAACTCGTAGCCGAGACCTAAATACACCTGACGAAGTCCACCACTACCTTCAAAAGTCATGGTAGAGGTAGTAGAAGAAGTACCAATATGCTGTGTGGTGGAATAGGAATAACCGACATTAGTATATGGAACCAATCCTATGCTGACACCAAATTTAGGGAAAATACGGAACAATGCCGTAATATATTCAAAATTGGCTGTCTTGGCATTCACACTTGCACCACCTTCTTTGAAATTTGTAATCTGTCCTGACACACCCAAGTCAACGATCATACTCAAGGAGTCAACAGCAGAATAAGAGGCA
The DNA here is from genome assembly GCA_905235835.1 of uncultured Prevotella sp. Lineage (GTDB taxonomy): Bacteria > Bacteroidota > Bacteroidia > Bacteroidales > Bacteroidaceae > Prevotella. Next base: position 6,286 of record CAJONQ010000060.1, read on the forward strand.
GGGTTCTGCATATTCACCTGATTACCACTACGAAGCCCCTGAAACAAGCCACTCATTCCACGATTAAAGCCTTGCGACTGATCGGAAAGAATGCCTAGTCCATATTGGCTATATGGCGATTTCGTACCACTCTGGGCTACCATCGACATGGTGCCGAAACCCAGCAAAATGCTACCTAAAAGGAATCTCTTCATGAACTTTTTAATTTAATCATTCGATTTCGGGTTGCAAAATTATTGAAAAAAAACGAAATAATCGAACGTTAAGTGGAAAATATAGGTTAATTTTGCATCGTGAAACATTTAAAAAAGATTTTTAATGCTCTGAAAGGTGGGACTCCTATTTCTTTCTTCTGCGCCTATTGCAGCGCAGTCAGACTCACTACGGATGGACTCCGTTGAGATTAGTTTGCTGACCTGTCAGCCACACGATGAGATATATAGTTTATATGGTCATACCGCCATCCGCTATCATGATCTACGCAAAGGCGGACTTGACATGGCTTTCAATTATGGAGTCTTCGATTATCGAAAGTCCTTTTTTGTCATTCGTTTCGTGTTTGGCATTACAGATTATGAGTTAGGAGTCTTTCCCTATCGTCTGTTCCAGAAGGAATACCACCATTTCGGAAGTATGGTAACCGAACAAGTACTCAATCTGACGGATGAGGAGAAAGCTGCCCTCCAACAGGCACTTGCCATTAATTTGGAGGAAGAGAACCGCATCTACCGTTATAACTATTTCTATCATAATTGCACGACGAAGGCTCGGGATATTATCGAGCAGAGCATTCAAGGAAGAATAGAATATGAGGAACGGGAAGACTACACCCCATCCTATCGGGATATGGTTCACGAGATGACCAAAGAGAATCCATGGGCTGCTTTTGGCAATGACCTCTTATTAGGTATTCTTGCCGACCAGAAGACAACGAGGGAGCAACAGGAGTTCCTTCCTTATAACCTCATGTATGATTTCGATCATGCGAGCATCTATCATCTTGGAGAATACCGCCCATTAGTGAAAGAACGCAGAATTGGTGTTCCTGCTGGTGTGCAAATCCGCAAGCAAGGATTCCCCCTGCGTCCATTAACCTGCTTTCTCATCCTGTTAGGAATTGGTACTGCTATTTTCCTTTGGGAATGGAAGAGTCGCAGAACGCTCGTTGTCTGGGAGGTTCTGCTGATGGTGACAACAGGAACTTTCGGTATTACGCTCTTCCTGATGCTGTTCTCCCAACATCCTACTGTGAATCTAAACCTGCAGATTATCTTGCTGAATCCACTCCCTTGGTTCTTCCTTTGGAAGGTTATCAGAGGCAAGCAGACCCGCTACTGGCAGGTAACCACCGTATTGTGTGTGCTATTCCTCATAGGCAGCCTGTTCCAAAGTTACGCAGAGGGTATCTTTAGTCTGGCATTATGTTTGCTGTTGCAAAGTATACTCCATATCAAAAGATTAGATTAATGAGAAACAGATATATCTATATCACGCTATTGTCGATGTTAGGTTTCAATGCCGAGACCTACGCACAGGCTATTGCCCAAGCACCAAGACTGGTAGTCAGCATTACCATCGACCAGTTGCGTACGGATTATCTGGATACCTATGCCCCATTATATGGACATGACGGGTTAAAACGCCTGCTCACTGAGGGTAAGGTATTTACCAATGGAGCTTATAACTTCACACCTGTTGACCGTGCTTCTGCAATTGCCTCCTTACACACTGGTACAGTACCTTATTATAATGGTATTACCGCAGAGGAATGGATTGACAAGCAAACCCTTCGTCCACAAAACTGTGTAAGAGATCAGAAGATCGGCTATTCCCCTCAATTCTTAGGGACCTCGACCATCAGTGATGAGTTGAAGATGGCAACCAATGGGATTGCCAAGGTTTTCTCGTTTGCCCCAACTGCTGACGCTGCCATTCTGTCAGCAGGGCATGCGGCTGACGGTGCAGCATGGATGAGTAGCGGGAAATGGACTACTACCACATACTATCGCCCTTTGAACCAATGGCTGAGTGGTTATACCCGACTTTTCCAACCAGGCGCAGATGTCAACAAGGCGGTGACAGATGCAGCTCTAAAGTGTGTGGAGCAGGCTGGCATCGGCAATGATGACAAGACCGATCTTCTAAGTCTGACTTATGAAGCAGGACTTCAAATGGAGTCATATGTCGAGTTAGACCGTCAGATCGCCCAACTTCTCAACGGTATCGAGCGACAGATTCCCCGTGACCGTGTATTATTTGTCATCACTGGAACAAGTAGTCGCGAGGAAGAAGAGGAAGGCAACCAAGAACGTTACCGTATTCCTACGGGAACCTTTTATATCAACCGCACAGCCAATCTACTGAACATGTATTTAGGAGCCGTCTTCGGTTCCGCTAAATATGTAGAGTTCTGCCACAAGAACCACATCTATTTCAACCACCAGCTCCTACGCCAAAAGAATATCCATTTGGGGGAGATTTGTAGTCGTTCCCAAGAGTTCTTACTGCAAATATCGGGAGTTCGTAACGTATACACAGCCAACCAGTTACTGACAAGTGATAGTTATTTACTTGAAAGTATCCGCAATGGCTTTAACGTAGAGAAGTGCGGTGACCTGATTATCGATATCGCACCAGGTTGGAAACTGATTAATGAAGACACATTAGAGAAGTCATCCTCCCGTTCGGCACATGTTCCATTCCCTATTATTATCTATGGAGCAGGAACAAAAGCTGAACGAATTCAGACCCCAGTTACCGTCGACCGTATCGCACCAGCTATTGCTCGTGCCATACGTATCCGGGCACCGAATGCTTCTTCGTCCGAGCCACTTTTTTAATATTAATAAGGTAAAAAAGTAAAAAGGCAGGCATAAGTACGGAAATTAATTCGTACCTTTGCATCCGTTTATATATTAATAAGGTAAGAAATAAAAAGATAAGATATGAATTTAACTAAGATTTTGACCTCGTTGTTTGGCAATAAGTCAACCCGTGACATGAAACTGATACAGCCTCTGGTGGAGAAAGTGAAAGCCGCTTACCCAGAGATTCAGAAGCTCGACAACGACCAACTGCGCCAGCGTACCAAGGACATCCAGCGACAGGTGCAAGACTCTGCGAAAACGCAGAAAGAAGAGATAGAGCGTTTAAAGGCAACCATTGAGGACACCCCTATTGATGAGCGTGCCGAGATCTTCGCCCAGATTGACAAGCTGGAGAAAGAAGCACTGGAGATTTACGAGGGTGCCCTGAATGAGGTAATGCCAGAGGTGTTCAGCATCGTCAAAGAGACGGCACGCCGTTTTGCCGAGAATGAGGAGACGATTGTTACGGCAACAGACTTCGACCGTGAGCTTGCCGGCGATCCGAAGAAAGACTTTATCACTATTGACGGTGATAAGGCGATTTATCATAACCACTGGACCGCAGGAGGTAACGACCTGAAATGGGAAATGGTACACTATGACGTGCAGTTGTTTGGCGGTACCGTACTGCATCAGGGTAAGATTGCCGAGATGGCGACTGGTGAGGGTAAGACCCTTGTCGCTACCCTCCCCGTCTTCCTCAATGCGTTGACAGGTAACGGTGTCCATGTGGTGACGGTCAACGACTATCTTGCCAAGCGTGACTCCGAGTGGATGGGACCGCTTTACATGTTCCATGGCTTGTCTGTTGACTGTATCGATAAGCACCAGCCTAACTCCGAGGCTCGTCGTAAGGCTTACCAGTGTGACATCACCTTCGGTACGAACAACGAGTTCGGTTTTGACTACCTGCGTGACAATATGGCTATCTCGCCACAGGATTTAGTACAGCGTGCCCATAACTACGCCATCGTCGATGAGGTCGACTCCGTATTGATTGACGATGCCCGTACCCCGTTGATTATCTCTGGTCCTGTCCCCAAAGGTGACGACCAGATGTTTGAGGAGTACCAACCTCTGGTGGAGAGACTCGTTGGTGTACAGCGTCAGCTTGCCACCCAGTATCTCGCCGAGGCAAAGCAGAAGATTGCTGAGGGACGAGAGAAGAACGACAAGAAACTGGAGGAGGAAGGTTTCCTTGCCCTCTTCCGCTCTCATAAGTGTCTGCCTAAGAACAAGCCCCTCATCAAGTTCCTCTCTGAGGAAGGTATTAAGTCGGGCATGCAGAACACCGAGAACACCTATATGGAGAACAACAACCGTCGTATGCCGGAGGCTGTGGAGCCCTTGTACTTCGTCGTTGACGAGAAACTGAACTCTTGCGACCTGACGGATAAGGGTACGGCATGGCTTGCTAAACAGGTGAACGATGCCGAGTTGTTTGTATTGCCAGACATTGCCAGTCAGCTCTCTGCCCTGGAGAATGAGACAGGACTCTCTGACGAGGAGCGTCTGAACAAGAAAGACGAGATGCTTAACCACTATGCCGTCCAGAGTGAGCGTGTGCATACCCTCCAGCAGTTGCTGAAGGCATACACCATGTTCAACAAGGACGATGAGTATGTGGTGATTGACGGTGAGGTGAAGATTGTCGATGAGCAGACTGGTCGTATCATGGAGGGACGCCGTTGGTCTGACGGACTCCATCAGGCGGTCGAGGCAAAGGAGCATGTGAAGGTGGAGGCTGCCACCCAAACATTCGCCACCATCACCTTACAGAACTATTTCCGTATGTACCACAAACTGGCTGGTATGACGGGTACTGCCTCCACTGAGGCTGGTGAGTTCTGGGATATCTACAAGCTCGATGTGGTTGAGATACCTACCAACAAGCCCGTTATCCGTGATGATATGGACGACCGTGTCTATAAGACCGCCCGTGAGAAATACCGTGCCGTCATTGAGGAGGTCGTCCGTTTGCGTAAGGCAGGACGTCCTACCCTGATTGGTACGACCTCCGTGGAGATTTCTGAGTTACTGAGTCGTATGCTCGATATGTATGTCAACCCAGAGACTGGTAAGCGTGAGGGGATTCCTCATCAGGTGCTGAATGCCAAGCTCCACCAGAAGGAGGCTGACATCGTGGCACTTGCAGGACAGTCTACCAATGGATTGGGTGCCGTGACGATTGCCACCAACATGGCTGGTCGTGGTACCGATATCAAACTGTCACCCGAGGTAAAAGAGGCTGGCGGTCTTGCCATCATCGGTACAGAACGACATGAGAGCCGTCGTGTCGACCGTCAGCTACGTGGTCGTGCCGGTCGTCAGGGTGACCCAGGTAGCTCTCTGTTCTTCGTCTCTCTGGAAGACAAGTTGATGCGTCTGTTCGGTTCCGAGCGTATCGCTACCGTTATGGACCGTCTTGGTTTCAAGGAGGGCGAGATGATTGAGAGTCCGATGATCAGTCGTCAGATTGAGCGTGCTCAGAAGAAGGTGGAAGAGAATAACTTCGGTATCCGTAAGCGTCTGCTGGAGTACGATGATGTGATGAACAAGCAGCGTACCGTAATCTATGAGAAGCGCCGTCACGCCCTGATGGGTGAGCGCATCGGTATGGATATCTCTAATATGATGTGGGACCGTGTGGTGAACATCATAGAGAACAACGACTACGAGGGATGCAAGGAGGAGTTCCTGCATATCTTCGCCATGGAGGTACCTTTTACCAACGAGCAGTTCCTCAACGAGCAGCGTGAGCAACTGGAGGAGAAGGCCTTCCAGCAAGTGATGGAAACCTTCTCTCGTAAGACGGAGCGCATCCGTGAGGTAGCACAGCCTATCATCAAACAGGTTTACGAGAACCAGGGTCAGATGTATGAGCGTATCATGGTTCCGTTGACGGACGGTCGTAAGATGTATAATATCCCTTGCAACTTGAAAGAGGCTTACGACACGGAGAGCAAGTCAATCGTCAAGGAGTTTGAGAAGCAGATGCTGCTGCATATCATCGATGAGTCTTGGAAGGAGAACCTCCGTGAGCTTGATGAGTTACGCCACTCCGTACAGAACGCCAGCTACGAGCAGAAAGACCCATTGCTGATCTTTAAGCTGGAGAGTGCCAAGGTTTGGGACACTATGATTAACGAGATGAACAACCGTATCGTCTCTATCCTCATGCGTGGTGCTATTCCTGAGATGCAGCAACAGGATGTCCGCGAGGCAGCTCCTGAGCAGCGCACCCAGCGCCAGCAGTATACCGAGAGCAAACAACAGTTAGGCTCCGAGCAGTTGACAGATCCCAATCAGGCTGCCGCCGCTGCCCACGACACCCGTGCCCAGCAGCCACGCACACCGATTATCAAGGACAAGCTGCCAGGACGTAACGATCCCTGCCCATGCGGTTCTGGTAAGAAATTCAAGCAATGTCACGGTAGAGGGATTGTTTAAATGAGGAATCAGTAATTAGTAATTAGAAATTAGGAATTATGATTACTATTGAACATCTCAAAAAGCAGTTCGGTGAGACCGTAGCCTGCGATATCGACCAGTTTACCATCCAGAATGGGGACATCCTCGGACTGGTAGGCAACAACGGAGCGGGTAAGACGACCCTCTTCCGTCTCCTCCTTGACCTGCTACAACCTGACGGAGGAACGGTCAGTATCAACGATATCAACCCGGCAGAGTCTGAGGAATGGAAACAACAGGTGGGAGCATATATCGATGAGGGCTTCCTCATCGATTTCCTAACCCCTGAGGAGTATTTCGCTTTCCTGGGCAAGATATCTGGTATGACCCAGCAACAGGTAGATGAGCGACTGAAGGACTTCGAGCAGTTTGCCGCCGGTGAGGTCTTTGGACAAAAGAAGCTCATCCGCAACCTCTCTGCTGGTAACAAGCAGAAGGTGGGAATCATCTCTGCACTCTTCCGTCGTCCGCAGATTGTCGTCCTTGACGAGCCTTTCAATTTTCTCGACCCGACGAGTCAGCTCACGTTGAAGCATGTCCTCACCGACTATGCCCATGAGACGGGAGCTACCCTACTCATCTCCAGCCATAACCTGCAGCATACCGTTGATATCTCGACACGTATAGCCCTGTTGGAGCATGGTGTTATCATCCGTGACCTTCCCAACAGTGAGGGCAGTGCCACCACAGAACTGGAAGAGTATTTCGGAGGATAAGAATTGGAAAATTAATACTAAAAGGGGAGACCTGCCATTCGTGCAAGTCTCCCCTCTCCTATTAATATTTAATGTTTAATCGAGTCCGAACAAAGTACGGAGACCACCGTCTACTCCAGAGAAGCCCATGAAGGCGAGACTGAGCAGACCGGCGGAGAGCATGACGATAGCCATGCCTCGCATACCCTTAGGAATGTTCACCAGTTCAAGTTGCTCACGCATTCCAGCGAAGACGGTCAGGGCAAGTCCGAAACCTATTGCCGTAGAGAAGGCATAGACGACAGACTGCAACAAGTCGAAGTCTTTCTGAATCACGAGGATGGCAACACCCAGCACGGCACAGTTGGTGGTAATCAGGGGCAGGAAGATACCTAATGCCTGATAGAGTGCCGGTGATACCTTCTTCAATACGATCTCCACCATCTGCACCAGTGAGGCGATGACGAGGATAAAGGCGATGGTCTGCAGATACTGCAAGCCGAAAGCGTCAAGCACATATTTCTGTACCAGCCATGTCACGATGGTGGCAAGGGTCAACACGAAAGCTACTGCCGCGGACATACCCAGTGAAGTGTCCACTTTCTTAGAGACGCCCAAGAACGGACAGATGCCCAGGAACTGTGACAACACGATGTTGTTCACAAAGATAGCGCTAATGAAAAGCAATATATATTCCATATTCTTTCGAGATTACGAGATTACGAATTACTGCGTAAGCGATTGACAATAGCAATCAGGAAGCCGAGAGTGATGAAAGCACCCGGAGGCAACACGAAGAGCAGGATGTTATAGGTCTCAGGCACCAGTGTGAGTCCGAAGATAGAGCCAGAGCCCAGCAGTTCACGACAGATACCTAACAGTGTCAGACCGATGGTGAAACCCAGTCCGATACCAATACCATCAAACAAAGAGGCGACAGGACTATTCTTTGCCGCAAAAGCCTCGGCACGACCCAGGATGATACAGTTCACCACAATCAGTGGGATGAACAACCCTAATGCCGCATCGATGTCAGGAAGGAAAGCCTTGATGACAAGCTGCAGGATAGTCACGAAGGCGGCAATCACCACGATAAACACAGGGATGCGCACCTTATCAGGGGTGATGCTCTTTAGACAAGAGATCACGAAGTTGGTACATATCAGCACCGCCATTGTGGCAAGTCCCATAGACATACCATTCATTGCCGATGTGGTGGTGGCAAGTGTAGGACACATACCCAGCATCAAGACGAACGTCGGGTTCTCCTTGACGATACCATTCTTAATAATATCTATATAGTTCATAGCTTATTCCTCCTTATTTTGTTCGGTAGCGCCCGTGGCAGCATCAGCAGGTGTTGCCTTGTACGCCTTGTAAGCATTATTAATCGCCAAGAGAAAAGCACGGCTGGTAATGGTAGAGGCTGTGATGGCATCTATCTCACCCTCGTCGCCCTTGGTGACACCAATACTATTCTTCTCAGGATGCTTGCCGATGATATCACCCTTCTCTCCCTTCTGGAACCATTTGTCTGCCTTGGCACCCAGTCCCGGTGTCTCCGCATGCTCCAACAGGGTATAACCGAGAATAGTGCCCTCGGGGTCGAAACCGACCAGTACTTTCAGGTCACCACCGAAGCCACCCGTGATACTCTCGACAGCGGCACCAAGGTCTTTCTTCTGGGCATCCTGTATCTGATAGATAATATAGGTGAGTTCTTTACCTTTGGCATCGTTCTGCTTGACGGTGTCCGTCTTGGCGACAACGAGGTCGTCGCAAACCATCACTGTCTTGATACCGTCGGCGAGTGCCTTCGTCTTCTGCTCGTTGATAGGACCTTCGGTCAAGTGGTTGACGAAGGCAAGGATACCACCCATAATGACGGCTACTCCTGTGAGTACCAACGCCATATTCGTTAAAGATGATTCTAACTTCTTCATAACTTCTTAACTTCTTTAACTACTTAACTACTTCTTTGCTGGCACTTCACCGAAGCGCTTGGGTTTCACATAAGTATTAATCAGCGGTGTGAACGCATTCATAATCAGAATGGCGAACGACATACCCTCCGGATAGGCACCCCAGTTACGGATGACGACGGTGAGGAAGCCGATAGCGACACCATAGATCAGTTGTCCCTTCGGAGTCATCGGGGAGGTGACATAGTCGGTAGCCATGAAGATGGCACCGAGCATCAGACCACCCGAGAGGATGACACTGATAGGATCAGCATAGATAGGATTAGCGAGATGCATCAGTCCTGAGAACACGAAGACCGTAGCGATGATGCTGACGGGGATATGCCAGGTGATGATCTTCTTCCAAAGCATATATACCAAGCCCAATAACAAGGCAAGGGCACAAATCTCACCCATTGCTCCAGCACCGTCGGGATGGCTGCCGAGGAAGAGACTCATTGAGTCTGGCAGTCTGTCAAGTACAGAAGCATCACCATTTTTGATGGCCTCCTTCATGATAGCAAGAGGTGTGGCACCAGTCTCAGCATCGAGATAACTGGTGAGCTGTCCCACCTTCGGCCATGTCGTCATCTGTGCAGGGAAGGCAACCAACAGGGCGGCGCGTCCCACCAACGCCGGGTTGAAGAGGTTATTACCCAGACCACCGAATGTCATCTTACCCACACCGATGGCAAACAGCGCACCGATGATGATAATCCAGATAGGGAGGTTGCTGGGGAGGTTGAAACCAAGCAGCAGACCCGTCAGCACGGCAGAACCGTCACAGATGGTGGTGCGCTCGTTCTTCAGCATAAACTTATTGATAGCCCACTCAAAGAGGACGCAGGCAGCGACACTCGTTGCACAGACAATGGCAGAGCCAATGCCGAAGAAATAGAACGAGACGAGCAGCGCGGGCAGCAAGGCGATGATGACGCCATACATGTTACGCTCCACCGTGTCGGTTCCATGTGCATGGGGCGATAATGATACAATCAACTTACTCATAGTTATTTCTTTGCGTTTCTATTTCTAATAATTCCCATTACTGTTGACTTACCCATACGGATGTTGTCGAGCAACGGACGATGGGCAGGACAAGTGAACTGACATGAGCCACACTCGATACAACTGACCACATCCTCATGCTCGGAGCGCTCCCAGTTCTGTACGGCGGCAAGCTTGGCGAGCAGATAAGGCTCCAAGCCCATCGGACAGACACTCACACACTTCGCACAACGAATACAGGGCTGTGGCTCCTTGCGGACAGCCTCGTCACCAGAGATAATCGTCACGGAGTTTGTTCCTTTGCAGATAGGCACCTCGACAGAGGTCAGTGCCTTACCCATCATCGGACCACCAGCCAATAACTTGTTGTCACCCTCGGGCATTCCACCACAAGCCTCTATCAAGTCCTTCATCGGTGTTCCCATACGAACGAGGAAGTTGCCGGGGTTGGCAAGACGCTTACCTGTCACGGTGGTATAACGCTCGAAGAGCGGCTTACGCTTCATCACTGCCTCATAGACAGCGAAGGCTGTTCCCACGTTCTGAACGATAGCACCGACATTCACTGGGATAGCGGGAGGTGCAGGCACCTGACGACGGATCACTGCGTCAACGAGTTGTTTCTCACCACCCTGCGGATAACGCTGCTTCAAAGGAACGACCTCTACCTGATAGGCAGAGCCGTTAAACTTCTCCGCACACTTTTGGGCGAGCAACTCGATAGCCTTAGGCTTGTTGGTCTCAATACCAATATAACCTGTGGTCACCTTGGCACCCTTCATCAACAGTTCCAGACCAATCAGTATCTCATCGGCATGCTCCATCATCAGGCGATAGTCGGCTGTGATATAGGGCTCACACTCTACCGCATTGATAATCACACACTCTGCCTTTGCCGTTGGCGGAGGAGTGAGTTTGATGAAAGTGGGGAAACAAGCACCACCCATACCAACGACACCAGCGTCCTTGATACGGTTGACAATCTCCTCGGGAGTCAGCTCGGGATGTGCCTCAACAGTCTCCAACTTATCGGAGCGGTCGATAGACTCTTCCCACTCGTCGCCTTCCACATTAATAATAATAACAGGCTTGCGATAACCGGTAGCGTCTATCGCGGTGTCGATCTTAAACACAGTACCACTGACGGATGAGAAAATAGGAGCAGACACGAAACCACCAGCCTCGGCAATCATCGTACCAACCTTCACCTTGTCCCCCTTAGCGACAACAGGTTTGGCTGGAGCACCGATATGCTGGCTCAATGGGAAGATTGCCTGCTTAGGAAGTGCGGCAACCTTGGTCACTACCTCATGGGTCAGTTTATTCTCTTCGGGGTGAATACCACCAATACGGAATGTTCTTACGTCGAATTTCATTCGACCTTTCTCACGCTCGGCAGAGCAAACTTGTTCGCTCTGCTCTTGCTTATTCAAAACGTTCATGCTTGTTCCTCCTTTTCTACTTTAGGTTCACTAGAATCACTAGGAATACTAGGACTACTAGAATTACTAGAAACACTAGTTCCACTAGTCTCACTAGTCTCACTAGTCACTGGTTTGGGCTTAGGAGCCGGGAAGTTGACAGCATGGATAGCCTTTGTAGGACAAGCCTCCACACACTTCTTACACAGACGGCACTTGTTGAAGTCAATGTAAGAGACATTTCCCTCAATAGTGATGGCACCAAACTTACATTCTTTCTCGCACTTACCACAACCGATACAAGCTGCCTTACATGCCTTCATCGCAACAGGTCCTTTGTCCTTGTTGACACAAGACACAAAGACTCTCCTACCCTTCGGGCCCTTCTTACGCAGTTCGATGATGTGACGAGGACATGCCTTCACACAAGCACCACAAGAGGTACATTTCTCCTCGTCAACCTCAGGTAATCCAGTCTCGGGGTTCATGTGGATGGCATCAAACTGGCAAGCGGCAACACAGTCGCCACAACCCAGACAGCCGAAACCACATGCCGTCTCACCAGCACCACAGGCATTCATCGCCGCACAGGAGCGCAAGCCGTTATACTCGGCAATCTTCGGACGGAGAGCACAGGTACCGTTACAACGAACGACAGCCACCATCGGCTCACCATTGGCGATTGCCATTCCCAGCAGATCAGCCACCTTACCCATCACTTCCTGTCCACCAACAGGACATTTCAAGCCGTCGAGACTTCCTGCGTCAGCACCTTTGACCAGCGCGTCAGCAAGACCGCCACAGCCTGCAAAGCCACATCCACCGCAGTTGGCACCTGGCAACACCTCCGTCACCTGTGCTATGCGAGGATCCTCGTAGACAGCGAATTTCTTGGAGCAGACAAACAGTACGACAGCAGCTATCAATCCGATGCCGCCTAATACTGCAACCGCAATCAAAATAAAATTCATAATTTCTTGTATTTGTTTTAGTTACACTTGTTTATTCTATGATAAATGCCATCTCCTTACGCATCCGATGACGCAACAGGAATAGTAGTCCGTAGTATGGTACTAATGACAATAGCCCGCTGAGAGCCGCCACCCCTTCATCATGCGTCTGCCATAGTACAAGTACCAAAACGGCAATCATCAATAGGAATGGAAAGCCAAAAGCCCATAACAGGGCACGGGCTGCCACATTGCCTGAGGTCGACACCACCACTTGCTGTCCTTTGGTATACTGTTTTGCGACCGCGTCGCAAAAGACATCAACTATCTTCTCTTTCGCCTCGGCAGCATTGCAATAGCCAGCCACTTTACAGGCGGCACATGCTGAAGTCTGAAGAATACGTACATGTACACATCCCTCCTCTATACTATCAATGATGCCTTCATGACGAATTTTGTTATTCATAGTTTGTTATCTCGACTTAGCAAATGCAAAGGTACTACAAAAAAGTGAATTAAAGGAGTGTATAGCAAAATATTTTTGAAAAATATTCGTAATCGTTTGCAGTTGTCTTTCTTTTAATTACTTTTGTAACGTCTTAAGCTAAAAATGATGAAAGCAACAGAGCAAACACTACAGCAAATCGGGCGTGCCATCCGTAAGGTGGCTGATAAGTTTCCGACCAACGACGAGAGCGGTATCCTGACTGATATCCACCTGAGAGTGACTCAGGACACGGGTGAGTTGGTTGCCTTTGATGATGACGACAAGGAGATCACCAGATGTATCATCGAGCAATGGATAGACAACAAGGATGACGATTTCTATGAGGGAGTGGCTGTTATGCTGCGTTCAGCATTGACCAAGCAAAAGGAGATGATAGAGAGGATGGCTATCCTCAAACCTTACTCTTTTGTATTGGAGGATGACGACCATGAGCATCTCGCAGAATTATACTTAGTCGATGACGACACGGCTATCATCGACCAAGAGCTGATGGCTGGTCTTGACCAGGATCTGGATCATTTCCTCGAAGACCTTCTTAAAGACTAATCTTAATAACCTTCACGGAACATTCGCTCTGCACCTGACGCATCGGGGTGACCACCTCCCTCTCCCGGGATATCGGGTATCTCAAGTAGTGGCTCGTCTTCCCAACTGTCATCTGTAGTAGTCTCCTTGATATCATTCTTCTGTGCGGTATCAACTGGGAGGCGTACCTGTTCCATTTGCTTGCTATGGTCTGTCTTTACACGGAAGCGGTTGCATCCGACAAACGTCAGAAGTGTCAGTGCAGTTAATAGGTAGCATATTTTCCTCATAGTTCTATCTTTTAGTTATATTATCTTACACGGAGCACATCACCCACCTTAATCTGGTATGCGGGTGTCAGGTCATTCATCTTATAAAGATGCTTCAAGCGAATACCGTACCGCTGGGAGATGGTATACATAGACTCCCCGTCTTTCACGACATGCGGACGGTGTTTGTATTCCTTGGGGGCGTTACGCCGTTTCTTCTCCAACCACACGAACTCACCCTCCTCCAAGCGGGCATCACGGTCGTTCTCATTATACTTGGCGAGTTTCTTATACGACACACCCATATCCTCACCGATGGTACGATAAGTATCTCCTGCCTTTGCCAGCACGTAGTAGTTCTTGTTGAACTCATAGACACGATGACTGGGCATATTGCCTGCTGCCTTTCCTCTACCTTTGCCGTCATCGTACTCATAGAGTTTATACAGCTGGATGATGTCTATCAACTGGATGGCATAACGGGGGTTGGTGGCATAGCCACACGACTTCAGACCATACGCCCACCCCTTATAGTCGGTCTGTTTTAGTCGGAACAACGAGCTATAACGGTTACTCGTCGTCAGGAACTTGGAATGGTCCTCGAAACTCTCGGACGCACTGCGATAGGCTCGGAAGCACTCGTTATTCTCATCATCATCATGATAGACCGCACGACCGGTCCAGCCATGACACTTGATACCAAAATGGTTATTGCCTTTGACTGCCAGCTCACTCCTTCCCGCACCAGACTCCAAGACACCTTGCGCCAAAGTGATACTCGCCGGGATATGGTAACGGCGCATCTGGTCGATAGCCATATCCTTATATTGATCAAAGTACTGCTGATACTGCTGGCTCCATTTCATCTGGGCGTTAGCTGGTGTCATGAAGATACATAACAGCAGACCTGTGAAGAGGTTCTTTTTCATGAACATTTACTGAATGATGTTGCAAAAATAAGGAAAAATTATTATATTTGCAACAAAAAAGGAAAGATTATGAAGGAGTTAGTGCTCAAATCCACTATCAGCGTGGTACAGATGGACGAATTGTCACCCTCAGAACAGGCTTTGGTAAGCAAAGCCATCGAAGCGACCTCACGCTCCTATGCCGCCTACTCTCATTTCCATGTGGGTGCGGCAGTATTACTGGAGAATGGTGAGACTGTCTTGGGATGCAACCAGGAGAATGTCTCCTACCCTGCCGGCATCTGTGCCGAGCGTTCGGCAATCTATGCGGCTGGTGCGCAGTATCCGGACACCCCCATCAAGACGATAGCCATTGCCGCACGTAACACTGACGGTATCTTACAAGAGGAGCCGATCAGTCCCTGTGGCATCTGCCGACAGGTCATCATTGAGTCGGAGACACGATTCCATCACCCCATACGGATTATCTTGTATGGCACGAAGCATATTTATATCATCAATGGTATTAAGGACTTGATGCCCCTTAGCTTTACAGAATTCTAAGGTCGCCTATCTCCTTCTGATAGGCAGGACTGTCTTCCTTGATAGTGAAGTTATAGAACAGATTGTCAGTATCAAAGGTGACGAAGTGCTTCTCACCTTGTATCTCACTCTTCGGTGTCTCCCATATCACATCGACAAATTCCTCTGAATCCCCAGGGTCTAAGGTCCTCAGGATACAATTCTCAAAGTAATAGTCGACACCATCGCCCATAATCACGTCTTCCTCATACCCCGTAACAAGGGTATTGTCACAGACGATGTTGCTCTCGGCATCGAAACGCAGGGCTACACCCCGAGCCGCGGAGAAGGGATAGAACTGGGCTAAGGTGCTGTGATTGATCTTCACGACGGAACCTATCACGTTCAGACAATCGCCTAACGTATTGGATATCCTGCAACTATCTACTGACGCTGTCGACTCGTTGAGTTCCAATCCTGTTCCCTTGCAATTATGGATGGCGCAGCGGAGAAGGGATATCGAAGCGTTCTGGGCACAGGCAATACCCGTATAACTGCTTCTGATCTCACAGTCCTGGAACACATTATCCTTGGAGTCCTGTTCTATGAAGATACCCTTCCACTGTCCACTCACACGATCGTAGGGCAGATAGGAGAACATACGGTCGAGACGGTCACCACGGAACAGACAGCTGTCTGCCTTGATAGTACCTTGAACCTCGATGCCTGCACCATCGTGGAAATAGAGCTGGGCATGTGACAAGGTCAGCGTCGCGTCTTTCCTGACGACGATACCTTTCTTGACAACGATAGGCTGACGCTCGTCAATAGTCATATCGCCATCGACAATGAGTTCCTCGTCAATGAATATCGCCTTCCAACTATAGGCACTCAGTTTGAGGGGCTGCTCCCTTCCGTTTTCCAATTTGAAGACCAGCATGTCCTCTATGCGCTGGGGAGTGTCTCGCTGCGTAATGGGAGCCGTCAGTTCCACAAAGACACGGATGGAGTCGCCTTTGCGTATCTCGAAGTCATAGGCTACGGAATCGACATAGTTTCCATCCACATTCACACGGAAACCAGATTGTGAGGGACGGGTAAGACGGACCTCGTTGATGCGGATGCCCGAATTACCTTTATTATATACCCAGAAGTCGTAGGTACGGGTGGATGTCTTGGTAAAAACAGTGTCCATCGCCAGACTGTCGATGGAGAAGTCTAATATAGCGGATGCGTCTGACGAGAACTTATCGTTGTCAGAACAGCCTACGAACAACGCAGACAGGATGAGAAATAATAAAGGAATCCGTTTCATCTGAAATAGAAACGGATTCCTTGCTATTTTATTGCTTTTACTTACCAAAATATCTCTTCAGCAAACCGGCAAAGCCTGCACCATGACGAGCCTCGTCCTTAGCCATCTCATGAACTGTGTCGTGGATAGCGTCGAAACCAGCAGCCTTAGCATTCTTTGCAATACGGAACTTATCCTCACAAGCACCAGCCTCAGCGGCTGCACGCTTCTCCAGGTTGGTCTTGGTGTCCCAAACGCACTCACCCAACAGCTCTGCGAAACGGGAAGCATGGTCTGCCTCCTCGAAAGCATAACGCTTGAAAGCCTCGGCAATCTCGGGATAACCCTCACGATCTGCCTGACGAGCCATAGCGAGATACATACCAACCTCACCACACTCACCATTGAAATGGTTGCGGAGGTCTTGAATCATCTCCTCACTGACTCCCTCGGGCTTACCGTCACCAATCTTATGAACGGTAGCATAGGTCATGTCAGCATCATCCTTCAGTTCAGAGAACTTAGAGGCTGGAGCTTTACAGATAGGGCACTTCTCGGGTGCTGCATCGCCTTCATAGATATATCCACAAACGGCGCAAATGAACTTTTTCTTCATAGTAATACTTGTTTAGTTTATAAAATAATTCCTTTTGCAAAGATAACATTATTCGAGGAAAACACAAAATAAATCTGTATTAATTTTTACTTTCTTCGATGAAAGCCTAAGGCTTCGACCCATGGAGGTGGCACCTTCCTGTTTGTTCCATAGGGTGGAACACTTTGTTCCATGGGGTGGAACAACTTGTTCCATGGCATGGAATAAAGTATCCCCTTGACTCCGATCCGGGATGCCTTCTATCTTTGATCGGAGTGCCTTCTCTCTCCCAAAAGATCATTATGCATCTGGTGACGAACCCGTTTTAATCTCTTTTTTGAGGCAAAATACCCCCACTTTTGGGGCAAAATCGCATTTCCTTGTCACCGTTGCCGCTTCCTTGTCACCAGCAATCCACTGACTATCAAACAGTTTTGCAAGGCGGCAACGGTGACAAGGGTTTTAAAAATTACGTGTAGGGAAAAACGACTGGCAAAGTCGTTGCTCTGCCAGTCGTTTGATTGTTTTTTTAATAATAGTAAATGTCGTTGTCCATGGACCATTTTCATCCCAACAGTCTTTACTGTAAATCGAGACCTACCGCACTGAGCATCCGTTTACCTTCTCTTTGCCGCTGGGCATCAGATTTACGTGGTGATTTCTCTTTTTCCGCCTGTTTATATCTTTTTTCTCACGAATAACACCATTAATCAAAATCTTTTTGTATTTTTGCAGCAGATTTATCAAAAGAAAGCCATGAGTACCCAGACGATGCAACAGACAATAGCCGAATACTTCAAGACCCAACCGGTCTTGAAAGCCTGGCTCTTCGGCTCCTTCGCCCGTGGCGAGGAGACTCCCAGGAGCGATGTCGACATTCTTTTCGTACCCGACTATTCCGGCAAGCCCTTCACGCTCTTCACCCACGGTGGTATGCTGATGGACTTGCAGGAACTGCTTGGCCGCAAGGTGGATTTGGTGGTGGAGGGCTCGCTCCGTCCTTATGCTGCCGAGAGTGCTAATCGTGATAAAATACTGATTTATGAGAGAAAAAGCGAGGGATAAAGGACGGTTGGAGGACATCATCGAATATTCCACCAATGTAACGAATCTCATTGAGGGTTATTCACTTGATGCACTGATTGCCGACAAGCGTACGTACTATTCTGTAATGAAGAATATTGAGGTGGTTGGCGAGGCTGCCTACATGCTGACCAAGGCATTTAAGAAGTCGCACCCAGAGATTCCTTGGAAGGTGGTTCAAGGAATGCGCCACATTCTTGTTCACGATTATGCGAACATTGACGACAAGGAACTATACAACACCGCCACCAACGACATGCTACCCCTCCGCCAACAGGTCGAGCATTATTTGGAAGAAACCGACTGGGAAGAATGGCAGTCTCTCCCTGATGAATTCGACGACTCTAACAAGGAGGACATGGTAAATGCTGCTCGCCGTATGAAGGCTGACGGCATGAGTGTGGATAAGATTGAACAATACACCTGCCTGACTGCCGAGGAAATCGAAAGCCTGTAAGATATTTAGTAGGGGAGAAACAAAGGGCGGAAAGCCGAGAATGCAACTCTGAGGTCATACGAAGATTTAGTCTCCCACTATAGGGCTTGCAAGGCTCTACACCGTCAGCCTTACAACCTTCATGATAGTCATCTATACCATCCTCAAAGTCTTTGCGAAGTTCGTCAAGTGTCTGTCCTTCATACAATATGAGTGCTTTGCTCAATCCCTGAACCTTACCAAACAGACAATTATCTACCTTACTATATTCTATGGATCCCTTGTATCCTTTATACTCTAAATAATCCATAACGCTCCTCCTTATATGATATGAATTTGCTGCAAAGGTACTAAATTTGGTACTAACTTCCAAATAATTACGCCAGTTCGGGATAAGAAAGTCTCATAAAAAGTTGGTAATCTGAGATATTATTTGTACCTTTATGGGTGATTTTCAATTACTTATAAAGTTAAACAAAAAGGTACGAATAAGTGAGCATAACACCAAGAATCTCATTTGAAAAATTTAATGGTTCTGCGTCAATTTGGGTGGTAGTTCCAGTCGCATTTCATACCATTATAGAGGAGTTTTGCTCTCAGTACCTCGGCATTTGCCCTGTTGAACAT
>CAJONQ010000061.1 GCA_905235835.1 uncultured Prevotella sp.
ATTAATCGATAAGAGCCTCTATCGAATTAGTGCCGTTAACAATTGCAAAGGTACCATAAAAATCTGGAAACTTTGTGTATTTCACCAAAAAGTTACTACTTTTGTAGTCGGAATATTCACTTAAACAGAATTAGATATGAAGAAAGTTATTGTAAGTGCCATGATGATCATGGCTTTCCTGTGCTCCACCACAACGGTGAACGCACAGTCGGACAACAAGCCCAAGGCTAAGAAAGAATGCTGCGACAAGAAAGCAGAGAAGAAAGACTGCTGCAAGAAGGACGCCGAGAAGAAGGCTGACTGCTGCAAGAAGAACGCCGAGAAGAAGGCTGACTGCTGCAAGAAGAACGCCGAGAAGAAGGCTGGTTGCAAGGCAGACCGCAAGAAGTAATCGATTGCTGAAATAAAAAACGTCAGAGGGTGTGTCAACACTGGCACATCCTCATTGTGTTTATTTATAGAGTATTGCTACCATGCTGACAGAGAAGACGATGGAGAAACTGCGCATCCTGACGGAGTCGGCGAAGTACGATGTGTCGTGCTCGTCGAGCGGAACAGTGCGTGGTGGCAAGAAGGGCATGGTGGGCAATACCGTAGGAGGGGTGGGTATCTGCCACTCGTTTGCCGACGACGGACGGTGTATCTCACTGTTGAAGATCATGCTCACCAACCACTGTATGTACGACTGTGCCTACTGTGTCAACCGTCGTACGAACGACATCCAGCGCGCCACCCTCTCTGTCTCGGAACTGGAGGAGATCACGATGGAGTTCTATCGTCGTAACTATATCGAGGGACTCTTCCTGTCGAGTGGTGTGGTACGTAACCCCGACTATACGATGGAGCGGTTGACAGCGATTGTCCGTGATCTCCGCACCATCCACCGCTTCAACGGTTATATCCACCTGAAGGCAATACCAGGAGCCTCACAGGAACTGCTCAACGAGGCGGGACGCTATGCCGACCGTATGAGTGTGAATATCGAGATCCCTAAGGAGGACTCGCTGAAACAGCTTGCCCCAGAGAAAGACCACCAGAGTGTGTTCCAACCCATGCGGCTCATCCAACAGAGTTCCTTGGAGAATAAGGAGGAGCGTAAGAAGTTCCGCCATGCCCCCCGTTTTGTGCCGGCAGGACAGTCGACCCAGATGATTGTGGGAGCAACAGGTGAGACCGATCAGGATATCTTGCAGATGTCGTCCTCGCTCTACCTGCAACCCACCATGCGCCGTGTCTATTATTCGGGATATATCAGTGTGAACACCTATGACAAGCGACTGCCCATCCTCAAACAACCACCGCTGGTGAGGGAGAACAGGCTCTACCAAGCCGACTGGCTCCTGCGCTTCTACCATTTCGATGTGGACGAGATCGTGGATGACACCCATACCCACCTCGACCTTGACATCGACCCTAAGTTAGGATGGGCATTACGCCACCCTGAGTATTTCCCTGTGGACATCAACCACGACGACTACGAGCGCATCCTCCGAGTGCCAGGCATCGGTACCAAGTCGGCATGGCTCATCGTCAACAGCCGTCGCTTCAACCGCATCACATCCTACCACCTGAAGAAGATGGGGGTAGTGATGAAGAAGGCGAAGTATTTCATTACCTGCGGTGAACTGACCTCCACGTTCTCACAACCTATCGTCGGCATCAATGAGATACGCCCTGAGCGACTGCGCCCCCTACTCGTCTCCAAGGCACAACAGAAACGTGCCGCCGCTGAGCAGCAACTGACATTGGACTTCGAAGAATCCGAATAACATGTTAGTCTATACCTTCGACCATACAATGGACGGTGTGCTGAGTGCCGTCTTCGATGCTTACTTCCGTCATCAACAACCAGACATGCTGATTGGTGAGGGAGAGCAACTACCCCTGTTCTGTGAGGAGACATGGCAGGTGGTGACGACTGAGGAGAAGGCTTCAAGAGTATGGGCAGGACTGGAGAGACACGTCTCGAAGGAAGCACTAAAACTATTGATGGTCAGTTGGCTGTCGGAGGAAAAGACGCTAAGCACTCCCCTCTTCCATTATATATATAAGGTGTTCGGCACGAAAGGAGCATCCATCGAGCGTAACTTCTCCGACCCGGACGTGCTTTATGTCACCAATACGGCACGAAGGGTGATGCACGAGCAACTGAGGATGAAACAGTTCATCCGTTTCCAGAAGGCGAAAGACGGCACCTACCTTGCCGTCGTTTCGCCCGACAATGACGTGCTGCCCCTCATCACCGACCATTTCCAAGACCGTTTCAACGACCAGCCATGGCTCATCTATGATGCCAGACGACATTACGGGTACTACTACGATGGGAAAGTGGTGACACGCATCACCTTTACTGACGATACCACCCTCCCCTTCTCCCTCGATGACGGCAGACTCAATGAAGAGTTGTTGAGTGAGAACGACAAGCTGATGCAAGACCTGTGGCGTACCTATTTCAAGGCGATCTGCATCAAAGAGCGCATGAACCCTAAGAAACAACTCAGTGACATGCCCCGCCGCTATTGGAAATATATGACGGAGAAACAATAGCCGGTTACATCATCTCACTATCTATCAACATACCATCGAGCATACTGATGACACGAGTGGCATAGCCGGCATCACGCTGTGAGTGCGTCACCATGACAATGGTAGTCCCTTCATTGTTCAGTTGCGTCAACAACTCCATGACCTCCAGACCGTTCTTTGAGTCAAGATTACCCGTAGGCTCATCAGCAAGAATCAGTTTGGGATTCATCACCACTGCACGGGCTATGGCAACACGCTGTTGCTGTCCGCCAGACAACTGCTGGGGATAGTGGTGGGCACGATGGGAAATAGCCATGCGGCGCAGAATCTCCTTTACCCGTTGCTGTCGCTCCTTCTTGGGAATACCTAAATACTTCAAGGGCATTTCCACATTCTCCTCCACATTCAACTCGTCGATGAGGTTGAAACTCTGGAACACAAAACCAATCT
Source organism: uncultured Prevotella sp. (assembly GCA_905235835.1). Lineage (GTDB taxonomy): Bacteria > Bacteroidota > Bacteroidia > Bacteroidales > Bacteroidaceae > Prevotella. Next base: position 2,977 of record CAJONQ010000061.1, read on the forward strand.
GTCCCTTACGGACTTTCGTTCGCTGACTCTCTTTCAGCGTACCCACTTCCTGCCCATCAAGCAGATAGTGTCCACTGGTAGGATTGTCGAGCAGTCCTAATATATTTAATAAGGTGGACTTGCCACAACCTGACGGTCCCATAATGGCAACAAACTCGCCTTTCTTCACTTCAAATGACACACCCCAGAGGGCAACCGTTTCCACCTCTTCCGTGCGGAACACCTTCTGAATGTTTTCTAATTTAATCATAGTTCTATACTTTATTCTGTTTTTATACTTTCAACTGGATTCGTTCTTGCAGTCTTGACAATCTGGTATCCAACAGAGAGGATGGCGACAAGGAGCGCAAAAGAGCAAGTGACGATGAATATCCAGGGGCTGAGGGTAATACGATAACTGAAGTTCGAGAGCCAGTCGCTCATGATGTAATATGAGAAAGGCACGGCGATGACAAACGACACCATCAGGGGAACGGAGAACGTGCGCAGCATCAGCACCAACACCTCGCCCGACGTGGACCCCATCACCTTGCGGATGGCAATGTCCTTCTTACGCTGACGGATGAAGAAGAGTGACATGCCTACAAAGCCCATCACCGAGATGATGACGGCGATGAGAGTAAAGAGTGAGATGATGCGTAGCGTGTTCCGTTGGTCTTCGAAGGTATCAGCGATACAATCCTCCATGCTCAGCACAGAGTCCACATCAGGATCCTCCAAGCCCAATTCTTTCATCATATCCTTAAAGCATGCTTTGGCATTCTTGTCACCATTTGTCTTGACAAGGAAGCAGGGAAAGTCTTTGTTCTCCTTTATACGGATGGCAAACGGCTGCATAGTTGTCAGCACATTGATAGAGTGAATATCGTTGAACACACCTGCGATAAGATCCTTGTCTCCACCATTGCCCCAGTCAATCTCTCGTGTCTCCTCGGTATAATTCAACTGCCGTAAAGCCTCTTCGCTCAGGTAGAAGCCGTCATCACTTGTCCCGTAGTCCTTCTTGATATGCAGACCTAAGAGATTCCAAGTCGTCTTGTCCATATCAATTACAAACAAAGGCACATACTTGTCTCCTTGTCTGACACCGAAGACTCCCGCAAAATATGGGGTAAATGTGGATCCACTAAAGGTGCCGATCTTTTCGACAAAGGGCATCTTCTCCAGTTGTGCCTTGACCGTCTGACTCTTTCCCTCCGGGCAAATAACGTAGAAGAGATTCTTCGTGTTGAACCCAAGTGGTGCATTAATCAGATGCCTTAACTGTAGCCAAATGACAAGACTCGCTGTGAGCATGGTGACGGTAATCGCATTCTGCAGGATGACAAACAAGCGACCCAACACCATCTTGGAACGGAATCGAAAGTTTCCCTTCACGATGTCAATAGGCTGATAGCGCGACATCTGCCACGAGGGCAGGATACCAGACACGAAACCCACCAGCACAATGAAACCCAAACCGACACTTACGCTCAAGATATTAACATCATCCGCCAAAGCAATCTTTCCCTTGAACAGTTGAATGGCATCTTGCTGAAAGCAGAGTGCCAGGACCAGTCCGATAACAAAAGAAACCGCCACCATCAGTGTCGATTCAGCAATCAGTTTCCATGATATCTCCCGCTTGCTACTGCCAAAAAGTCGTCGCGTAGCCATCTCCTTGGCACGGAAACCGGTATTGGCAACCGTCAGGTTGATGTAGTTGCTGACGGCAAAGAAAAGAATAGCCAGCACTGCGGCAAGCAGAATACGGAGTCGCGTCTTGTCACCTTTCAACAACCCATACCCATCATTCTGGGAAACAAACATAGCATCTTCCAGCGGCGTGATGCTCACCTTGTATTCTCCCCAGAAAGGCGAGAAATTCTTGTCAATCAATTTGTTGATGGTTTCCAGTTTACTATCAAGTGTCATGCCAGGCCGGAGCATGACGAAAGCCTTGCAGGCTCCTGCAGTTCCGAATGCATAAGAGTCGTTTTCAAACTTAGAGCCTAATATCTTGGAATAGCGCTCCATCCTAGCAATTATCTGCGTTTCATTGGGCAGTGCCGTATGGTCGAAATTCTTGACTATCGCACTGACGGTATATACCAAAGTGCTATCGTAAACGGTATTGCCTGGCTCCACCTCCCCTTCTCCAATGATCTGTACCGGCTCCCCTATCGGATTCTTATCTCCGAAGAGTCGTTTCGCCAATCGCTCAGTAACAACACATTTGTCTGGTGCATTTAACGCCGTAAGACGGTCTCCCGCCTCCAACTCGAAGTCGAAGAACTGGAAGAAGGTTGAGTCTGCCACCATGATGATGCCATTCTCTCCTTGCTCGTCATTTACTTCCTGCTGTTGATACCTTATTTTTCCCTTAAGGCTCATCACACTGCATTTCTGCTCAATCTCAGGGCACATGTCCTGGATCTGCTTCGCAGCCTGCGGCAGCATGGCGAAACTCGACTGATTACCCAGCATATAGATGCGATCCGCATTCTTATGCCACGAGTCGATGCTATACTGGCGCCAAGTGTAGTCGCCCATGAGGATGATGAACATCAGCGATACCACCAGACCCACTATATTAATAAAGGTATATACCTTGTTGCGTGACAGGAATCTCAGATAATTCTTCATTATTTACGATTTACTTATTTAGTATTTAACGATTGCAAAGCTACACATTATTATCTAATCACCAGCACTTCATTGTCCTTGAAAGCCTCATAGCCGCTGGTGACGACACGCTCTCCTGGCTCCAGTCCCTCCAGCACCTCATAATATTGTGGGTTCTGCCGACCAATACGAATCTGGCGGCGGTATGCCTTATCGCCACCTTTGTCAAGAACAAAGATCCACTGACCACCCGTAGTCTGGAAGAAGGTGCCACGGGGGATGATGACTGCCTGCTCAGGCTGTCCTAACTCCAAGTCGACATAGTAGGTCTGTCCGCTACGAATCTGCTCGGGACGCTCACCACGGAAGATAAAATCACAGCGGAACTTCCCTTCACGAACCTCAGGATAGACTTTGCGCACTTGCAACTGATATTGCTTATCACCTCGGGTGAAAGTCGCAGTAAGTCCCTGTCGTACACGGTCAATATAATGCTCGTCTATCTGTGCCTGTACCTTATAGTCTGACAGGTCGTTTATCTGTCCTATCTTTTGTCCTGCCTGTACACTCTGTCCTAACTCCACATCAAGCAGTCCTAACTCGCCATCGATTGCCGAACGGACCTCTAATTTATCTTTCCGCTGACGAACCAGCACCACATTACGATGCATATTCTTCAAGTTATCCTCCATTTGATCCATCTGTACGGTCCGATAAATACTGTCTTGTTGCAGACGACGACCTATCAAAGTCCTTTTCTTCTGCGAGAGTTGGTAGTCCTCTTGTGATTTCAGGAAGTCCTCCTTACTAATCAGTTTCTCAGAATAGAGCCGTTTGTTCTGCTCGAAGGCACGTTGTTTACGTTGGGTATCCATCATGAGTTGTGCTTGTTCCGTCTGGTTATTCAAACGGTCCTGCTGCATCGCCACCTGTGTATTGCGTAACATATTCTGTTTTTCGGCAAGTTCTGCCTCCGCATTCAGGATCTGAAGATCGAGATTTGAGTTGCTCAGCCGTACAATAACATCTCCTTTTCTGACCTCAGCACCTTCCTCTACGACTTTCTCCATCACAATGCCACCCTCCTCCGGGGATATCTGTACCACCTGAATAGGCATCACCTGACCATTGGTACGCACATAGTCCTTGAACTCCGCATGACGTACCTCACTAACCGTCACCTCGTCCTTGCTAATGCGCAGAGTGGCGGCATGATTGCCAAAGATAAGCCATGTACATAGTGCTAACAGCAAACAGCCGACAGCAACATAAGGTCCATGTTCCCGCCAACGGAATCCTTTCTTCTGCACGATTACTCTATCCATATCTGTTCTCCATTATAATATCTAACCAACTCATATTTCAACTGTGCCATCAACAGACATTGCAACAGGGTTGCCTTCGACTTTAGCAGAACGGCAAAAGTACCTAACAAATTTCTCATACTCGATTGATTTTACACTGCAAAGGTATCTTTTTTCATTGAATCGCGATTACAAAGGTTATCCCCCACTGGCAGATTGTCTAAAAATTAGACAGCCGTATGTATGACTTTTAGACAGAAAATCGTAATTTTGCACTGTGAAATAAAGAAAGGAACGATGAATAAGAAATACGGCACGATTCTTATAGTCGATGACAGCCCCTCTATCCTGACCGCCTTACGGTATTGTCTGGATGACACCTTTGAGCATATCCTGACACTGGAACGACCAGATGATATCCTGAAAGTGATGGTACAAGAGACTGTCAATCTCGTACTGCTTGACATGAACTTTCAACTCGGAGTCAATAGTGGACAGGAGGGACTGATGTGGCTACGAACCATCCGCAAACACCATCCGCAAACACCAGTGGTGCTGCTGACCGCATACGCCGATGTCAGCCTTGCTGTAAAAGGGCTGAAGAACGGTGCCGCCGACTTCATCGTAAAACCATGGGACAATGACGAGTTGGTACATAAACTAAAAGACGTACTTGACATGCAGCATGAGATAATGCCCCTTGACGAAATGGAGGCAGCACATATCCGTCATGCCATCGACCATTGCCACGGTAATCTCTCAAAGGCTGCGGAACTGCTGGGTATTACAAGACAAACGCTCTACAATAAAATGAAAAGGATTTGAGACTTGAGATTTATGATCGCTTTATTTATTATAATGGGTATTGGCATCATCGTCTTCATCACATGGCTCATTAACCATCAACGGTCACTAAGACAAAGGGCATACTTGATGCAAGAGGCTATCCGTAACCATGATTTCACCTTCCGCCTGTCCACCCAAGGACTATTATCCGGTGAGCAAGCCATGCAAGAGGCACTGAACCAACTGGGTGAAACCATCCGTCAGCAAATGAACCTTAACGAAGTAGAGTCGTGGGAACGGCTGACCCGTGTTCTGACCCATGAGATTATGAATGCCACCGCCCCCATTACCAGCATCAGCCAGTCATTACTGAACCGAGAGGACGTGAAAGACACCCCACTGGAGGAAGGCATCCACGCTATCTTTACTACTTCAAAACACCTGAACACCTTTGTTGACTCCTATCGCAAACTATCACAATTGCAACAGCCTGTCATGGATGCTGTCAACTTATCTGGTCTCATCAACGAAATCCATCAACTGTATCCCGCCATCAATTGGAGGAATACAGTTAGTGAAGGAATTATCGTCCAATCTGACTCCAGCATGATACGCCAGATACTGATGAATCTTATCAAAAACGCCGTGGAGGCTGGAGCATGCCATATCGGAACAGAATATATCCCAAACAACAACACCTTATATGTCAGTAATGACGGGCAACCGATTCCCGCTGAGGTTCGCAAAAGCATCTTCATTCCATTCTTCACGACCAAGCATACTGGCAACGGTATCGGGCTATCGCTCTCCCGACGGATGATGATTCAACAAGGAGGCAACCTAAGTCTCTCAGAACAGCCCCTTAATGGCTATCATACCACTTTTGCCATTGAGTTCAAATAAGGAAATACCCAAATTAATTTGGTTATTTACTCACTTCTTTGTAATTTTGTCGCCAAATATTATAACTACTATGGGAATCGTAATTGGAATTGATGTGGGTATCTCCACAACGAAGATTGTAGGACTGCGTGAGGGACGTGTTGTCTCACCTATCCGTATCACAGCCGCCGACCAGGTAACCTCACTCTTTGGGGCTTTCGGCAAATATCTGCACGACAACAAGATCGCATTGAGTGACGTGGAGCAGGTGATGCTCACAGGAGTCGGCACCGCTTATATCGACGAGCCTGTCTATGGTATTCCCACCCAGAAAGTTGATGAATTTATCGCTGATGGTCTTGGAGCCCGTTTTGAGAGCGGACTCGACAAGGCGATTGTGGTCTCAATGGGTACAGGAACCAGTTTTGTTCAATGCGAAGGTAACGACATCCGTCATATCGGAGGTCTTGGTCTCGGAGGTGGAACGCTGCAAGGACTTGCCCGTGTGATGCTGAACACCCGTGACCCCAAAGATATCCAGAGTCTTGCCATGAAAGGGGATATCCACAACATCAACCTGCTGATTGGAGACATCTCCACCCATCCGTTGCCAGGACTGCCTATGGATGCTACAGCCTCCTTGTTTAGTAAGGCACAATATAATGCCCGGCAGGAGGATATCGCACTGGGTATCATCGTCATGGTACTACAGACGATAGGCTCCGCTGCTATCCTCTCTTCGTTGAACTCTGGTATCAAGGATTTTGTACTTATCGGCAACCTGACACTTATTCCCCAATGCAAGGAGATATACCCGATGTTGGAAAAGCTCTATAGCGTGCATTTCCACATTCCTAAGTATGCAGAGTTCTGCACGGCGATTGGTGCAGCACTAAGTTATAAGAAGTAGGAGTTACTTCCGGTGTTTGTCAAACTTATGGAGGAAGTAGTTAAATGCTTCCAAACCTATAAGTACCATCAGTGTACTACCGATGGAGAGGATATACATACCACCTCCACAGGCAAGTCCGATGGCAGCAGTCACCCAAAGACCGGCCGCTGTAGTCAGTCCGCTGACGATGTTCTCGCTCTTACGAAAGATGATGGTACCAGCGCCTATAAAACCGATACCGCTGACCACCTGGGCTGCGACACGAGACACATCCCAACGCTGTAGTTCATTATTCAAGGAATCAAAGCCGTATGCCGAAACTATCATAAACAAGGCAGAGCCCATAGCAACTAAGAAATGGGTACGGAAACCTGCCTCCTTCGACCTATACTCACGCTCCAGTCCGATGATGCCTCCTAAGACTGCGGCACAGAAAAGGCGTAATAAGAATTCTAATTCTGTTGTCATTATATTACTTCTATTTGAAATTTTCGCTGCAAAGATAAACATAATTAGAAAAAAAATGATTATATTTGCAACATTAAATCACTAAAAACTAAAAATATGTTTGGATTAGGTATGACTGAGATACTCGTGATTGCTATCATCGTCCTGTTGCTCTTCGGTGGCAAGAAGATTCCCGAACTAATGAACGGACTGGGCAAAGGCATAAAGAGTTTCAAGGATGGCATGAAAGAAATTGACGTTGACGACCACGAAGAGATAAAGAAGGAATGAGTGAGGCATTGACGTTCTGGGACCATCTGGACGAACTTCGCTCGTCATTGCTTCGTATGTTGTGCGCTGTCGTCCTCTTTGGTATCATTGCGTTTTGTCTGAAAGACGAGTTGTTTGCCATCATACTGGCTCCCCGTTCGAGTGATTTCATCACCTATCGTCTATTAGGTGCCGAGGCTTTCGATATCCACCTGATGAATACGGGACTGACGGAGCAGTTTATGGTTCACATGAGGACGGCGATTTATGCCGGATTATTAGTCGCCTCACCTTATATATTATATGAGTTGTTCCGTTTTGTGTCGCCAGGGCTCTATCAGAACGAGCGATGCTATGCTATATGGATTGCGGGAGCTGCCTATGTGATGTTCCTTGTTGGGACACTGGTTAACTACTTCGTAGTATTCCCATTTACGGTCCGTTTCTTAGGAACCTACCAAGTATCACCCGATGTCGCTAACATGCTGACATTACAATCGTACATCGATACACTATTGGGTATGAGTCTGGTGATGGGTGTGGTCTTTGAATTACCAGTAGTCTGTGCGTTGATGGGACGCATGGGACTAATCAGTAACAGGATGATGAGCCAATATCGCCGTCACGCCATCGTTGCAATACTGATCGTGTCGGCAATCATCACTCCTACCACAGACGCTTTCACGCTATTTGTCGTGGCACTGCCCATTTACCTGCTCTATGAGTTGAGCATCCTTATTGTAAGAATAATAACTAAACAAAACTAAATACTTTATGCTAAGAAAAATCCGCATTGTATTAGCAACCGTGATGTTCATCGGCATCACCTTGCTATTCCTTGACTTCACGGGGACTATGCACCATTTCGTATCATGGATGCCTAAGTTACAGTTCTTGGAAGCAATCCTTGCCCTCAACGTAGTGGTGGTAGTGGCACTGATTGTACTGACACTCGTCTTCGGACGCATCTATTGTTCTGTCATCTGTCCGCTGGGAGTGATGCAGGACCTCTTTGGATGGCTGGGTAAGAAAGCGAAAAAGAACAGATATACTGCTTCAAAAGAAATAAAATGGCTACGTTATCCTGTTCTCGTTGTGTTTCTCATTGCGCTGGTGGCAGGAATCGGAACCTTCGTCCAGGTGTTAGCCCCCTATTCTGCCTTTGGGCGTATTGCCACCAACCTGTTACAACCGGTATGGCAGGCTGGAAACAATGTACTGGCAGACATCGCCGAGCATTATGACAGTTATGTCTTCTACGAAACCAACATTTGGATAAAAGCATTGCCTTCACTTGTCATTGCTGTTGTCACACTCATCATACTTGCCATCCTTGCTTGGCGTAATGGTCGTACCTATTGTAATACGATATGTCCTGTAGGTACTACGCTGTCATTTCTGAGCAGATTCTCTTGGCTGAAAATCCATTTCGATACGGAGAAATGCCGTAACTGCTCGCTCTGCACCAAGAACTGCAAGGCTGCATGTATTGATTACAAGAACCACACGGTGGATTATAGCCGTTGCGTGGTATGCGGAGATTGTATCGAGAGTTGTAAGTTTGGGGCATTAGAGTTTGCCAGGGGATTTAGGAAAACTAGTACTACTAGGGATACCAGGGATTCTAGTATCGACCCCACCAAGCGTTCTTTCTTGCTCACTTCTGCAATGATTACCACTGCAGCCCTTGCACAAGAGGCGAAGAAAACTGATGGTGGACTAGCAGAAATCGAAGACAAGATAGCGCCTGAGCGACAGACGCCCTTGACACCTCCTGGTTCACTCTCAGCTACGAATATGTCGAAACGCTGTACGGGTTGCCAACTCTGTATATCAGAATGTCCGAATGAGGTACTACGCCCCAGCGGTGACTGGCTCCACCTGATGCAACCTACCATGTCCTACGAATACGAACGGGGGTATTGCCGTCCGGAATGTACCCGTTGCTCAGAGGTTTGTCCTGCAGGAGCCATTAAACCCATACACCATGAAGAAAAAGCCGCTATCCAAATCGGTCATGCCGTATGGGTGAAGAAAAACTGCATACCGGCGACTGATGGTATTCCCTGTGACAACTGTGCCCGCCATTGTCCTGTAGGTGCTATTGAGATGGCACCATCAGATCCTGACGATGAGGAATCTATCAATATTCCTGTTGTCAACGAGAGTCGTTGTATTGGCTGTGGAGCGTGCGAGAATCTGTGTCCAGCACGTCCATTCTCTGCCATTTTTGTTGAAGGACACGAAGTTCATAAGGAGGTATAACATGGCAAACAAAGATATATCCCGCCGTTCTTTCCTCAAACTATTAGGAGGGGGCGCACTGGCTACAACAGCAGTACTGACTGGTTGCAAGTCAAAGACCGAGATTAAAGCGGTCAGTGAATACACCAAACAAGTAGAACCACCTGTCGGTAAGATGACCTATCGCATCAATCCTAAGACCAAAGAGAAGGTGTCCCTATTAGGTTATGGTATGATGCGACTGCCCCAAAAGCCCGAAGGCAATGGCGGTTATGATGACTATGACCAAGAGATGATCAACAGACTGGTGGACTATGCCATTGAGCATGGTGTCAACTATTTCGATACGAGTCCCGCCTATTGTCAAGGACAATCAGAAAAATGTACGGGTATTGCACTGAGTCGCCACCAGCGATCAGAATACTTGGTGGCTACCAAGTTGTCTAATTTCAATCCTGCCACACAGACTCGCGAAGAGAGTATCAAGATGTATAAAAACTCTCTCCAACAACTACAGGTAGACTATATCGACTACTATCTGTTGCATGCGATAGGCGGTGGCGGTATGGAGAATCTCCATAAGCGGTATCTCGACAACGGAATCCTCGACTTCCTCCTGGAAGAGCGTAAAGCGGGAAGAATCCGTAACCTCGGGTTCTCCTATCATGGCGACATCGCAGTGTTCGACTACCTGCTCTCTGAGCATGAGAAATACCAATGGGATTTCGTACAGATTGAGTTGAATTACTTGGACTGGGACTATGCCAATGAGATCAACGACCGCAATACTGACGCACGCTATCTGTATGCAGAACTGAAGAAACGCAATATCCCTGCCGTCATCATGGAGCCTCTGCTGGGAGGGCGTCTTGCCAATCTTCCCCAGTTTCTTGCCACTGAATTGAAACAGCAGGATCCAGAGCATAGTATCGCCTCATGGGCTTTCCGTTATGCCGGAACACCAGAAGGCGTACTCACAGTATTAAGCGGTATGACCTATATGGAACATCTGAAAGACAACTTGTTGTCATACTGTCCTCTGAAGCCATTGAACGAGAAGGAACAGGAATATCTGCACAGAGATATCGCAGAGAAAATTGTTGGTTTACAAAATATTCCCTGTAACGACTGTAAGTATTGTATGCCTTGTCCCTATGGTGTAGACATTCCCGCTATCTTCGTCCATTATAATAAATGCAAGAACGAGGGTATGTTACCTACTGATTGTGGTGATGAAGGCTATCGAGAGATGCGGCATAAGTATTTGGTAGGTCTCGACCGCAGTGTGCCTAAACTACGTCAGGCGAATCACTGTATCGGTTGTGGTCAATGTGAGCCCCATTGTCCCCAAAACATCCGGATACCACAAGAACTCCATAAGATAGACGAATATGTGGAAGCACTGAAACAGGACACGCTTACACGCCATAAAAAGAAGGAAGTATAAACAATTAGAAAGCCCTTGGAAATCCAAGGGCTTTTTCTTATCTAACTACAAAATCAACACTTTGCAAATCCTTGTCACGAGAAGAGGTTCCATACAGGATTCGATAACGCCCTGGGCGAACGGCAAGTTCATCAATATTTTCGTCATAATACTCAAAAGCCTCATTATCGAGAGTGATAACAGCCTTCTTGGTCTCTCCCGGCTTCAGACTCAGTTTCCGAAATCCTTTCAGTGCCTTGGCACCACCCTGCCCAGCATACCAAGCCTGCAAGAGCGCGTCATATTGTCCTTCCACACAGCCAAAGGCAATGGCAGAGCCTGAGCAGTTAACAAAGACAACAGGACGACCAGTGGCATGCATCGCACGAACCAGACGCTGTTGCACCTTCGGCAGTTCGATATCCGCCTTATCACCGCCCTCACCTTCCATCTGTGCTGAGATACCACCGATAATGATGATAACATCCGCATTTTTCACCTCACCTGCCAGTTTGTCGTAATCTGTTATTGCAACATATTCTGGGGCACGCCACCGATAGGACCCCGCTTCGGCAAAGTCAGCAGGTCCACCTTTTCCTCTGGGGTTAATAACGAAATCAGATTCTCCACACGCTCCTGATAAGCAAGTGCTGGATTCTGGAATGGATACTGGTATTGTGCGGTTGCCTTACCAGTCAATAGTCCTACAAACACTAAGAGAGATAATCGTTTTTTCATTATAGTTCATCATTAGTTTGTTGCAAAGATACAAAAATAAAAGTAACTTTCTAACATTCTCGAAAAGAGAACGTCGAAATGACACATATAAGAAAAAGTTTGTTACAATTAAGGTACTTTTGCGACAATTGCAGAAGCTACCGTATATGCTGTCGTCCAAGCTGCCTGAAAATTGAAACCACCAGTAATACCATCAATATCCAACACTTCACCAGCAAAAAAGAGATGCGGTATTATCTTGCTTTCAAGTGTTGACGGATTCACGCTTTTCAAGGACACACCACCACAGGTGACAAACTCATCTTTGAAGGTACCACGTCCACTAATTTGATATGTATCATTACTGACAGTATTGACAAGACGGTTAACATCCTTTTTGTTCAACTCATGCCACCTTAACTCTGCCCTGTCCCCAATAGACTTTCTTATAAGATAATTCCATAATCGCTGTGGAAGACCAAACGGGTTGTATGTTGAGAGTTGCTTTTGAGAATGAGATATTATCGTTTCATTCAGGGTCACTTCTATATCCTTGTCATAGACAGTTGCCCATCGAACACTAAGAGGCATTTGATAGGCTTTCTCTGCCAATAATCTTGCTGCATAACTGGAGAGTTTTAATATGGCAGGACCACTCATTCCCCAATGGGTTATCAACAAAGGACCATAGGAACGCCATTTAGTACCTGGCATCATCACTGCCGCATCTTCCACTACTGTTCCCATTAATGATGTCAGCGATTGATCTGCAATCTGGAAGGTAAAAAGCGAAGGAACAGGTTGTTCTATCTCATGTCCTAAGTCAGCAAGCCACTTCAATCCCTCTCCTCTCGGAGAACCTCCTGTTGTTACTGCAATGTAATCATAATCACCTATCTCATCCAACGATCGAACACGGGTTTCCTTGATTATCTGAATATGATAACGACGAGCTAATGACAGAAAGCAATTGATAATAGCATGTGAGTCTTGAGCTTTAGGAAACACACAATGATCATCCTGTGTCACCAATGGAACACCATGTTGCTCAAACCACGCAAAGGCATCTCTGTAATCAAAGACATTGAACAATCGCTTCATCAGTCGATGTCCACGAGGATAGACCATCTGCAAGTCTGTCACATCCTCAAAAGAGTTGGTGCAATTACATCGTCCACCTCCAGATATCCCTACCTTTGAAAGCACCTTTTGGCTACGCTCAAAGATAGTGACTTCCATCTCTGGCATCATTTCTTTCAGGTTAACAGCAAGAAAGAACCCTGCGGCACCACCCCCTATAATTGCAGTTCTCATCCAGATGAAGACCTTATTTAATTACTATTAAATATCACAAACACGCCCAGAACGATTGCTGCATGTGATGGACTTACAACATGTTCTGTGCGTGTTTGTTCAATAATTATTCTTTCAACATCTTACAGTTTTACGCTGATCTCCTTACCGTTATATTGCACCATCTTCCCTTCGGGATTCTCAAGGTTAAGTGGTTTCGCTGCATCTTTGGTAATCAAGACAACATTGAAACGACGATTCTTCAACATACCATTGAACTGACCCTTGCGAGCACCAAACTTCACGGTCTTAGAAGCATCATCATAGGTAATATCAATCGTAGCATACTTACCCTTCTCATAGTTGTAGTTTACGCCTTCATCCTCATAGAGTTGGAATGAACCATTCTGACCAGCATAAACATAAAGGTTTATGAGCTCAGCAGGCTTTTCATCACTCCATTCCATTTCTGGACCAAATGGGATAATGGATCCCTCACGGACATAAACAGGAATACACTCGTATGGAGCATCGACAATCAGTGACTGACCACCCTCAACATACTCATTCGTATAGAGATTATACCAACCACATTGCTTGGGGAAATAGACACTGCGGTTGCGTGCCTTATAATAACCAACTGGACATGCCATCAAAGCTGGACCGAACATCCATTGATTACCTATATTCTCAACATCTTTATCGCCATTGAAGTCCATCACAAGGGCACGCATCAAGGTATAATCTTTGAAATGAGCCCAGCCTGCAAGACTATAGATATAAGGCATCAGGCGATAACGTAGTTTATCATAGTAAACAAACGACTTATAAGCAGGATGATTGTCTGGAGCAATATTCCATATCTCACGCAAAGGCCACTGTCCATGAGCACGGAAGAGAGGGATGAACGCACCAAACTGGTTCCAACGAGTCTGTAACTCACGCCACTCTTTCAGGTCTTCATTTTCCACACCCGTCTTGTCATAGAGTTGCTGGGCTGCTACATAACGGTTCTCCACACAGAAGCCACCCTGGTCCATTCCCCAGAAAGGAATACCTGACATCGAGTAGTTTAAACCTGCGGTCATCTGGGCACGCATATCTTCCCAGCGTGTTCCGATATCACCACTCCATGTAGCAGTAGAGAAGCGTTGCTCACCAGCAAAACCGCTACGAGTCAACAAGAATACACGAGGCTCATTGTCCTTACCTTTGTAAACACTGCGCTGTCCATTATAGATAGCATCCGCATTCACTGTTGAATAAGCATTGAAATATTCTGTAGAGGTTCCTAAGGCAGTAGGACCACTAAGTGCCTTGCGATACCACATAGGAGTACAGTCACGGACATTGGGTTCTGAGGCATCCATCCACCAAGCATCAACACCAGCAATACCGTCATGATTATATTTTGAATAGAGGTTCTCGTCCATCTGACGCCAAAACATCTTTCGGGCACCAGCGTCGTAAGCATCATAGAAAGAACCACGGAAGCCCAACCAGTCATGAATATCATCCTTAACAGCCTGATGGTACATCCAACCGTTTTTGTCCAACTCCTTGTAATTATCCACAGTATCGTAGAACTTCGGCCATACTGAAATCATGAAACGACCATGCATCTTATGGACATTGTCAAGCATCTGCTGAGGATTTGGATAGCGGTCTGTCTCAAAGACATGACTACCCCAAGAGTCAAGTTTCCAATAGTTCCAGTCCTGTACGATATTATCCACTGGAATATGACGCTTACGGAACTCTGCAAGAGTCTCCTCTATCTCCTGAGCACTCTTATAACGCTCACGACTCTGCCAGAAGCCCAGCACCCATTTCGGATAAAGGGAAGCTTTACCTGTCAATGTACGGTAACCGCTAATCACCTCGTCAAAGTTCTGTCCAGCGATAAAGTAATAATCCATGTCACGAGCCATCTCACTCCAGATGCTCAACTGACCACGCTCTTCCTCACTACGAGGTTCTGAAACACGTAGACCGCAATAAGCTTCACCGCCATCAGGCTGCCACTCAATACGCAACTGATTCTTCACGCCTTTACGTACCTTTGCCGTAAACTTATAGGTATTGGGATTCCATGCTGTACGCCAACGCTCGGGAACAACTTCCTTTCCGTCAATATACACTTTCACATAACCTGAATAGTACAGGATAAACTGATAGTCGGCAGGTTTACCTGTGCATTTTCCGCAGCACTCCGGCTCGATAAATCCTTCATAAACCACATTGGCACCTTGCAAATTAAAGCCCTGTGGTAAGTTCTTGATACCGCCATTATCTGTCATGACGGCAATCTCTGACGTAGCAGGGAAAGCATACTCATAATAAATGGAGTCCTCGTCACGAACAAGACGTTTGCCGTCTTTATCCACATAAGTTCCTGTCAGGTGACCTTCCTTCCCTTGCTTGTCATAGAGTTTGAAGGCACGGTTCAACTGCAGGTAGTCATTGGGATTACCGAAGCGGCAATAACTATAGGAATCCCACAAGATACCATAGTTCTTATTGGAGAGAACGAAGGGGATGCTAACCTTGGTATTATACTGGAACAGGTCCTCATTCTTACCCTTCATATTAAACTCCTCCGACTGATGCTGACCGAGACCGTAGAAAGCCTCATCGGCAGGGGAGTCGAACTTCATCTGCCACTGGATACCATGTTTCATTGCCTCTGTCAAAGGAGTTCCACCTTTTAAACCATACTCACGCTCTGGAACGGTGAAGTTCTTAAACTGTTTGCCATCCTTCGCCTCTTTCAACAGTTCTTTACCATTAGCATCGTAGAACACAACGGCACCAGTCGACTTGTCAACACGAGCCTCCACATTCTTTGCCTTTACAGATACTTGTTCACCATCAGTAACATTGAACTTCGGTTGTGCTTTCTGTTCCACAATCATAAGACTCTGCTTCTGGGGCAGCGCATCCTCAGACGTAGCCTGAACACGGATAATGTTGTCATTAATCACTTGCAGACGTACCACCTTGGCGCCACCTGCTTTTACATCCTTGACGGGAATCGTTACGAAATTGCCACTGACAGTATAATCCGCAGCCATCAACGCTGCTACAGCCATCGACATCATCCCTGTCATCATTACTCTTAATGTTTTCATTTTTATATTATATTATTCTATGATTTCCGCTTCTTCTATGACCTCTTTTGCTGGGAGGGATACAACGATAATCGTTCCTCCTCCAGGGTTATCTTTGATACATACCTCACCGTGATGAGCATCAACAATAGCCTTCACTTTGTCTAAGTCAGAACCATCTCCATTCACAATAGGATCAAAGGCATGCTCTTTGAACTCATCCTTGATACCAATACCATTATCAGCAATCTGGATTTGAGCCATATTATCTTGCGTTCGGGCGATACCCACACTAATCTGGCAATCATTGGGTGCAAAGATGGCTGCATTACGGAAAGTGATACGATATATCTCCGCTAACTTCTCATGGTCAAAATCAACGTTCAACCCTTGCACCGATGAGAGGAAATTAACCTTTACATTCTTGTTTTCAACAGGCGGTTCGTAATTCTTACAATAGTCACGGGTAAATTCAATAATATCATCCATCTGCTTATGGATAACCTGTTTCTCTGTCTCTGACACAAACGAGGACTTACCGTCTGCATGCTCGTTTATCAACTGCATACGCATCTCGTTCATCCATTGTTTCTTCTCCAATTCACGACGAATAGTCTCTGCCTCCATCCTACGCTCCTGTCGTTTCATATACCACTTACGCCATAACCAAGCAGCAAGGGCTATCAACAACATATACAACAGGATCATCCAGCGTGTACGCCACAATGGTGGACGGATGGTAATCTCTATACGGCTTTCCTCCTTACCCATCGTACCGTCATCGTTCATCATCCGGACACATAGATCATAAGTGCCTGCACGCAGACTCTGGTAAGTGATATTCGGATTGACCTCCTCCGTACGCATCCATTCCTCATTATATCCCTCTAACTTATAGATAAAACGGGAACGATTATGAACCTCACCACTGTTACTTGCCAACTGGACAGTAAACTCCTCGTCATAACGAAGATTAAACTTGCGGCAAACATCCAATGCCTCATCCAAGACCACATGGTCACTGATTTCCTCTCCTACAGCAACCTCATGACCTGCGACTTTCAGCCCGCTAAATACTGGACGTTCTGTAAATCTACCTTTGCCCATCTTTCGAGGATTGATGATGTCAAGTCCACCTTGACCACCTACTAATACCTTCCCACCAGGTGTATAACAGATAGAACGCTGATTATAGGGAGCTCCTTGCAGTCCGTCACGCTTATTAAAACTATGAACAACAAAGCTCCATTTGTCTTCAGAATCCTTTTGAGGTACTACATTGGAGACACCATGGTTTGTTACGATCCACATGGTATGACGCTCGTCCTCCACGATGCCATTCACCGTAGAGCCAATAAGTCCTGAACGCATATCAATGAGATATACCTCATTCGTCTTGGGATCCCAGATAGTAGCACCAGAGGACGAGCCTTGCCATGAAAGTCCCCTACTATCCTGCATCGTATTAATAGATGTCTCTGTGATACTAATATCATTATGGTTATTCGCTATATGACGATTAATCACCTTATTGGTTTTGGGATTGATGATTGAATAGAAGATAGAGTGTGACACCATCAGCCAACCTTTCTGCGTACTGGTAATGGTCGATATATAGTCACTCGGAAGAATCGAGTTTTTGGTATTAATGGGTATATCCATCCGCCCTGTTCTTGGATCAAGGCGTTGGACACCACTGCCTAAGGTTCCTATCCAGATATATCCCCACTGGTCTTCAAAGACAGCCCAAACATTATTATTAGAAAGGTCTGTCGGTTTTCCTGTAACACGGAAATTGGTCACCTGTCCACCCTTGATATGAATAAGTCCTCCCTCGTAAGTTCCGAACCAAACAGAACCATCACGCGCCGCCAAGGAGCATACCATCGTATTGGAAGTGATACCGCTGTTCTGCTTGTCATAGATAACCTGTTCTGCTGTACGGGGATTATAACAAATGATACCCTTATCATTCGTTCCCAACCAATAATTACCCGACTTGTCAACACAAATAGTATTGATATTTCCCAACTCTAAGTTTTGGAAATTAGAACTGCTCTCTTCATAACAATTCACACCATTCATATAGGTGCCTAACCACATTCGTCCTAACTGGTCACGATAGATCATACGGACAGTATTGTCGCTAATGGTACTCTCGTCACGTTTATCATTCAAGAACTGACGAATTTCCTTTCCCTTACGATCGACAATAATGACGCCATGATGGTCGGTGGCAAGCCATAACCGTTTTTGCCTATCCAACTGAACATCCCAGACACTTTGTACTTCTGAGGTATCATCTATTCCCCATGCATGAAGCAATTCCGGCAAGGAGTAATACCACCGTCCCTTCCCATTGGTCTTGATATAGACATATTGTGTCGTGATGACAAACAAATTACCCTCATGGTCTACCCGCAACTTACACTCCTGACTATTCACCAAACCTTTTTTGCGCAAATGGTCACTCTTCCAACTAATCCAGTCTTTCTCACGATTAAAGCAGAATATCTCTCCATTGAAAGACGAGAGGAGAACACTCTTTCCATACTCTGTAAAGCCAGACACACCGAAATCATTGTTAAACTCTTGCGGTCTATAACCAAAGCGATATTGTTTGATTTTACCTGTTCGGGGATTGTAATGCCAAAAACCATTATCATAGGTTTTTACCCAGAAATCTTTTTTAGAATCAATATAGAGACGTTCTATTCCGCCTTTGATGCCATGCTTCTGTAACCATGTCTCAGGATGACGGTCGAACTTCTCAGTCACTGGGTCAAAAATGGTATAATTCATACTTTGACGCAACCATAGTTTACCATCATAAGCCTCGAATATCTCATCCACATAATTATTACGCATGGTGGTAGTATCCTTCGCATACGAATAGAACGTCTTGAAACGATACCCATCATAGCGATTCAGTCCATAAGGTGTTCCAAACCACATCATTCCCTTTGAGTCACGCATGACACACATCAACTGGGAACTACTTAAACCGTCACGGGTGTCCAGACGACTGAATTTAATATCGCCAATAGCTGCAGAAACCGTTATAGGCAATAGAAACACCAAAATAGATAAAAAGAAAGACTTTCTTGTCATTGGTAAACGTCATTTTTCAGTTAGTATCTGCAAAAATACACTTTTTCTGCCATACTACCAAAAAAAACGTTTGTTTTTTTAAGCGAGAACGGTTAGTAGGATTCTGGATTTCACCATAGTATTATTTGTGTTTGGCAGAGGTATCACGGATCACCAACTGCTGTGGAACGATTTTTTTATACACCTTCGTGTCACCTTGTATATGACCCAGCAACATCTGACAAGCCGTAACTCCCATCAGATAAGACTGGTCCTCAATAGCAGACATGCGAGGAGTGACATAAGCAGCATGAGCATCATCCGTAAAACCAATCAAGGCAACATCATCTGGTATACGAAGACCTTGCTGTTTGATGGCAGTAAAAGCAGCAAAGGTAATAATATCGTTGAAAGCAAGAATAGCATCTGGACGGTTAGGACTCTGGAGTAATTTGACTGTCTCACTCAATGCTATTTGATAATCTATCTTATTACAAGCCACCAATTCCCTGTCAATCGGGATATGATTCTCACGCAATGCCTCCAGATAACCATGTTTACGACGTTGCACCATATCCAGATGGTTAGGACCACCAATAAATGCGATACGCCGGCTACCCGTATCTATCAGATGCTGGGTTGCCATTTGAGCAGCCTCATCACCATTCGCCGTCACACTGGAGAAGCGGTCTGACAGACAGGTTCGTCCGAAGAACACCAAAGGGATGCCCATCTCGGAGATCTCCTCAAAATGACCGTAATCGGTAGTTGTCTGGGCAAGACAGGCGATAATACCCTCCACATGCAGGCTGATGAAATTATCAATCACTATAGACTCAGTCTCAAAACTCTCATGACTATTGGCACTGATAACGCTATAACCAGCTTTCCTTGCCTCGTCTTCTATACCATCCAGGACAGCGGAATAATAATGAGTCACCAGATTCGGCACGACGACGCCAATGATTTTGGGGGCTTCCTTACGGAGACTTTGCGCAAAAGGATTGGGACGGTAGTTCATCTTCTTCGCCAACGCTTTCACACGCTCCTGCATCTCCTCCCCTATCTCAGAAGAGCTTCGTAATGCTCTGCTGACGGTTGCTATACTGACGTTTAGTTCTTTTGCTAAATCTTTTAATGATGTTCTATGTTGCTTTTTTTCTTTCATCATGTGCAAAATTAAACATTTATTTCGATTTACGCAAACGTTTACGGAACTTTTTTCGTGTTTTTTCTTGCAGGAATGAAAAAAAGTGTGTATCTTTGCATCGTGAATTCAGAATGAATAATGAATAGTTGATAATAAGTTAGTTAGAAAATGGAGTAGGGGTTGTCGTGAGACAGTTCCTACTATTTTTTTGTTAGATATAGTATTCAGCAGAGTCAATAAGTCCAGCTCTCAATGCATATTTAGTAGCCTCATGGACGTTATTAACAGACAATTTCCTGAAGATATTCTTCCGATGCGTGTTGACAGTATGGAAACTGGAGAAACGACGTTCCGCAATTTCTTTGGTGGTCAGTCCTAATGCGATATCTTTGAGTATCTCCGTCTCTGTTGGGGTCAGTTTCACATCTTCCTCCACTTTACTAACCTGTGGAGCCAGCAATATCTCAGCCATTCGCTGACAGATATATCGCTGATGGCGTTGTCCAAACAACAGGCACTCCCGAACCTCTTGGATGGGTGACTCCTTGAGCAGAATACTGAACCGGGGGGAGATTGCTATCACTCTACGGACGAAATCACCCGAGAGGTCTACACTGAAAAGAATCCACTGCACGTTGGGGAATCGCTGATACAGGATTTCCAGTTCCTCCACGTCATTAATATTAAATAAGGTGTAGTCCAGCACCACTACCGCGTCTGTGTGTTGCTTTAGTTGTTCTATCAGACCTGCCTTATCCTCGGCACGACGCATCTCAACCTGTCCCAACTCCTGACAGACATACATCATGCCAGCTCTGGTGATATCCTGATTGTCTGCTAATGCTACGTACATCTTTATATATTATAATATCTCTGAGAAATAATATTTTGTTCACCTGGTTGCAGGTTCACTCGTGCAAAACCTTGCAGCTGGATAGGACGGATATCGTCCACTTGCTGCTCGATATCCACATGACTATTACATCCCATTGTCATACCCATTAGACCTACCGTTAAAATACGACCAAAGATAGACTTCATATACATTATTAATTATATTTGCTTGCAAATTTACGACAAATCCATGATATGGCAAAATATAGTCAGGGAAAATTCTTAAACTCACTTTTCCCATTGAATCCTTTGGAGTTTATTAAATTATTCGTATCTTTGCCCATGTAAA
>CAJONQ010000062.1 GCA_905235835.1 uncultured Prevotella sp.
CGAGATGCCGAGATTTCGAGATCTCGACTGGAGTTTGCGAAGGCGGCACCTTCGGGGGGCGAAGGTGCCGCCTTCGAGGGCAGGATGTGCCGCCTTCGGGGCACGAAGGCGGTGCCTTCTCACGGCTCCCCTAAGTAGTAGACGATGAGGGCGACTTCCTCTGGGAAATAACGCTGGGCACGCTTGGGCATGCCACAGGCGATGAGTGCGTTCTGCAGGTCGATGTTCAGGCGGATCCAGAACTTCAGGTTGTTAAGGGCTCCTTTCTTTGTCTTTGTCTTCGGAAAGTATAGCCGTGCCAGTTCTGACTTCCCGTATATTCTTATCTCTAGTGTTTTCATGATGTGTTATTGGTTTAATTGGTTCATCAGGAACAGATGGAACAGAAGGAACAGTAGAAAATGAAAAGTTACGTACGCGCGCGCAGGAACTTGAATTTTTGTGGTTTTTGGGAGTTCCTGCGCGCTCGCGCACGTGAGAGTTTAGAAAACCACTGTTCCTTCTGTTCCATCTGTTCCTGACCTGTGTTTTAACATGATCTTGATTTCCTCAGCAGAACGCTGCACGACGATATATCCCCGTATATGATTAATCATGACACGCTTGAAACCTTGTTCCACAAATGCCCTTCCCACCAGTATCGGGTTGAGCCGCTGGGTGAGGTTGCCGCCCATGATCTGTACCGCACGGGACACGGGCATGAACTCGCCCTGCTCCTCGCCCGCTCTGGGCACACGGAAGTAGGTATCCACCAGCTCCTGCTCAAGACGGGGAGTCTCGAACTGACGGTTATGCTCGGCAAGGCACATGATCCACGTCGACCATTGACACGCCTGTCATTCCCACGATATTACTTGCCGCCTTGCCCCCTTCCATGATGCCGGCATTTCTTTTTATTCGTGTTTTAGAAGGATCGAAACGCTAAGCTCTGTTAATCCTCAAAAAAAGAACGCATTTACCTCCGAAAAGATGATGCAAAGTTACGAAATAATTTCGAATATTTTGTTCACATATGTTCCAAATCGATTAACTTTTGTTTCAGACATACCGAAAAGTGCCTTTTTTGCGTTAAAAAAGCTAAAACACAAGCTAACGGCTGGCAGAATCGTTGCTCTGCCAGCCGTTAGGTCTTATTGAAGCATTTTTTGATATGGCGAGTGATTATCCACGGACGCTCACCTTTTATGGGGTCGTATGTGTAAAACATTTCTGCCGGTTGACATACTCCATGATGACGGCGACGGCATCGTCCTCCGTCATGTGGTCCATCGAGAGGACGACATCGTAGTTACGGGTGTCGTAACGGGAGCGGTCGCTATATTTCTTCAGGTATGCCTCACGCCCCTCATCCACCTCATCAATGGTGTCAAGGGCTGCGGCATAGGTCATCCCTTTCTTCATCAACCGCTCGATACGGTGTTCGGTAGATGCCTGGATGAACACATTCAGGCGGTTGGGATGGTCACGGAAGATGAGGAAAGTGCTTCTGCCTGCCACCACACAGGACTCCTCACGGGCTAGTCCCTCAAGGATACGACGCTCCGACTCGAACATTGCGGCAGTAGAGGGCTTCTCTTGATGGTTCGTGCTCAGCAGCGACTTACAACGGTCCTGTAGCTCGCTCCACCACGATGATTTCTCCTGTGCCTTCAGACGCTCTATCTCGTCGGCGGTCAGACCGTATTTCTCAGTCAGTCCCTGGACGATCGCCTTGTCGTAATACTTCACCCCTAACTGCTCGGCGAGTTTTCTGCCGACAGTCCTGCCACCGCTGCCTAACTCACGATTGATAGTGATGACGAAATTGTTGTTCTTGTTCATTTAACCGATATAGTTGTAAATCATATCGGCAACCTCGTCTTCCTTCTTGCCTGCCATATTAATGACTAAGTCGTAATTACGGGCATCATAACGTGAGGTACGAGTATATTTCTGGACATAGTTCTCACGCATCTTATCCACCTTCCGGATGACTTTCTCCGCCTCGTCACGAGTCAACTCCTGCTTCCTTATCACACGCTGGATACGCTGCTCCATAGGAGCCTGGATAAGAACACTCAGGTGATTGGGATGATTACGGAAGATATGGAAACCTGTACGACCGGCAATGACACAGGACTCGTCCTCGGCAATACCCTTCAGGATCTCCTTCTCAGCAGAGTACACCTCCTCTGTGGTCAGCAACTCCGGCTCCTCACCTACTGCCACCTGATAATAGGGAGCCTTATTCAGACCGCCACCGATGGAAACGACTCTCTTGAAGTCTGCCCACCAGTTATGTTTCTCACCTTTCAACTTCTCGACTTCCTCAACGGTAAGATGGTATTTCTCCTCCAACGCCTTGATCAGCGCCTTGTCATAATAGGGAACTCCAAGTCGCTCAGCTAATTTCTCACCCACGGTACGACCGCCACTGCCTAACTCACGGTTAATGGTAACCACAAATTTCTCGTTCTTATTCATTTCCGGTATTTTAATATATTTGTTTTTGGCTACAAAGATAAACAAAACTCGTTAAACAATGCACTTTCACTCCTTTAAAGAATGTTAACCCCCGCAAATACAAAAGGGCATACCCGACTGGCATGCCCTTTGAATTATCAGTGTTTTACGAATTACACCTTGATTTCTACCTCAACACCGCTGGGGAGCTCGAGCTTCATCAAAGCGTCAACAGTCTTAGCGGTAGAGCTATAGATGTCAATCAGACGCTTGTAGTTGGAGAGCTGGAACTGCTCACGTGCCTTCTTGTTAACGAAAGTAGAGCGGTTTACTGTGTAGATACGCTTGTGTGTGGGAAGGGGGATAGGACCGCTGATGATAGCACCGGTAGCCTTCACTGCCTTCACGATCTTCTCTGCAGACTTGTCTACGAGCTTGTGGTCGTAAGACTGCAACTTGATACGGATTTTCTGACTCATTGTCTTTTTCTTTTAATTGTTAATATTAGAAGGGGAGCCACTAAAGAGTCATTTGCTCAGCGACTCCCCGTTATTTACTATACCAGATCTGCACGACCCTTCACCTCCTCGAGCACTGCCTTAGCGAGTGCGCTTGACAGAGGAGCGTGGTGATCGTACTCCATAGAGCTGGTAGCACGACCGGAAGTGATGGTACGGAGGGCGGTTACATAACCGAACATCTCTGACAGTGGAACCATTGCCTTGACGACACGGGCACCGCTACGAGCCTCTTCCATACCCTCTACCTGACCACGACGCTTGTTCAGGTCACCGATCACGTCACCCATGTTCTCCTCAGGAGTAACAACCTCAAGTTTCATGATAGGCTCCATCAGCACGGGTTTAGCCTGGGCACATACTGCCTTGTATGCCATCTGGGCTGCGATCTCGAAGGACAGCTGGTCTGAGTCTACCGGGTGGAATGAGCCGTCGACAACGACAACCTTCAGGGAATCTACCGGGTAGCCACCAAGAATACCGTTCTTCATAGCAGCCTCGAAGCCCTTCTGGATAGAGGGGATAAACTCCTTAGGAATGTTACCACCCTTCACCTCGTTGACGAACTGCAGGCCACCGTTCTCCTTGATGTTCCAGTCGTCATCAACAGGACCAACGTTCACGATGATGTCTGCGAACTTACCACGACCACCAGACTGCTTCTTGTAAACCTCACGGTAGCCGTTGACGGTCTTGGTGATAGCCTCCTTGTAGTTCACCTGAGGCTTACCTTGGTTACACTCAACCTTGAACTCACGCTTCAGACGGTCGATGATGATATCGAGGTGAAGCTCACCCATACCAGAGATAATGGTCTGACCACTCTGCTCGTCGGTACGTACGGTGAAGGTCGGGTCCTCCTCTGCGAGCTTGGCAAGACCGTTGTCCAGTTTTGCCACGTCAGCCTGAGACTTAGGCTCGACAGCGATAGAGATCACAGTATCAGGGAAGGTCATAGACTCCAGTACGATGGGCTTATCCTCATCACAGAGGGTATCACCGGTACGGATATCCTTGAAACCTACACCTGCGCCGATGTCACCTGCATCGATAGACTCCATAGGAATCTCCTTGTTGGAGTTCATCTGGAACAGACGGCTGATACGCTCCTTCTTACCAGAGCGTGGGTTGTAAACGTAAGAACCTGCCTTCACGCTACCAGAGTAAACGCGGAAGAACACCAGACGTCCCATATAGGGGTCGGTGGCAATCTTAAAGGCAAGAGCGGCTGTCGGCTCGTCCTCGCTGGGCTTACGACCTTCCTCTTCCTCGGTGTTGGGGTTAGTACCTTTAACCACCTCCACGTCAACAGGAGCGGGCAGGAATGCGCAAACATAGTCGAGCAGGGGCTGTACACCCTTGTTCTTATAGGAAGAACCGCAAATCATTGGCGTGCAAGCCATAGAGATGGTACCCTTGCGGATAGCGGCGATAATCTCGTCCTCTGTGATAGAGTTAGGATCGTCGAAGTACTTCTCCATCAGAGCCTCGTCATACTCAGCGGCAGCCTCGAGCAGTTTGTTACGCCACTCGTCGCACTCGTCCTGCAGGTCGGAGGGAATATCCTCGATGTCGTACTCCGCACCCATGGTCTCGTCGTGCCACAGGATCGCCTTCATCTTAATCAGGTCAACGACACCCTTGAAGTTCTCCTCAGCACCGATGGGCACCTGGATGACAACGGGGGTCGCGCCCAGGATGTCCTTCATCTGCTGTACTGTCTCGAAGAAGTCAGCACCAGAGCGGTCCATCTTGTTCACATAACCGATACGGGGTACGTTATACTTATCTGCCTGACGCCAAACCGTCTCTGACTGAGGCTGTACACCGTCAGCAGCAGAATAGGTAGCGACAGCTCCGTCGAGTACACGCAGTGAACGCTCCACCTCAGCGGTGAAGTCAACGTGTCCCGGAGTGTCAATCAAGTTAATCTTGAAGTCCTTGCCATTCCACTTCCAGTTACAGGTAGTGGCAGCACTGGTAATCGTAATACCGCGCTCCTGCTCCTGAGCCATCCAGTCCATGGTAGCAGCACCGTCGTGCACCTCACCGATCTTGTGCGTCTTACCTGTATAGAACAGGATACGCTCCGACGTAGTGGTCTTACCGGCGTCGATGTGCGCCATAATACCGATGTTACGGGTCAAATGTAAATCGCGATTTGCCATTTCTTTCTTTTCCTTAATGAATCCTTTTACCTAAATTATTAGAATCTGAAGTGAGCGAATGCACGGTTAGCCTCAGCCATACGGTGCATATCCTCCTTACGCTTGAAGGCACCACCCTGATTGTTGAAGGCATCCATGATCTCGGCAGCCAGCTTGTCAGCCATAGACTTACCGCTACGCTTGCGGGCAAACGCAATCATGTTCTTCATAGAGATACTCTCCTTACGGTCAGGACGGATCTCTGTGGGCACCTGGAAGGTAGCACCACCGATACGGCGGCTCTTTACCTCCACCTGTGGAGTGATGTTGTCCAGAGCCTGCTTCCAGATCTCCAGAGCTGATTTCTCCTCGTTCTGCATCTTAGCCTTTACAGCCTCAAGCGCATTGTAGAAGATCTCATACGAAATAGACTTCTTACCATCATACATCAGATGGTTCACAAATTTGGACACCTTGGTGTCGTTGAAGACTGGATCCGGCAGGATCACACGCTTCTTTGGTTTTGCTTTTCTCATTTTTTGTTCTTGTTTTGTTGTCTGCGTGGGGCTGTTCTTTCTCGTTCTTCAACGCTCTCACATGAACATTTACTCAACCTGTCTATAACAATTCTCCAGCAAAACAGTTGTTACTTTTTTCTGTTGTCCTCTCGGCTTACTAACCCTCTCCGGTTATTATTTCTTAGCCTTTGGACGCTTAGCACCGTACTTAGAACGACGCTGTGTGCGGCTTGCCACACCGGCGGTATCAAGCGTACCACGAACGATGTGATAACGTACACCGGGAAGGTCCTTTACACGACCGCCACGCACCAGCACGATAGAGTGCTCCTGCAGGTTGTGTCCCTCTCCGGGAATGTAACTGTTGACCTCCTTCTGGTTGGTCAAACGAACACGGGCTACCTTACGCATAGCCGAATTAGGCTTCTTAGGGGTCGTTGTGTAGACACGAACACAGACACCACGACGCTGAGGACATGAGTCCAGCGCGGGAGACTTGCTCTTGTCAACGAGCACCTTTCTGCCTTTTCTTACCAATTGTGAAATTGTAGGCATAATTGTTTGATTTTTAAATTATTATATTATATGTATATATTCAATTTGACATAGTACGCCCTTCTCACAGGTCGCTTTTGGGCTGCAAAGGTACAAACTTTTCGGGAAATCACCTAATCTATAAAGAACGAAAAAACACTTATCCTATGAAATTTAACATAAAATAAGTGTTTTAGGAATTATTAACCGCCCTATGCCTCTCCTTTTCCTACTTGGAAGGGGGAAATAGTACGTGGATCTTGATTGGGAATCTTGATCGGACCAAACTCATGCTCATATCTCATGATATTCTCCTGGAGGGCACCAAGCAGTCGCTTGGCATGCTCGGGTGCTAATATCACCCGGCTCTTGACGGGGGGTTTCGGTACCCCGGGAAGCACTCTGGCGAAGTCGATGACGAAGTCGCTGCTGGAATGTGAGATAATGGCGAAGTTAGCATACTCCCCCTGTGCCACGTCCTGTGGCAGTTCTAGTTGCAGTTGTCCCTGCTGTTGGTTTTTCTCGTTGTTGTCCATACCTTAATTAATTATATATAGTGATTCTGTTTACTTATGGTGTCACTGGAACCAGTCGGAAGGTGAAGGTGCGGTCCTGACAGGGTACACGGTAGGGAGGCAATGCCTGTCCCCACTCACTCCAACTGTCGATGCCGCCCACACCGGCATGTACCATATCGATATTCAGATTGGTGTAGCGTGACTTAGGAACCTGCGGGGAGTGACGCTGCGCCTTCTCTTTACCAGGCTCGTCAAGGTCGTCCACACTATAATGTAGTGCCGAGGCAGAGAAAGGAGCGTCCGACTCTATGTGTAAGCCTCTACCCGAACTGGTGGTCTGTCTCCACCAACGGATATCACCCTTTGTTCCCGTCTCTTGCGGACGGATATAGGGATAGAACTGCTCGTCCGCTGTCTGGCTATAGATTCCGATACGCTGAGACAGATGGCGGTCGTTATAGTTCTCAACAGGTCCACGACCGTAATACTTGCTATGATCCATGTCGTATGGCATCTGCAGTACCATACCGTAGCGTAACAGGTCAGGCTGTTTGTCACCAGGGGCTGTCTTCATCTGTTGCGTGACAGTCACCACCCCATTCTTCTCGATACGGTAAGTGAGCGTGAGGGTTGCCTTGACCTCGGGCATGTCATAGACAGCGGTGACGGTATAGGTGCCCTGCTTGTCCTTCTTACCTTGCTTGAAACTCATGAGACTCATCACTGGCTGTCGCCATACATGGTTATTCTGATGCAGTCTTGCACCCATGTCGTTGTCTGTGACAGCACGCCAGAACTGCGGTTTGAGGGTACCACCCTCTCCCAGCATCGACTTACCGTTGACCACATATTGGTTGATCCATCCGGTGGTTTTATCAAAGGTGACGGTTGACTGGTGAGAGGTAAGAGGTGAGAGGTGAGAGGTGAGAGGTGACTGTTGACCGACAACAGGCAGTTGGGCGTAGGCAACCGTCTGTCCCTTCTCCATCAGTGGTTCTGCGTTCTTCAGTTTGAAGTCGATGTTCAACAGGTATTCCCCTATAGCAGAGAAATCACCCAGCGGCAATATCACGTCCGTCGTAGTCTGTGGCTGGCAGTCGAGCTGATCCACCGTTCCGCGCTTCACGGGTATGCCGTCACACAACAGTGTCCACTCCATATACACATCATCCAAGAGACGGAAGAAATACTCATTACGGACACGGATGCGTCCTTGTTTGATATCCACAGCCTCTACCCAGATGTTCTGATACTCATAGCCCACCTCATACATCTGAGGGTTCGGCACACGATCTGGACTGACAAGTCCGTTACAGTTGAAGTTATTGTCAGAGGGGTCGTATTTGTTGTAGTCACCACCATAGGTATAGATGGCACGACCATCGGCATCCTTACCATGCAAAGCCTGATCGACGAAGTCCCAGATAAAGCCACCTTGGAACTTAGGATAACGGCGAACAAGGTCCCAATACTCCTTAAAACCGCCACTACTGTTACCCATCGCATGACTATACTCACACTGGATGAGCGGTTTCTGCTTGGTATCATCCTTGGCATAGCCCTCGCAATGCCATTGTGACATATACATCGGACAGAAGATGTCGGTATTATCACCACCATGAGCCTGTTCATACTGAACGGGACGACTCTGGTCTTGGGACTTGATCCACTGGTAGGCAGCAGTAAAGTTAGGACCATTGACCGTCTCATTACCCAGGCTCCAGACAATGACACTGGGATGGTTGAAGTTCACCGCGACATTATGCTGGTTGCGCTCCAGTATCTGACGGGCGAACTGAGGCTTCTTCGTCTCAGCATCATTACCATAGCCGAAGCCATGACTCTCTTGGTTTGCCTCAGCAACCAGATAAATGCCATACTCGTCACAGAGGTCATACCACAGCGGGGCGTCGGGGTAATGACAAGTACGCACGGCATTGATGTTAAAGCGCTTCATCAACTGGATATCCTGGATCATGCGCTCACGTGACACGACATAGCCACCATCGGGGTCCATCTCATGACGGTTGACACCCTTGATATAGATCGGTTGCCCGTTGACCAGCAACTGGGCGTTCTTGATCTCTACCTTTCGGAAGCCCACCTTCTGGGTGACGACCTCGTCACCATAACGCACCACGAGGGTATAGAGATACGGAGTCTCTGCCGTCCACTTCTGCGGGTTCTTCACTTGGAACGTCACGCCGCCCTGTTTGGGCTGTGACTCCTTCCATGTACTGACTGTCTCCGCAGCGACTTCCTTGCCCGTGGCATCGAGGAGTCTGAGATGTGCGTCCGACTTACCGACTGCCCATATCCTGACGGCAAGGGTTCCGTCCTCATAGTTATTCACCAGGTCGGGCGTGATACGGATATCCTGGATATGCTCCTCCTTGTCCTGGGCATAGAGATAGCATGAGCGCCCTACCCCGCTCAAACGCCAGAAGTCCTGATCCTCATCGTAGGAGCCATCGCACCAGCGGAAAGTCTGGAAGGCTATCAGGTTCTCACCAGTATGCACATAATTCGTGATATCAAACTCAGCGGCGACTTTCGAGTCCTCCGTATAGCCTACATATTTGCCATTGACCCACAGGTACATATTAGAGGTGACGGAACCGAAATGGGCGATGACCTGTTTACCATCCCAATCTGCAGGGATATTGATGGTACGGCGATAGGTGCCCACATGATTATCCTTCACGGGAACCTCAGGAGGATTATTCTTGAAATGCCCACGCCAAGCGAAGCCGATGTTCACATACTCAGGGTCACCATAGCCGTTGAGCTCCCAGATGCCTGGCACGGGCATCGTCTTCCAGTTACTATCATCATAGTCTTTCCCAAAACAATCCGAGGGTCGCTGGTCGGCATGTTCTACCCACAGGAAGCGCCATGTCCCATCTAATGACAATGTGTTGGAATGTTGGAAAGAGGTGTGTACGGGATAGCGGTTGACCTCATTCACCTGCAGGTCATGCCACTCCGTCATGGTCGGTAGTTGCTGGGCGGAAGTGACTATAGTCCACATCCCCAAGCATACGGTTGATAAAAGTCTATTCATAGGGTTTATTGGTTTTTAGTGAAAAAGCGCCGCTGCAATGACTTTTGCAGCGGCGCCTCTATCAAGTTCAAATCTTACTTCTCGTCAAGAACAGGCTCCTCTGCGAAATCGAGGACGTTCTTCTTGTTTGCCTGCATCCGCTCGTACTCCTCCTTAGAGCCAACAATAATCTTCTCGAACTCACGGAGACCAGTACCGGCAGGTATCAAGTGACCGGCAATCACATTCTCCTTCATACCCTCAAGGTTATCAACCTTACCACGGATGGCAGCTTCGTTGAGCACCTTCGTCGTCTCCTGGAAGGAAGCGGCAGACATGAATGACTTAGTCTGAAGGGCTGCACGGGTGATACCTTGCAGGATCTGAGTAGATGTTGCAGGAACAGCATCACGTACCTGTACAATCTTCAGGTCACGACGCTTCAGCATAGAGTTCTCGTCACGCAGCTTACGGGCTGTGACAATCTGACCTTTCTGCAGGTTCTCGGAGTCACCAGCATCGATAACCACCTTCTTACCCCAGATGCGGTCGTTCTCCTCTGAGAAGTCGAGCTTGTCGACAATCTCCTGCTCAAGGAACGAGGTGTCACCTGGTTCGTTGATCTGTACCTTACGCATCATCTGACGCACGATAATCTCGAAGTGCTTATCATTAATCTTCACACCCTGCAAACGGTAAACGTCCTGTACCTCATTGACAATGTACTCCTGTACAGCCGTCGGACCCTTGATGGCAAGGATGTCGGCAGGAGTGATAACACCATCAGAGAGTGGTGTACCGGCACGAACAGCATCATGCTCCTGTACAAGAATCTGCTTCGACAGAGAAACAAGATACTTACGCTGCTCACCGGTCTTAGATGTAACAATAATCTCACGGTTACCACGCTTTACCTTACCCATGGTGACCTCACCATCAATCTCAGAAACGATTGCGGGGTTGGATGGGTTGCGAGCCTCGAAGAGCTCTGTAACACGTGGCAGACCACCAGTGATA
Organism: uncultured Prevotella sp.; assembly: GCA_905235835.1. Taxonomy (GTDB): domain Bacteria; phylum Bacteroidota; class Bacteroidia; order Bacteroidales; family Bacteroidaceae; genus Prevotella. Next base: position 10,738 of record CAJONQ010000062.1, read on the forward strand.
TCACCACCCTTAGCGGCAGCACGAGGAATCTTCACAAGGGTCTCACCCGTCTTCACGGTCTGACCATCCTCGACAACTACGTGTCCGCCCACTGGGAAGTTATAAGTACCGATGACCTCACCGTCAGCGCCAATGACATCACAGGTAGGAACCTTAGACTTATCTTTCGACTCGGTGACAATCTTCTCGGTCAAACCTGTGGTATCATCAGTCTCAGCACGGAAGGTAATACCCTCAACAACATCGTGGAACTTCAATGTACCGGCATACTCTGTTACGATAACGGCATTAAACGGATCCCACTGGGCAACCTTTTCACCTTTCTTCACAGTATCACCAGACTTGAAATACAGTGATGATCCATAAGGAACGTTCACAGTAGAAAGCACAATCTTGGTATTAGGATCAACAAAGCGAGCCTCACCCAGACGGCTGACAACCATCTCACACTCACGACCATCCTCATCAAACGGAACAGTACGAACCTCTTCCAGCTCTAATACTGAGTCATTCTTTGCCACGATACTTGCATTGGCTGCTGCGTTGGCAGCGACACCACCAGCGTGGAACGTACGAAGAGTCAACTGTGTACCTGGCTCACCAATAGCCTGGGCTGCGATGACACCGACTGCCTCACCCTTCTGTACCATACGACGGGTAGCGAGGTTACGACCGTAACACTTCATGCAGACACCATGTTTCGACTCACAGGTGAGCACGGAACGAATCTCCACGCTCTCAATGGGTGAGTCCTCTATAGCTTGTGCGATAGGCTCAGTTATCTCCTCACCTGCTGCGACAACCAGTTCTCCTGTAGAAGGATGGATTATATCATGTACAGAGACACGACCAAGGATACGCTCATAAAGCGTAGAGATGGTCTCATCACCATTCTTCAAGGCGGTGCATACCAAGCCACGCAGCGTTCCACAGTCCTCCTCGTTGATAATCACATCATGTGACACATCCACCAGACGACGAGTCAGGTAACCAGCGTCGGCAGTCTTCATGGCAGTATCAGCAAGACCCTTACGAGCACCGTGCGTAGAGATAAAGTACTCCAGCACAGACATACCTTCCTTGAAGTTCGACAGAATCGGGTTCTCAATAATCTGGGCGCCTTCGGCACCTGCCTTCTGAGGTTTAGCCATCAGACCACGCATACCAGAGAGCTGACGAATCTGGTCTTTACTACCACGGGCACCAGAGTCAAGCATCATGAAGACAGCATTGAATCCCTGGTCTGCCTCGGTCATCTCCTTCATCAGGACATTACCTAAGTCATTATTAATATGGGTCCAAGTATCAATTACCTGATTATAACGCTCATTGTCTGTGATAAAGCCCATGTTGTAGTTCTCGGTAATCTGCTGTACTTCAGCATTACCTTTCTCTACCAATGCCTTCTTAGACTCTGGGATGATAATATCGTCAAGGTTGAATGACAAACCTGCTTCGTATGCCATGCGGTAACCAAGGTTCTTGATACCATCGAGGAACTCGCAAGCCTCTGCGAAACCTACATTCTTAATCACATCAGCGATGATGTCACGAAGAGATTTCTTAGAGATGATACGATTGACATAACCTACCTCTTTTGGAATAATACCATTCACGATAACACGACCTACAGAGGTCTCCACCATGTGCTTCACGGGTTTACCGTCTACGATATCATCTACTAACACCTTTACCTGAGCATGCAGATCACACTTACCCTCGTTATGGGCAATGATAGCCTCCTCTGGGCCATAGAATGTCAGTCCCTCGCCTTTTGCTCCTGGACGAATCTTAGAAATATAATAGAGTCCGAGCACCATATCCTGTGAAGGAACAGTGATAGGGGCACCATTGGCAGGATTCAGAATATTATGGCTCTGGAGCATCAGAATCTGTGCCTCCAGAATAGCCTCGTTACTCAATGGGAGGTGTACAGCCATCTGGTCACCATCGAAGTCAGCGTTGAACGCCGTACAAGCCAATGGGTGCAACTGAATAGCCTTTCCCTCTATCAGTTTTGGCTGGAATGCCTGGATACCCAGACGGTGCAGTGTTGGTGCGCGGTTGAGCAGGACAGGATGACCCTTCATCACGTTCTCCAAGATATCCCAGATAACTGGCTCACGACGATCCACAATCTTCTTAGCCGACTTCACCGTCTTCACGATACCACGCTCAATGAGCTTACGGATGATAAATGGTTTGTATAGCTCGGCTGCCATCAGTTTCGGCTCTCCCATCTTCAACTCAGGACCTACGACAATCACTGAACGGGCTGAGTAGTCGACACGCTTACCCAGCAAGTTCTGACGGAAACGTCCCTGCTTACCTTTCAGGGAGTCAGAGAGAGACTTCAAAGGACGATTGCTCTCACTCTTGACAGCAGAAGACTTACGACTATTGTCAAAAAGTGAGTCTACTGCCTCCTGCAACATACGTTTCTCGTTACGCAGGATTACCTCAGGAGCCTTAATCTCCATCAGTCTCTTCAGACGGTTGTTACGAATGATGACACGGCGATAGAGATCGTTCAGGTCGGAAGTGGCAAAACGTCCACCATCCAGTGGTACCAGCGGACGCAACTCCGGAGGAGTCACAGGAATAATCTTCATCACCATCCACTCGGGGCGATTGATACCCTTCTCCACACTGGAACGGAACGCCTCAACAACCTGCAGGCGCTTCAATGCCTCATTCTTACGTTGCATGGACGAGTCGCTATTGGCACGGTCACGCAACTCGTATGACAAAGAGTCCAAGTCAAGACGAATCAACAGGTCATAGATAGCCTCTGCACCCATCTTGGCAATAAACTTATTAGGATCGCTGTCATCGAGATAGTCATTCTCAGCAGGTACCTTATTGTCAAGAATGTCATTATATTCCTCTTCTGACAACAGGTCGTACATATTAGAGCCAACAGCATCATTGCCTTCGGCGTCTTTCTTACCAGCCATGATACCTGGTTGTATCACTACGTAACGCTCATAGTAAATAATGGCATCGAGTTTCTTGGTAGGAAGACCTAGCAGATAACCAATCTTATTAGGCAGACTACGGAAATACCATATATGTGCCACAGGAACTACAAGTTCAATGTGACCCGTACGCTCACGACGGACTTTCTTCTCTGTAACCTCAACACCACAACGGTCGCAGACAATACCTTTATAACGAATCCGCTTGTACTTACCACAGGCACACTCATAGTCCTTAGTAGGACCGAAAATACGCTCGCAGAACAAACCGTCACGCTCTGGCTTGTAAGTGCGATAGTTGATGGTCTCAGGCTTGGTCACCTCACCACATGAGTTCTCTAGTATCTCCTCTGGTGAAGCAAGACCGATGGTAATCTTGGTAAAATTACTCTTTATCTTTGTATCTTTCTTGAAAGCCATATTTCAAATTTACCTTTTTACTTTTTTACCTTTAAAATTTATCTCATTAGTCCATCTTGATACTGAGACCAAGACCCTTCAACTCATGCAACAACACGTTGAGTGACTCAGGTATACCAGGAGTAGGCATAGGCTCACCCTTTACAATAGCCTCGTAAGCCTTTGAACGACCTACAACATCATCTGACTTAATTGTCAGAATCTCTTGCAGTACGTGACTAGCACCAAATGCCTCTAATGCCCAGACCTCCATCTCACCGAAACGCTGACCACCAAACTGTGCCTTACCACCAAGTGGCTGCTGAGTAATCAAACTATACGGACCGATAGAACGAGCGTGCATCTTATCCTCAACCATATGACCCAATTTCAAGAAGTAAGTAATACCTACCGTTGCTGGCTGGTCAAACTGCTCACCAGTCTCACCATCATACAGGTGGGTAGAGCAGAGACGAGGCAAACCAGCCTTGTCAGTCCACTCAGCAAGGTCTTCGAGCTTAGCACCGTCGAAGATTGGAGTAGAGAACTTCACACCAAGACGCTTACCTGCTGCACCAAGGATAGCCTCAAAAATCTGACCGAGATTCATACGAGAAGGTACACCTAATGGATTCAGAACCAAGTCTACAGGACGACCATCCTCAAGGAATGGCATATCTTCCTGGCGAACAACTTTAGAGACGATACCCTTGTTACCATGACGGCCAGCAAGCTTGTCGCCTACGCCTATCTTACGTTTCTTGGCAACATATACCTTCGCCATCTGCAGAATACCAGAAGGCAGCTCGTCACCGATGGTAATAGCAAACTTCTTACGCTTCATTTCTGCGTCAAGCAGCTTGAACTTCTTCATATAATTGATAATCAACTGGGCTATGAGCTGGTTTTTGTGCTCATCATTGGTCCAGTTGCTAATCTGGATATCACCATATTCAAGGTTCTTCAAGGCAGCCATCGTGAACTTGCTACCCTTAGAGATAATCTCTGCACCAGTGTAATCCTTCACACCCTGTGATGTCTTACCTTTTGTCAGTGTGGCAAGTTTCTCTACCAGGATATCCTTCAGGTCCTCAATCTTAGCCTCATGCTCCTCGTCAATTTTTGCGAGTAGGATCTTATCCTGCTGCTTGGTAGCACGAGTCTTAGTGGCACGGGTGAAGAGCTTCTTGTCAATAATCACACCAGAAAGGGATGGATTAGCCTTCAGAGAAGAGTCTTTCACATCACCAGCCTTATCACCAAAAATAGCACGAAGCAATTTCTCCTCTGGTGAAGGATCACTCTCTCCCTTCGGAGAGATTTTACCAATCAGGATATCTCCTGGCTCAACACGAGCACCTACACGGATGACACCATTCTCGTCAAGATCCTTAGTAGCTTCCTCACTGACATTAGGAATGTCGGCTGTGAACTCCTCGGCACCACGTTTTGTTTCACGAACATCCAGAGAATACTCATCGACATGAACAGAGGTCAGGATATCCTCACGGACAATGCGCTCATTGAGCACAATAGCATCCTCATAATTATATCCCTTCCAAGGCATGTAGGCAACAAGCAGGTTGCGACCCAAGGCAAGCTCACCATTCTCAGTAGCATAACCCTCAGTAAGAATATCACCCTTCTTTACACGCTGCCCCTTCTCACAGATAGGACGAAGGTCTATCGTCATATTCTGATTGGTACGACGGAACTTAGGAATACGGTATTCCTTCAGGGCTGGCTCGAAGCTTACAAACTCCTCATCTTCTGTACGGTCGTACAGAATACGAATTGTTGTAGCATCGATATAGTCAATAACACCATCTCCCTCAGCCGTAATCATCGTACGAGAATCTTCACAAACCTGTTTCTCAATACCAGTTCCTACAATAGGAGCCTCATTGTGAAGCAATGGAACAGCCTGACGCATCATGTTAGATCCCATCAACGCACGGTGAGCATCATCGTGCTCCAAGAACGGGATAAGTGAAGCCGCAATAGAAGCTATCTGCTGCGGAGAAACATCAATCAAGTCAACATCAGAAGGAGGAACAACAGGGAAGTCTGCATCCTGACGACATTTAACGACTGGGCGAATGAACGTACCATCGTCACGCAGAGGAGCATTACCCTGACCGATTACGTGATCCTCCTCTTCCTCAGCGGTCAGATATACAATATCTTCGTTATTAAGATTGGCAACACCATTCTCCACCTTACGGTAAGGAGTCTCGATAAAACCAAGTTCATTAATCTTTGCATATACACACAGTGATGAGATCAGACCGATATTAGGACCTTCCGGACTCTCAATCGGACAAAGGCGGCCATAGTGTGTATAGTGTACGTCACGTACCTCGAAACCGGCACGTTCACGAGACAAGCCACCAGGACCAAGGGCAGAAAGACGACGCTTATGAGTCACCTCGGCAAGCGGGTTGGTCTGGTCCATGAACTGTGACAGCGGATTGGTACCAAAGAAAGAATTGATAACACTTGAAATCGTCTTGGCATTAATCAGATCTGTAGGAGTGAACACCTCATTATCACGGACATTCATTCGCTCACGAATGGTACGACTCATTCTTGCCAGACCAATGGAGAACTGATTGCTCAACTGCTCACCTACAGTGCGAACACGACGATTAGACAAGTGGTCGATATCGTCAACTGTTGCCTTAGAGTTGACCAACTGTATCAGATACTTGATAATCTCAATGATATCCTCTTTCGTCAGAACACGGACATCCATCTCTGTATTCAGACCAAGTTTCTTGTTGATACGATAACGACCTACATCACCCAAGTCATAGCGTTTGTCTGAGAAGAACAAATTCTGAATAACCTCACGGGCACTGGCGTCATCAGCAGGATCAGCATTACGCAGCTGACGATAAATATATAATACAGCTTCTTTTTCAGAGTTGCTAGGATCCTTCTGCAATGTATTGAAGATAATAGAATAATCCTGAGCCACAGACTCATCCTTATGAACCAGAATTGTCTGGGCACCACTTTCCAGGATATTTTCCATGTTCTCCTCGGTAATCTCTGTCTCGCGCTCCATAATCACCTCATTACGCTCAATAGAAACTACCTCACCAGTATCCTCATCCACGAAATCCTCGTTCCAACTCTTCAGCACACGAGCAGCCAATTTGCGACCCAATGCCTTCTTGAGAGCGGTCTTGTTGACCTTCACCTCCTCGGCAAGTTCGAATATCTCAAGGATGTCCTTATCGTTCTCATACCCAATAGCACGAAGCAATGTGGTCACAGGCAATTTCTTCTTACGATCAATATATGCATACATGACATTATTAATATCAGTAGCAAACTCGATCCAAGAACCTTTAAAAGGAATGATACGGGCACTGTAAAGTAAAGTACCGTTGGCATGTACATTCTGTCCAAAGAACACACCAGGAGAACGATGTAACTGTGATACTACAACACGCTCAGCACCATTGATAACAAAAGTACCATTGGATGTCATATATGGAATCGGACCCAAGAACACATCCTGAATCACAGTACCGAAATCCTCATGATCTGGATCTGTACAATAAAGTTTTAACTTAGCCTTCAAGGGTACACTATAGGTCAGACCACGCTCTAGACACTCATCAATCGTGTAACGTGGCGGATCAATATAGTAATCCAAGAACTCAAGAACGAAATTATTACGTGTATCGGTGATAGGGAAGTTCTCTGCGAACACCTTATACAAACCGTCATTCTTGCGTTCCTCAGGGGGAGTATCCAACTGCAGGAAGTCTTTGAATGACTTTAATTGCACATCGAGGAAATCCGGAAACGGCATCGGATTCTTGACGCTGCCAAAGTTTACTCTGTTATCAATTACTTTTGAAGCCATATATATAAATTAATATTGTTCCTAGATATTCTAGATTGCTCTAGTCTTTTCTAGATCATCTAGAGAGTCTATAGATACTAGAAATCATGAGACAAGAAAAGGTTAAGAACCTCCTACTGGGAAGTCCTTAACCATTTTATGATGGTTGTGCGTGAATTACTTCAGCTCAACAACGGCACCAGCCTCTTCGATAGCCTTCTTCAGGTTCTCTGCCTCTGCCTTTGCCATACCCTCCTTAATAGTAGCAGGAGCACCATCAACGAGATCCTTAGCTTCCTTCAGACCAAGACCACAAGCCTCCTTAACAGCCTTAACAACCTGGAGCTTGTTAGCACCTACTTCCTTCAAAACAACGTCGAAAGAAGTCTTCTCCTCAGCAGCCTCAGCGGCACCTGCAGCAGCAGGACCAGCAGCAACAGCAACAGCTGCAGCAGCGGGCTCAATTCCATACTCGTCCTTCAGGACTGTAGCTAACTCTTGTACTTCTTTAACTGAAAGGTTTACCAACTCTTCAGCAATAGCTTTAATATCTGCCATTTTATTTAAAATTTTAATGTTTTTAATGTTAATTGTTATACTTCTCGCTTATTTGTTACGCTCAGCGATAGCGTCAAGCAATCCATGGATCTTACCACCTGCGTTCAGACCTGAAACAACAGTCTTGATTGGAGACTGCAGCAAAGCCACAACATCTGCGATAAGTTCGTTCTTACTCTTGATAGCAACCAGTTCCTCAAGTTTGTCAGCACCTACGAAGAAGCCCTCTTCTGCATAAGCAGCCTTCAGGGCCGGGATGCCTTCCTTCTTATATTCCTTGAGCAACTTAGCCGGAACATTTGCCTGATGAGTGAACATCAGGGCAGTATTTCCTTTCAAGCAGCCATAAAGTGGTTCGAAGTCAATCTCAGAAGCCTCGAAAGCCTTGTGGAGAAGCTTGTTCTTCACAACGACCATCTTAACCTCACTCTTAAAGCACTTACGACGAAGATTGCTCGTCTGCTCTGCATTCAGTCCGGTAACGTCTACCAGATAGAAATGAGGATACTCCTTCAGTTTCTCTCCGAGTTCTACAATAATAGTATCTTTTACTTCCTTTTTCATTTTACTAAACTTTTACGGAGTTATTCAACTGATTTAGGATCTACCTTAATACCTGCACTCATCGTGCTAGAGATAAAGATACTCTTAATGTATGTACCCTTGGCAGCAGCAGGTTTCAGTTTAATGATAGTCTGAATAAACTCCTTAGCATTCTCATAAATCTGATCAGCAGTGAAGGTCACCTTACCGATTGACGTGTGCACAATACCTGCCTTGTCAACCTTAAAGTCAATCTTACCCTGCTTTACCTCTTTAACTGCCTTAGCAACGTCCATAGTAACAGTACCGCTCTTGGGGTTTGGCATCAGTCCACGAGGACCAAGTATACGGCCCAAAGGACCGAGCTTACCCATGCAAGAGGGCATTGTAATGATAACATCAACATCAGTCCAACCGCCCTTGATCTTGTTGATATACTCGTCAAGACCAACATAGTCGGCACCTGCTTCCTTAGCAGCAGCTTCCTGGTCGGGAGTACAGAGAGCGAGCACGCGAGTAACCTTACCAGTACCATTTGGCAGCGATACAACGCCACGAACCATCTGGTTGGCTTTACGCGGGTCAACGCCCAAGCGTACATCGATATCAAGTGATGCCTCGAACTTAGTAGTGGTGATTTCCTTCACCAGTTCTGCGGCCTCCTTTAAAGAGTATGCTTTCCCTGCTTCAACCTTATCAGCTACTAACTTTTGATTTTTTGTCAGTTTACTCATTTTTCTAATTGAAGTTATTTGTTATTTACCAGGGAAGTCCCCTTTTACAGTGATACCCATACTTCTTGCTGTACCGGCAACCAACTTCATAGCCGACTCCACAGTGAAGCAGTTTAAGTCGCTCATCTTATCCTCAGCGATTGCACGTACCTGATCCCAAGTAACAGAAGCAACCTTCTTACGGTTAGGCTGAGCAGAGCCGCTCTTTACCTTAGCAGCCTCCATCAACTGAATAGCAGCGGGAGGAGTCTTGATAACGAAGCTAAAAGACTTATCTGCATAGTAAGTAATAACGACTGGCAATACTTTACCTGCCTTGTCCTGGGTTCTGGCGTTGAACTCTTTGCAGAATCCCATAATATTAATACCCTTAGAACCAAGAGCAGGTCCTACTGGGGGAGAAGGATTCGCAGCGCCACCTTTAATCTGTAATTTGATTAATCCAGCAACTTCTTTAGCCATTTCTGTAAATAATTAATTTGATTCTTTATATAAGTCTTGGGAGTGGAAGCCTCCTGCGACCGTATATATAGAATAGGCATACCGTAACTTACACCTTATTCTTTCTCTACCTGTGTGAACGCCAACTCTAATGGAGTCTTGCGTCCGAAAATCTTTACCATTACCTTCAACTTGCGTTTCTCAGAGTTCACCTCCTCAATAACACCGCTGAAACCACTGAACGGACCATCTATTACCTTTACTGTCTCGTCGACGGTATATGGAATATTAATCTCCGCATTCTCAATAGAAGTATCCTCTGCTGTACCCAAAATACGATTGATTTCCGACTGACGCACAACTTGAGGATTATCCATTCCTCCCAAAAATCCAAGAACATTCGGAATAAAACGAAGCATGTGAGCCACCTCACCTTGCAAACTTGCCTGTACGAGGACATAACCTGGCAGGAAGAGCTTCTCTTTAATCACGCGCTTACCGTTACGAAGCATGGCATACTTTTCTGTAGGAAGCAAAATCTCACCCACATGCGTATCGAGGACATCATTATGCTTCTTAGCAGCCTCGATGAACTCTTTTACTTTGCCTTCTTTTCCACTAACGGCACGGAGCACGTACCACTTCATTCCTGTTGTCTCAGACATCTTCTATTCTCAAACGTTTAGTTGGGATAAATTGAACTCATGACTGCCTTGAACACGACATCCATCAGCCATACTACTACTGCAATAATAAGAGAAGCTGAAAGTACCAATACAGCACTTTGCGTCAGCTCCTTACGTGTCGGCCATGTTGTCTTATGCGCAAGTTCGTCATAACAAGCCTTGCAATAATTAACTATCGTCTTAAACATATCTTCTATAATTTAGCACGGGAAGGAGGACTCGAACCCACGACCCTCGGTTTTGGAGACCGATGCTCTACCAACTGAGCTATTCCCGTAAGTAAGCCCCCACCCATGAGCGGGGGCTTGGTGGTTTATCTTATTAGGAGTATTAACTATAGTGACTATAGGAACTATCTCCTATAAGAGAGATTAGTCTTCGTAAACCTCTGTAATCTGACCAGAACCTACTGTACGTCCACCCTCACGGATAGCAAAGCGGAGACCTGGGTTCAGGGCTACAGCGTAGATCAACTCTACAGTAATCTCTACGTTATCACCAGGCATAACCATCTCTACGCCAGCAGGCAGAGTGATCTCACCGGTGCAGTCCATTGTACGGAGATAGAACTGAGGACGATACTTGTTTCCGAATGGAGTATGACGACCACCCTCTTCCTTCTTCAGCACATAGATAGAAGCCTTGAACTTTTTGAAAGGCTTGATCTGACCTGGATGGCAAAGTACCATACCACGCTTGATCTCGTTCTTGTCGATACCACGGAGCAGCAGACCAACGTTATCACCAGCCTGACCCTCATCAAGGATCTTACGGAACATCTCAACACCCGTAACAACTGACTTCTTATCCTCACCGAGACCGAGCAGCTCAACCTCGTCACCTACGTGGATAACACCAGTCTCGATACGACCAGTAGCAACAGTACCACGACCAGTAATTGAGAAGACGTCCTCAACAGGCATCAAGAAAGGTTTGTCAGTAGCACGTGGAGGCTCCTGAATCCAAGTATCACAAGTATCCATCAACTCCATTACTTTCTGCTCCCACTTCTCTACGCCGTTCAGTGCACCAAGAGCAGAACCACGGATAATAGGAGTATCATCCTCGAACTCATACTGAGCGAGAATCTCCTGAACCTCCATCTCAACGAGCTCCAGCATCTCCTCGTCATCAACCATATCGCACTTGTTCAAGAATACAACCAGACGGGGAACGTTTACCTGACGAGCGAGCAGGACGTGCTCACGAGTCTGAGGCATAGGACCGTCAGTAGCAGCAACAACAAGGATAGCACCATCCATCTGAGCAGCACCAGTTACCATGTTCTTCACATAGTCAGCGTGTCCCGGACAGTCAACGTGAGCGTAGTGACGCTTAGAGGTCTCATACTCAACGTGAGCGGTGTTAATGGTGATACCACGCTCCTTCTCTTCAGGAGCATTGTCAATCTGGTCGAAAGACTTAACCTCAGAAAGACCCTGCTTAGCCAGTACGGTGGTGATAGCAGCAGTCAGAGTTGTCTTACCATGGTCAACGTGACCGATAGTACCAATGTTTACGTGCGGTTTGGTGCGCACAAAATTCTCTTTAGCCATAGCTTTTCTTTGTTATAATTTATAAATGAATGTTCGATTTAAATCCATGTTTTCATTAAAGAGCTGTTACCGAGACTTGAACTCGGGACCTCTTCCTTACCAAGGAAGTGCTCTACCACTGAGCTATAACAGCGAGCCTAGAGCGGAAAACGGGGCTCAAACCCGCGACCCCCAGCTTGGAAGGCTAGTGCTCTATCAACTGAGCTATTTCCGCAAACTTCCTAGTCGGAAGTGGGTGGTGATGGATTCGAACCACCGAAGTCGAAAGACAACAGATTTACAGTCTGCCCCATTTGGCCGCTCTGGAAACCACCCAATACGTTTTCTCTTTGCTCTTGAGCCTGCACTCTTGGCTCTTTCGAGCCTCCGAAGTGATTGACTTCGTCTATCCTCAGGCTCTTTCGAGCCTCCGAAGTGATTGACTTCGTCTATCCTCAGGCTCTTTCGAGCCTCTTGTCGGATTCGAACCAACGACCCCGAGATTACAAATCACGTGCTCTGGCCAACTGAGCTAAAGAGGCTTCACTAAGCATCCGCCTCCCGAATGAGTTCGAAATATCGGAAAGCGGATGCAAAGGTAGGCATTATTTTCGAAATACCAAAACTTTTCCCAGTTTTTTTTATCTGTTACGCAATTTTTCCTTGTATTTTTGCAGTTGCACCTTCATAGAATCCACACAAAGATCGGTACTTTCCTCAAAAGTATCACTGGTTTTCTCCACAAACAAGGTTGATCCGGGAACCGTGACAGTCATGCACACTTCTTTATTTTGTGCAGTAGCTGGCTTTACTACTTTGCACTGTACTTCTACCTTCTGAATATCTTCAAAAGTTTTTTCCAACTTGGCGACCTTCTTGTCGATGAACGCCTGTAGCTTCTCTGTAGCGTCAAAATGAATTGACTGAATCTTAATTTCCATAGTTACCTCCTATTTTTATAAGGTTATACTAAGCCCTTGGATGGGCATCTTTATATACTTTTTTCAATTGTTCGAAAGTGGTATGGGTATATATCTCTGTAGTTGCAACGCTCTCATGACCCAGCAATTTGCGAACACTTTCAAGTCCGGCACCATTATTCAGCATTGCCGTAGCAAAGGAATGCCGTAACACATGAGGGGAGCGCTTTTTTAAAGTTGTCACCTGCGAAAGACGCTCATTTACCAGATTCTCTATTCTACCACGGGTAATTCTGCGTCCATCTTCCAAAGTAAACAACGCCTCAGTAGACTTTCCCACGACTTGGTCTCGCAAAGAGACATAATCACGAAGGGCATTCTCCACCTCTTGTCCAAACGGGATAATACGCTGTTTGTTTCGTTTACCAGTCACTTTCAGCTGATGAGACGCAAAATCCACGTCCAAGCTATTAAGCCCGACCAGTTCGGCAAGACGCATTCCTGTATTATAAAATAATATAATTATTGTACGCGCGCGAACCTCATTATAATTATCCCCCCAAAATTCTGGTGTATCAATCAGCCTGTTCATCTCGTTTTCCCTAACAAACTGAGGTAAAGGCTTTTGTTTTTTAGGACCTTTGACGATGTGGGAGGGGTCGCGGCTTACCAATCCATGCGACAAGGCAAAACGAAAAAAAGAACGCACGGCACTCAGGTGTTGGTTCACTGATGATGCCATGTCGCCTTTATCCATCAAGCTCTCCATCCAGTCACGGATGACATCTGAGTCTATAGACTCCCATGAGAGCTGACTATCTCGATTTTTGAAGTATGACTCGAAATCCTTAAGGCTCCGCTCATAGCTTTGAACTGTAAGCTCAGAACGATTTCGCTCATACCGCAGGTAGCTCAAGAATTTCTCTATCATATTTTCGTTGCTTATATGTTTTCGGCAACGAATTTACAAAGAAAATCGCAAACTACCAAAAAAAATCTGCTTTTTTTACTCTTCGGTAGCGCGAAGCTTCTGTACGTAAATAGCGTGCTCCATCTTGAGGCGCTTCAGTACAGAGGGCTTGTCAAACTGCTGACGACGACGAAGTTCCTTCACAACGCCTGTCTTCTCAAACTTTCTCTTGAACTTTTTAAGAGCCTTTTCAATGTTCTCGCCTTCTTTTACTGGTACAATAATCATGTCGTTTTTTTACTTTAATTTTTTAAGTTAAACTTCTCGTTTTGCGATTAAGCGGGTGCAAAATTACAACTAATTTATGAAATGCGCAAGTTTTTTTGCCATTTTTTAATAATAATCTCTCTATAACGGTGTTGTGACTTGTCTCAGCCATGCAGTCTCTAAGGGATCCAAATAGGGTGACAACTTCGCATATACTGTCTCATGATACTGATTAAGCCATTCTTTCTCCTCATTATTGAGCATATCCTTGATGACGGGACGCAGATCAATAGGACATAATGTCAAAGGCTCAAATTGAAGGAACTTTCCACTTTCCGTCTCCTCGGCAGGTATGATAAGCAAGGTATTCTCCGTACGGACACCAAAACGTCCCTCCAGATAGACACCAGGCTCGTCCGTAACTGTCATGCCGGCATGCAAGGGTGCTGGTCTCCACTCCATACGTATCTGATGCGGTCCCTCATGCACATTCAGGAAAGCCCCCACCCCATGTCCGGTACCATGCAGATAGTTATAGCCAGCCTTCCACAAGTCTTTCCTGGCTATCGCATCCAACTGAGACCCACTGGCACCATCCGGGAAGTGGAGCAACTGCAACTGGATGTGCCCTTTCAATACCAAGGTATAGACTTTTCGCTGCTCTTCCGTAAGGGGTCCCGGGTGATATCCGTCGTACCGTCCTGATATTGTGCTCCACTATCTAACAGCAAGAAGCCTTTAGGTTGTATGACAGCATCCGTCTCAGGTGTCGCCTCATAATGTACGATGGCACCATGCTCCCCATAACCAGCGATGGTATCGAAGGAGAGACCTCGATATAAAGGCTGTTCCGCACGTAACGACTCCAACTTATCAGATACGGAGATCTCCGTCAGTCTCTCCTTTCCGACGTGCTCATCGAGCCATTTCAAAAATTTGACCATGGCGATGCCGTCACGCAGCATCGCAGACCTAAAACCCAGGCGTTCCCTTTCGTTCTTGACGGCTTTCATTGCCGGTATGGGTGAAGTGCCCCGCACAATGTTTCTCGTCACCTTCTGGAACAAGGTATAGCACACCTCATCAGGGTCCATCAAGATATTATATTCGAAATAGTCTTGCAGTCCTTTACCTACTTCCGCATAGTCAGCAACCTCCACACCCTGCTCTTTCAGGTATTGCCGCACCTCACCGCTCACCTTCTCTTTATTTATAAATAAGGTCGTCTTATTAGAGGCAATAAGCAGATATGACACAAAGACGGGGTTGCAATGCACATCCGAGCCCCGCAGGTTCAGTGTCCATGCTATATCATCGAGAGCAGTCACCAGCATACCGTCCGCATGCTGTTCATGCAACGCTTTTCTGATACGTGCCAGTTTCGACTTCGTCTCCTCCCCGGCGAACTCCAACGGTTGCGGCACCACTGGGTTCCCCGGAATCTGAGGACGGTCTTTCCATATCCTCGTCAAAGGATCGAAGTTAGAACGCACAGTGATGCCGCCACGGCGTTTCAGTTCCTCTTTCAGTTGCTCCATAACAGATACAGAAGTCAGCATACCGTCAACCCCTATCTCCTTGTCATCCATGTCTGTCAGTTCATGTCCCAACCACTCTGCGATGGTGGGGGTACCAGCCACCTTGAGTCTCATCAGTTGGAACTCCGTCCCTTTGAGTTGTTCCGCCGCCTGAATGAAATAGCGGGAGTCCGTCCATAGTGCCGCACTCTTGAGGGTTACCACAGCAGTACCTGCCGACCCTGTAAACCCACTGATCCACTCACGACCCTTCCAGTGGTCTGCTGTATACTCACTGTTATGTGGGTCAGTCGTTGGGAAGACGAAAGCACTCAGATGCTCCCTTCGGAGTTCTTCCCTTAACCATGTTAATCGTTCCTCTATCTGTTTCATGGGAGCAAAGATAATACAAAATTTGCCACACAGAGTTAGCAAAGCCTATAGTTTTCAGAATTAATAACATATTTAATTAGGTTTTGAGTTATAAGAATTAAAAAATATTTGTAACTTTGCAACCATTCAAGAACAATTAAAACGTAAAGGATAAAACTATGGCATTTTTAACAAACGACAAACTGACCATCGTCGGCGCTGCCGGTATGATTGGTTCAAACATGGCACAGTCGGCACTCATGATGGGTC
>CAJONQ010000063.1 GCA_905235835.1 uncultured Prevotella sp.
CTGCGAAGGTACGGGCTTCGTAAAGCGGCATGCCATGAAAAACGGTCACTAAAAGCTAAAATATCACTGTTTTTCAACAAAATCTGCAAATCTGCCACAGAATCTGCAAATCCGCAAACATCAGTTACTCAACGACTTACACGGATTATTTGCAGATTTGCAGATTTTTCGCGATTTTAAAAATCACATGTATATTTTAATAGAAGACAGGATGTACCCTGACAAAGTGTCTACCAACTCTATGAGATGACAGAAAAATCAGAATTGTGGAGGGGAGGGAATCATCAAGAATATTAAATAAACTTTATCTCGGCATCAACTACGTAGATGTCGCCTTCGTCATCAACAAGGACATTGCGAGGAACAAGGTCCCATACCTCATAGGTGTTGTTGGAGTATCTGCCCTCTATTCCTGACTTCTCAAACCCCAATGCTGCCATATAGGTGTCAATCATCACTTGGGTAGCAGGATGGGCGTCGGCTACTCTTGGTTGAACAATAATTGGTTGAACGGTACGGTTATCGAAGCCTGCAAAACCATAAAATGTATAGGCTGTGTCTGGGAATATAAGATTGTGCATCAGAATCTTTCGAAGCAGGGCTACAATACTGCCACTATTCAAAAGATTGTTGACTTTGTAGATGACCTTATCTGCTACGTAGGTGTCGTTCTCATTACCACTTGGACCTGGAACACCCAGGTCGAAAACATCCATCATGGGAATCCAAAAGCCATTGGACTTAGCCAATTGCTCAGTTATTCGTTGCTCAGTCTCGAAACGGCTTACATCTGCTTGGCTATCTCCAAGTTGCGCTTCATGTACTGCGCAAAGTCGCTCGAGTTCATCGGCGATTGCTGCGATGCGGTTATTTTCCGCATCTTGCGCTCCGTAACCTCCTTGTGAAACTGGTTGATAAATGTCATGACTCATCTTCGCTTAAATCTGGTACAAAATTAGTCAAAAACTACGAAACTGCAAAAAAATAGGGTATAAAAAACTATAAATATAAGCATTATGATCAAACTTGTCATGGGTCGAAGGTGCCGGCTTCAAGGGGTATGGGGATGCTTCCCAACAACCCTTGGGAGGTATCTTAATACCCCCATAGGGACTATCGGAACGAGTGATGGACTATATCTTCGTCAAACAGAGGGCTCCTTTCTGTTGATGCGCCAGCCGATAGCCGCAACGATGATGCTCATCAGGGGACTTAGCATGTTGAAGAAACAGTAGGGTAGGTAGGTCAGGGTGGGGACACCCAATACCGTTGCCTGCGTCATACCACATGTGTTCCAGGGTATTAATACCGAAGTGACAGTAGCGGCATCTTCACAGGTACGACTTAGCAGTCGGGTCTCGTAGCCTTGGTCGTCGTAGACTTCCTTGAAGATATCAGCGGTCAGCACGATGGAGATAAACTGGTCGCCAGTGGTGAGGTTGAGGAAGATACCAGTGCCGACGGTCGAGGACACCAGGGACACCCGATGGCGTACCCAACTGACTATCACTCGTGTCAGACTCTCTATCATCCCACTTGCCACCATCACGGCACCAAAGCACATGGCACACAGGATCAGCCAGATGGTGTTCAGCATACCAGCCATACCCCCTGTGGAGATCAGTTCGTTCAGCGAGGCGTTGCCTGTGTCTATCGCCGTGGCACCATAATACGTCATGGCAAGTCCACGAGTCAGGTTGTCGCTTCCTGCCACCTCACAGAGAATATGCGGTTGTAGGATCAGAGCTACGATACCAGCCATGATGGACGAAGAGAAAAGGACGATAAGTGAGGGGACCCTGCGGGCAATCAATACTCCAGTGAACAGTGGCACCAGCAGTGTCCATAGGGAGATATGAAAGGTGCGTGACAGTCCCTCCGTGTATTGCTCCACTTGCAGTTCCGTAGCACCCCCATTACCCAATCCTGCAATGAAGAAAATCACCAGGGCGATGGTAAAGGTGGGAATCGTCGTCAGCATCATGTAACGGATATGCACAAACAGGTCGGTGCCTGTTGCTGACGATGCGAGGATGGTGGTGTCACTCAATGGCGATAGCTTGTCACCGAAATAAGCCCCCGAGATGATAGCACCTGCCGTCCATGCCTCCGACACGTCAAGGGCATGACCGATACCTGACAGGGCGACACCAATGGTGGCTATCGTGGTCCATGAACTGCCCGACAGCAATGATACCAAGGCACAGATGACACTGGCAGAGACCAGGAAGAACTGGGGCGACATGATCTGTACACCGTAGTAGATCAGGGTGGGGACGATACCGCTGATCATCCATGAGCCGGACAGCATTCCCACACATAATAATATTAATAAGGTGATAGATACCTCACCCAACGTCTTCTTGATCTGTTGCTCGAAGACGCGCCATGGGGTACGGTATACCGTCATGGAGATAGATACACAGACCGCCATGCCCATCAATAGCGCAATCTGACTGCCACCACTCAGCGAGTCGCTGCCGAACAATGAGATGACGGTGGCGAGAAAGATGATGAGTATCACCACTGGGATGATTGCCACTAAGGGATGAGGAGTCTTTATGTCTTGATTCATAAAATAGGATGATATGATTTCTATGTTAGTCCTTTTGTACGCCACATTCCTGACCGCCAACGGCGTATTAGGATAATGCCGCGGATATTCTCGTCGAGAGCAAAGGCTACCCACATGCCTATCAGTCCGTAGCCAAGGGGAATACCGATGACATAACTTAGACCGACGGCAATCGTCCAGTTGAAGATGATAGCGATCATGAGCGGGTAGTAGGCATCGCCGGTAGCACGGAGCGTGCTGGTGGCAAAGATGTTCGATGTACGTCCTATCTCCAAGAACCAGTCGATGACAAAGACCCAGACTCCCATAGCGATAATCTCCTCGTTGTCGGTGAAGGCACCGATGATATCCCTTCCGAAGACGGCAAGGATGGCAGAACCAGTGAGAGTGATAATCATTGACCAACGGAAGAAGTAGTTGCCTAATAAGTATGCTGCCTGATGATGGTGTTTCCCCACCAGATGCCCCACCAGGATGTCACCGCCCTGTGTAATGCTGATACAGAAAAGATAGACGAACATAATGATGTTGGCGCAGTAGGTACGAGTTGCCAGTGCCTCGTTGCTGATCTGGTTGATGAAATAGGTGACCACCACCTGCGACAGATTATAACTGATGTTCTCACTCATGGCTGGAATGCCGATAAACAGAAGGTTGCGCAGTTCCAGCCATGGTATCGGTCGGAAGTAGCGGAGTGGGAAGGAGGGGATATGCTTGCGGAAGTGAATGATTCCCAGCAGCACGGTAGCCACGGCGCGACTGGTTGCTGTGGCAATGGCGGCACCCTCGACACCCATCTGGGGACAGCCCAGGTGTCCGAAGATAAGGGCATAGTTGCCGATAATGTTGATCACATTGACGATACCTGTTACCACCATCGGATAGGTCACCTTTCCTGCACTGCGAAGCGAGGCGGAGAACGTCAGCGACAGGGCTTGAAAGAAAGACAAAACACCCGTCAGACGGAGGTAGATGAGGGCATCGCCCATCAGTTCCTCCCGCACTCCCATCAGGTGAAGCAACTGTTCGGCAAAGACAAAGAGCATGGCACTCATCGTGAGCCCCAGCAGCAGATTGACAACTAATGCCATGCCTACTACCTGCACCAGACGCTTCTGGAAACCGGCACCGATATACTGGGCGCAGATGATGGCAGCGCCCATGGAGAAGAATTGGTAGACCAAGAACACCAGTGACATCAACTGGTTGTCGAGACCTACTGCCGCCACGCTGTTATCGCTATAGCGGCTGAGCATGACAGTGTCAACGGCACCAAGCATCATGACGAGTGCCATCTCAATAAACACTGGAATAGTGAGTATCTTCAGTTGATGTTTCAAAGAATGGTCTGCCATGTAAGTCTTGTATGCCTATTATCAATCTTTTCACCCAGTTAGTAAAAACAAAGGTGCAGTCTCTTACGGTTAGAACAACCGTAGAACACATTTGGTGTGCAAATATACGATAAAAATGTGGGAGTACCAAACCTTTTTAGAAAAACAAGTAAAATAGTAGCAGACAAAATTTCGACGAACGACATTCTCCCATCCTCTTTTACTAAGATCACATAGGTGGATGAGGCTCAATGTGAGATGGAGGGTGAATGATTGTGGTGGTTTACATGTGGTTTTACTGATTTACCTCTCGCTATACTTACGGGTAAGAAAATAAAACGAAAACTATGCATAAAAAACAAATAAAGCACTGACAATCAGTGCTTTTAAGTAGTCGATAGGGGAATCGAACCCCTATGCCAAGATTGAGAATCTTGTATCCTAACCATTAGATGAATCGACCGAGTGGCGAACGCTATCAAGCGAATATTGCCAACATATCAAAAATGCTCTCTTAGAGAAATCCCCTCGGCTGCGGAAGGAGGGGGATTCGAACCCCCGGTACGGGAACCCGTACGGCAGTTTAGCAAACTGCTGGTTTCAGCCACTCACCCATCCTTCCATCAGGACCTCGGAGTCAGAAACCTTGGGGTTATCTCCTTGATTGCGGGTGCAAAGGTAATGCTTTTATTTCACTCCTGCAAATTTTTCAAAGACTTTTTTCTCATCTTCTGTCATTTTGCTGCAGGAAGAGCGGAATACGGGACTCGAACCCGCGACCCTCGGCTTGGGAAGCCAATGCTCTACCAACTGAGCTAATTCCGCCTACTGATATATAAGCAAAAGAGTCAGATGACTCTGACTCTCCTTGCCCGAAAGAGCCGATAGCCGGACTCGAACCGGCGACCCACGCATTACGAATGCGTTGCTCTACCAACTGAGCCATATCGGCAACCTCAAAGAACGCTTTTCTTTTTGCGACTGCAAAGATAATACAAAAAATCGGTTCAGCAAAATTTTTACTTAACAAAGTTTCTCACATAGGAATTTTCCTGTGATGCTCTTCTCGCAGGCAGCCACTTCCTCTGGGGTGCCGCAGGTGACGAGGTTACCCCCGCGGTCACCGCCATCAGGTCCGAGGTCGATGACATGGTCGGCACACTTGATGATCTCCATGTTATGCTCGATGACGAGGATGGTGTGTCCTCGCTCAATCAATGCGTCGAAGGCGTGGAGCAGTCGCTGGATATCATGGAAGTGCAAACCCGTCGTCGGTTCGTCAAATATAAATAAGGTGGGTTCTTGTCGTTCCTGTCCGATGAAGTAGGCGAGTTTCACACGCTGGTTCTCACCACCGGAGAGGGTAGAGGAGTTCTGTCCCAGTTTGATATAGCCCAGTCCCACATCCTCCAAAGGTTTTAAGCGGTTGACGATGGTCTTACACAGACTCTCTTTTCCATTACCAAAGAACTCGATAGCCTCCGAGATCGTCATGTTCAGTACCTCGTCGATATTCTTACCCTCATAGCGCACATCGAGGATGTCGTGCTTGAAGCGGTGACCATGACATGCCTCACACTCCAAGACGAGGTCTGCCATGAACTGCATCTCAACCGTGATGACACCGGCACCCTTACACTCGTCACAGCGTCCGCCATCGGCATTGAACGAGAAATACTGCGACGTGAAACCGAGTTGCTTCGACAGCGGTTGCTCGGCAAAGAGGTCACGGATAGCGTCGTATGCCTTGACATAAGTGGCAGGATTAGAGCGTGTCGACTTACCGATAGGGTTCTGGTCGACAAACTCGATATGCTTGACAGCCTCATGGTCGCCACCCAGTCCCATATACTCACCTGGGGGGTCACACACATCACCATGCAGTCGTTTGAGGGCAGGGTAGAGGATACCCTTGATCAGACTCGACTTACCACTGCCGCTGACACCCGTCACCACAGTCATCACATTCAGAGGGATGGAGACATTGATGCCCCGAAGGTTGTTCATACGTGCTCCCTTGATGTCAATCTTCCTGTTCCAAGGGCGACGGCTCTTGGGAACAGGTATCTCCTCTTGGTGCAACAGGTATTTGACGGTATGACTCTTGGGAAATTTCTTGAGCGATTGCTTGTTGATGTCCTCGGCATTCCCCTCGAAGACAATCTCGCCCCCCAGTCTGCCAGCGTCGGGTCCTACGTCAATGAGATAGTCGGCGGCACGCATCATCTCCTCGTCGTGTTCTACGACAACCACCGTATTACCCAGTGCCTGTAACTCTTTGAGTACCTTGATAAGCCGGTCGGTGTCACGACTATGCAGTCCGATGCTCGGCTCATCTAATATATATAAGGAACCCACGAGCGACGAACCGAGCGAGGTCGTCAGGTTGATGCGCTGACTCTCCCCACCGCTGAGCGAGTTAGACATACGGTTAAGGGTGAGATACCCTAATCCTACATCCAACAGGAATTGCAGACGAGAGTTGATCTCCGTCAGCAACCGCTTACCGATCTGTTGCTCCTGTTCTGTGAGTTGTACCTCGTCAAACCATTGCTTCAGTCGCACCACAGGCATCTGTACGAGGTCGGAGATGCTTCGTCCTCCAATCTTCACATAGTCTGCCTCTGGCTTCAAGCGAGTACCATGACATTTCGGACAAGTCGTCTTACCACGATAACGGCTCAGCATCACCCGATACTGAATCTTGTATTGGTTCTCCTTCACCATCTGGAAGAAGGCGTCGATGCTAATCTGGTCGTGGATGTCCTTTTGACGCTCAGAAGGTAAACCATGCCACAGCATGTCCTTCTGCTGTTGTGTCAGGTTATAGTAAGGCTCGAAGATAGGGAAGTTGTCCTTGGCGGCACGACGACAGAACTCATCCTTCCACATCTTCATCTTCTCCCCATGCCAACAAACCACACAGCCGTCATAGACCGATAGGGTGGTATTGGGAATCACTAAATGTTCGTCGATGCCAATAATCTTACCAAAACCCTGACACTCAGGACAGGCACCAACGGGTGAGTTGAAGGAGAAAAGATTGTCAGATGGCTCCTCGAACTTCATACCGTCAGCTTCGAAACGCATGGAGAAATCGTAAGAGAGCATCGAGGGGAGGAACATCAGACGACACTCGCCATTACCCTCGTAGAAAGCAGTCTCGGCAGAGTCAACCAGTCGGGAGATCGCATCCTTGGCATCATCAACTGTCAGACGGTCGATGACGAGGTATAACTCAGAGGATTCGGAAAGCTTGGCGTTATCAGCAAGATAATCATCAATCCTTTGGAAGTCGCTGTTGACGAAGATACGTGCATAGCCGTTAAGCACATACATTTTAAGTTGCTGCTCCAAGGTACGTCCCTCAGGGATCACCACTGGTGCCATCACCACGAACTTCGTTCCTTTGGTATATTGCATGGCACATTGGATGATATCCTCCGTGGAGTGTTTCTTCACCTCCTGTCCACTGATAGGAGAGTAGGTACGACCGATACGGGCATAGAGCAACCGCAGATACTCATAGATCTCTGTGGTAGTACCAACAGTAGAGCGAGGGTTACGGGAGATGACCCGCTGCTCGATGGCGATAGCGGGTGGTATGCCCTTGATGAAGTCACACTCAGGTTTGTTCATACGTCCTAAGAACTGACGGGCATAACTCGACAGACTCTCCACGTAACGGCGTTGTCCCTCGGCATAGAGTGTGTCGAAGGCGAGTGACGACTTGCCGCTGCCACTCACACCAGCCACCACCACCAGTTTGTTGCGTGGAATCTTCACGTCCACGTTCTTCAGGTTGTTAACCCTTGCTCCCTTTATCTCAATACAATCGCTCATGGTTCTCCTTAAAATAGATTGCAAAGTTCGGGAATTTTTCTGAGATATACAAGAAAAAAGTGAGTTACCTTTTCAAGTAACCCGCTTTTTTATATATATAATAATGTGTAATTACAGGATTGTCTTCACAGCCTCCAGCATACCCTTCTCC
The DNA here is from genome assembly GCA_905235835.1 of uncultured Prevotella sp. GTDB lineage: Bacteria > Bacteroidota > Bacteroidia > Bacteroidales > Bacteroidaceae > Prevotella. The sequence goes on from CAJONQ010000063.1 coordinate 7,904, forward strand.
TGGATAATGTCGAGGAACTGCTTCACCATTGCGTTCAGACCCTGAATCTTGTTGAGGTTCTCAGCCCAGATGAACTCTGCACCAAGTACACCGTCGGTAACCTTCTGAGTATCACCAGTTGCCCACAGCTCCTTCAACAAATCCATTATCTTCTGGTCGTCGTTAGGAACAATCTCTGCACCGTCGGCACGCTTACCACCCTTGTAGTAGGTGATGATAGCTGCAAGACCGAATACCAAGCCCTTAGGCAGCTCGCCCTTGCGCTCCAGATAGGTCTTTACTCCGGGGAGGTCGCGAGCCTGGAACTTCGGGAAACTGTTAAGCATGATGCTCGTTACCTGATGGTCTACAAATGGGTTGTCGAAGCGCTCCAGTACGTCAGCGGCAAACTTCTCCAACTCGTCCATGGGGAGGTCGAGAGTCTGCATCAACTCGTCGAACTGTACCTTATGGATGTACTTAGAGATCACCTCATGGTTGCAAGCATCACGGACGATATTCACGCCACTCAGATAAGCAACAGGAGAGAGCACGGTATGCGGACCATTCAACAAAGTCACCTTACGCTTGTGGTATGGCTCCTCAGAAGGTACGAACAATACATGCAGTCCGGCTTTGTCTGCGGGGAACTCCTTAGCAATTTCTTTCGGAGCCTCGATGACCCACAGGTGGAAGTTCTCTGCCTGTACGACGAGGTTGTCACGATAACCCACCTTCTCCTGAATCTCAGCAATTTCCTTGCGTGGGAAACCAGGAACGATACGGTCTACTAAGGTAGCATAGACACCGCAGCACTCATCGAACCACTTCTTGAAGTCTGCGGGCAACTGCCACAACTCGATATATTTATTGATGCAGTCCTTCAATACGTGACCATTGAGGAAGATCAGCTCACAAGGGAAGATAATCAGTCCCTTTGTGGGGTCACCATTGAAAGTCTGATAGCGACGATACAGTAACTGAACGAGCTTACCAGGATAAGAAGAAGCGGGTTTGTCGTCCAACTTACAAGCAGGATCGAAAGCGATACCAGCCTCTGTGGTGTTAGAGATCACGAAACGAATCTCTGGCTGGTCTGCAAGAGCCATGAAGGCGTCATTCTGAGAATAAGGATTCAAAGCGCGGCTAATGACATCAATACGCTCCAGCGTATTAACGGGCTGACCATTCTCACGACCTTGCAGGTTCACGTGATACAGACAGTCCTGACCGTTCAGCCACTCAACCATACCCTTGTCGATAGGCTGTACTACAACAACAGAACCATTGAAATTGGTCTTCTGGTCCATATTCCAGATAATCCAATCAACAAAAGCACGGAGGAAATTACCCTCACCAAACTGAATCACCTTTTCAGGCATAACGCTCTTAGGCGCAAAATGTTTGTTTAACGGTTTCATAATAGTACTATTAATAATGTTTTAATTGATTTGTTTTATGTCGTGCAAAGATAGTGACTTTTTTCTTTATTACCAAATATTGGCAAGAAAATTTGCAAACATCAGAAATTTGTATTATCTTTGCAGGACTATTGATATCATTTTAATGTTAACATATAATAATACATTGCTAATCTTATGAGCCAAAAAAGAGTTTATACCTTTGGTAACGGAAAAGCTGAAGGTAACGCAAAGATGCGTGAGGAACTGGGTGGTAAAGGTGCTAACCTTGCCGAGATGAACCTGATTGGTGTTCCCGTTCCTCCAGGTTTTACAATCACAACAGACTGCTGTAACGAGTACTATCAGGTTGGTCAGGAGAAAATTATGGAGCTTCTGAATGACGACGTGATGGCTGCCGTTAAGCATATTGAGGGTCTGATGAACTCGAAGTTCGGTGACAAGGAGAACCCACTGCTTGTCTCTGTACGTTCAGGTGCCCGTGCCTCTATGCCGGGTATGATGGATACCATCCTGAACCTTGGTCTGAATGACGAGGTGGCAGAGGGGATGGTGAAGAAAACCAACAATCCTCACTTCGTATATGACTCTTATCGTCGTTTCGTTCAGATGTACGGTGATGTCGTATTGGAGATGAAGCCTGTGAACAAAGAGGATATCGATCCATTCGAGGAGATTATCGAGAAGGTGAAGGCTGAGCGTGGCGTGAAGCTGGATAAGGACCTGAGCGTTGACGAGTTGAAGAAACTCGTTCAGTTGTTCAAGGCTGCCATCAAGGAGCGCACTGGTAAGAGCTTCCCCGACGATCCTATCGAGCAGCTCTGGGGTGCTATCTGCGCTGTGTTCCGTTCTTGGATGAACGAGCGTGCTATCCTCTATCGTAAGATGGAAGGAATCCCCGACGAGTGGGGTACTGCCGTATCTGTTATGGCAATGGTCTTCGGTAACATGGGTGACACCTCTGCTACTGGTGTATGCTTCAGCCGTGACGCTGCCAATGGTGAGAACGTGTTCAACGGTGAGTATCTCGTTAATGCTCAGGGTGAGGACGTTGTCGCAGGTATTCGCACACCACAGCAGATTACGAAGCTCGGTTCTCAGCGTTGGGCTGAGCGTGCTGGTATCTCTGAGGCTGAGCGTGTTGCTAAGTATCCTTCTATGGAGGAGGCAATGCCTGAGATTTATGCTCAGTTGAACGGTATTCAGGAGAAACTGGAAGAGCACTATCGTGACATGCAGGATATGGAGTTCACCGTACAGGAGGGCAAGCTGTGGTTCCTCCAGACACGTAACGGTAAGCGTACAGGTGCCGCTATGGTGAAGATCGCTATCGACCTGCTCCATGAGGGTAAGATTGACGAGAAGACGGCTATCCAGCGTTGTGAGCCTCAGAAGCTCGACGAGCTGTTGCACCCCATCTTCGACAAGAAGGCACTGACTTCCGCCAAGGTGATTGCACAGGGTCTGCCTGCTTCTCCTGGTGCAGCATGTGGTCAGATCGTGTTCCACGCTGACGATGCTCAGGAGTGGCACAAGGACGGTCACAAGGTGGTTCTTGTTCGTATCGAGACTTCTCCAGAAGACCTCGCAGGTATGTCTGCCGCTGAGGGTATCCTGACCGCACGTGGTGGTATGACTTCTCACGCTGCCGTTGTGGCTCGTGGTATGGGTAAGTGCTGCGTATCAGGTGTTGGCTCGCTGAATGTAAGCTATAAGGACAAGACCGTAGAGATTGACGGTATTAAGTATAAGGAGGGTGACTATATCTCTCTGAATGGTACTACTGGTCAGGTTTATGCTGGCGAGGTTCCCACCAAGGCTGCTGAGCTGAGTGGTGACTTCAAGGAGCTGATGGACCTCTGCGACAAGTACACCAAGTTGCAGGTTCGTACCAATGCTGATACTCCACACGACGCACAGGTTGCTCGCAACTTCGGTGCCAAGGGTATCGGTCTGACACGTACAGAGCACATGTTCTTCGAGGACAAGAAGATTATCGCTATGCGTGAGATGATCCTTGCCGATAGTGCTGCTGGACGTGAGAAGGCTCTTGCTAAGTTACTGCCTTACCAGAAGGCTGACTTCAAGGGAATCTTGGAGGCTATGGACGGGCTGCCCGTGAACATCCGTCTGTTGGATCCACCTCTCCACGAGTTCGTTCCCCACGATCTTGCTGGTCAGGAGACCATGGCAAAGGAGATGGGTGTCAGCGTAGAGGATATCAAGCGTCGTGTTGACTCTCTCGCAGAGAACAACCCAATGCTGGGTCACCGTGGTTGCCGTCTGGGTATCACCTTCCCAGAGATCACCGCTATGCAGACTCGTGCCATCCTTGGTGCTGCCTGTGAGTTGAAGAAGGAGGGCAAGAACCCAATGCCAGAGATCATGGTTCCGCTGATTGGTACACTCTATGAGTTGAAGCAACAGAAAGAGGTAATTCTGGAGGCAGCCAAGGAGGTATTTGCACAGGAAGGCATCGAGGTAGAGTTTGAGATTGGTACGATGATTGAGATTCCTCGTGCAGCCCTGACAGCTGACCGTATCGCTACAGAGGCTCAGTACTTCTCCTTCGGTACCAACGACTTGACACAGATGACCTTCGGTTACAGCCGTGACGACATCGCATCGTTCCTGCCTGTATATCTCGACAAGAAGATCCTGAAGGTTGACCCATTCCAGGTTCTCGACCAGAAGGGTGTTGGTAAACTGATTAAGTATGCTGTGAAGGCTGGTCGTGAGGTTCGTCCAGAGCTGCGTTGCGGTATCTGTGGTGAGCATGGTGGTGAGCCAAGCAGTGTGAAGTTCTGTGCTAAGATTGGCATGAACTACGCATCTTGCTCTCCATTCCGTGTGCCCATCGCACGCCTTGCCGCCGCGCAGGCTGCTGTAGAGGAGTAAACTAGCTCTAAACTGTTATATTGAAAAGGGACTTGTCTTAACAATGGCAAGTCCCTTTACAATTGTACTGAGTTATTGTTCAATCTCATAACCTTTCACAA
>CAJONQ010000064.1:0-13543 GCA_905235835.1 uncultured Prevotella sp.
ATTAAATTCCGCAAAAGAGTTATAGCCATCCATACCTTCTTGTGCGGTACCATCATACACAAGTTCCCATTTCCCAATGATGATGCTGGCAGCCTTTTGGGTGGCTTCTGTCCATTCGGAACTATTGCTGCCTCGCAAGCTAGCAAAAACATCTGTTTTGTTAGATTCGTCATCGCCACATCCTGCCAACACTGATGCCAACAGGGCAAAAAGTATAATCGTTAGGTTCTTTCTCATTGTCGTAAGTTATAATTATGTTGCAAAGATAGAATTATTATTTTAAAATATCAACTGTTCACAGGATTATTTAATGAATTTTGCGCTATAGGTGTTCCCGTCATGTACGGCTCTCACAATATACATACCAGAACTATAACTACTGATATTGACTGTTGTGTCAGCACCAATAACTGTTTTTGAGACCATGATTTGTCCTGTCTGAGAATTAATTACAGAGAGATTCCATGTCGGTTGCTGATATAATCCGCCACCAATAGGAATAGCGTATGCTGTCAGTAAATGAGCGTATAAGGTTGTAGACGTAGTAGATATCTGTAATTCTGAATCATTCAAAAATGGCAATGTCTCTACCTTGAAATTTAAATCAAAATCCGAACATCCTTCTTCGTCTCTTAGTTGCATAGTAAATGGATAAAAAGCAGGTTTCAAAGGTTTCAAATCGTCACCCCCACCAATTGATCGTATCTGAGCGTAATTAATGGAATATGGCTGAGTATGGAAAGAAATAATGCTACCGTTATGTTGCACATTAGTGGGTGCACCGTTTCCCTCAAAACCTATTTCCATGCCTTGGAAGCGTTCAGATTTCAAAACAATATCACAATCCGCATTGACGATAATATTGGAAGAGGAGAATCCACTCCCAGCATTAGTTACATTGTAGGAGAATGTTTGTTCTGGATAATATCCCAAAGGCGAAGAATACGCTTCTTGTGTTCCGGATATTGAAAGAGCTGTTCCATGGGTATAGATATTCTTGGAGAGAGTTTTGACAACTCCCCCGTTATAAGATATTAAAGCAGTTAGTGTAGTTGCTCCTTGACTGTAATAGTTTGATGCAGAAACACATACGTCGTTTGTTGTTGCGTTTATAGAAAAATGATTATTGTCAGATAATTGCCAAACCACATTATATCCAGAAGGCAAATTTTCGACATAATAGTGTTCCTCAGAACAAAGTGTCGATGAACCAATAATTGCCAAATTTGATGGAATTTCTACTCCAACAGCAATCCACGCATTTTCTATTTCATCTAAAGTATCTATGCTGCTCATGATAACTACGTCCTAGCAAGTAATATGCCAGCATCTGGTCATTGGATGAGCCATTACTTGAAAAATAGTCAACTAATGGTTGGATCTCGGTAAGCCTAACTTATTCAATATATTAAGGCTGTCAAGAGCATTACGCATATCCTCCTGTTTCTCACCAGAGCAACTCAGGAGAAGACCATAAATAATCAAATAATAAAACACCCGTTTCATGTCCGCAAAGGTAGTGCAAAATTTCGGTTAAGCGAAGAGAATGCAAATTTATTTGTATTCTTGAGCGTGAGAGATTTATCTAAACCGAGCAAAATACAAAGAAATAATCCTTTTTTCTTTTATTATCGAGGTGCAGCCCACCATTTCCTCTACATGTAATTTTTAAAACCCTTGCCACCGTTGCCGCCTTGCAAAACTATTTGATAATCAGTGGGTTGTCGGTGGCAAGGAAGCGGCAACGGTGGCAAGGAAAGGCGATTTTGATGATAAAATAGGGTAAAAAGCGGAATGAAGGTGCCGCCTTCAAGGGTCGAAGGTGCCGCTTCCTCGGGTCGAAGGTGCCGCCTTCAAGGGTCGAAGGTGCCGCCTTCAAGGGTCGAAGGTGCCGGCTTCATGGGGTGAAGGTGCCAGGTTCGTGGGGCTTGGGGATTATTCCCAAGGGGCTTGGAGATACCTTTAGTACCCCCTTGGGGATTATCCCCAACACCCTTGGGAGGTATCGGAGTACCCCCATAACTGATATCGGAACGAGTGACAAACTATATCTTTGTCAAATGAAGGCTTTATTTGAACCGTTTAAGGGCTTCAGTCGGTATGAAAAGGGGCTTTAGTCGGTAACTGAATGCCATTCAGTCGGTAACTGATTCTGAAGAGAATTTTTAAGAAAATCGAAAAAACTACTCCCCTCCTCCCGTCATGTGGCTCAAACCCCGATAAATAAAGGGCGGAGGGCACGGGAGTAGTACGGGAGTAGTTGGAGCAACTACTCCCGTCTTGAAACGCCCTGTACATCGGCATTTCAGAAGAAAACGGGAGGAGGGGAGTAGTTAGTCGGTGAGTTTGTTCTGGAGTTTCTTGAAATTTGGGGACTCAATAATCCACAAATGCTCCATAACGACTACCGCCCCAACTTGAGGTGCCAAATTGGCATCTCAAGATATCGGTATGAGATAGTTCAATCATAAAATCATGAAAGGAAACACCATAAAACGAGTCTTTTCATACTTACTTTATTAGGTTTATTGGGCAAAGATATAAAAAAGTTTCATCTTTTTGCTAAATATTCCAAAGAAATAGTGGTTATTAGAAAATAATTCAGTAAATTTGCAGGAACGTTACACTAACGCAGTTATTACTATATTTAATTATGTTTCTATTATGAACGACAACAAAGTTATGAACATGGCAGCGGACAACATCCGTATTCTGGCTGCCTCCATGGTTGAGAAAGCAAAGTCTGGTCACCCCGGTGGTGCTATGGGCGGCGCTGATTTTATCAACACCCTTTACAGTGAATTCCTTGTTTACGACCCAGAGCATCCCGAGTGGGAAGGTCGCGACCGTTTCTTCTTGGATCCTGGTCACATGGCTCCTATGCTCTATAGTCAACTTGCCCTGATTGGTAAGTTTACCTTGGATGACCTGCAGAACCTGCGTCAGTGGGGCTCTGTAACTCCAGGGCACCCCGAGCGTGAGATAGCCCGTGGTATTGAGAACACCTCTGGTCCTCTCGGACAGGGACACACCTTCGCTGTTGGTGCAGCCATCGCCGCTAAGTTCCTGAAGGCAAAACTGGGTGAGGAAGTCATGGGACAGACCATTTACGCCTATATCTCAGACGGTGGTGTACAGGAGGAGATCTCACAGGGTGCCGGTCGTATCGCTGGTAACCTCGGACTTGACAACCTTATTATGTTCTACGACGCTAACGATATCCAGCTGTCTACCAAGACAGAGGTCGTAACGACAGAGGATACAGCCAAGAAATATGAGGCATGGGGCTGGTATGTACAGAAGATCAACGGTAATGATGTTGACCAGATTCGTGAGGCTATCAAGAACGCACAGAAGGAGCAGAACCGTCCTTCACTGATTATCGGTCACTGTGTGATGGGTAAGGGTGCCCGTAAGGCTGACAACAGCAGCTATGAGAGCAACTGCGCTACACACGGTGCTCCACTTGGCGGTGATGCCTATATCAATACGATGAAGAACCTCGGTGCTGATCCTGAGAACCCCTTCCTGATTTTCCCAGAGGTGAAGGAAATGTATGCTAAGCGTGCTGAGGAACTGAAGAAAATCTGTGCTGAGCGTTATGCCAAGAAAGAGGCATGGGCAAAGGCTAATCCTGAGAAGGCACAACAGTTGGAAGACTGGTTCAGCGGTAAGGCTCCGAAGATTGACTGGAGTAAGGTTGAGCAGAAAGCTGGTGCTGCTACCCGTGGTGCAAGTGCTACTGTGCTGGGTGTACTCGCCGAGCAGGTTCCTAATATGATCTGTGCTTCTGCAGACCTGTCTAACTCAGATAAGACAGACGGTTTCCTGAAGAAGACTCACGATATCGTACGTGGTGACTTCAGTGGCGCTTTCTTCCAGGCTGGTGTTGCTGAGTTGACGATGGCTTGCTGCTGTATCGGTATGGCACTGCATGGTGGTGTCATCCCTGCATGTGGTACCTTCTTCGTATTCTCTGATTATATGAAGCCTGCCGTTCGTATGGCTGCCCTGATGGAACTTCCCGTGAAGTTCATCTGGACTCACGATGCTTTCCGTGTTGGTGAGGATGGTCCTACCCATGAGCCTGTTGAGCAAGAGGCACAGATCCGTCTGATGGAGAAACTGAAGAACCATCACGGTAAGAACTCCGTTCTCGTTGTACGTCCTGCTGATGCCGAAGAGACAACAGTATGCTGGCGCATGGCAATGGAGAACATGGAGACACCTACCGCACTGATCTTCTCTCGTCAGAATATCGAGATGCTGCCTGCAGGTAATGACTACAGTCAGGCAACAAAGGGTGCTTACGTAGTAGCTGGCTCTGATGCTGACTATGATGTGATCCTGCTCGCTTCTGGTTCAGAGGTTTCCACCTTGGAGGCTGGTGCCGACCTGCTCCGCAAGGATGGTATCAAGGTACGTGTAGTCAGTGTTCCTTCTGAGGGTCTGTTCCGCAGTCAGTCTAAGGAGTATCAGGAGAGCGTACTGCCTGCTGGTAAGAAGAAGTTCGGTATGACAGCCGGTCTGCCCGTAACCTTGGAAGGTCTCGTAGGTGCTGACGGTTGTGTATGGGGTCTGAACAGTTTCGGTTTCTCTGCTCCTTACAAGGTATTGGACGAGAAGCTCGGCTACACAGGACAGAATGTTTACGAACAAGTTAAAAAACTGCTTGCATAATGGAAGTGAAAACCGTTGGAGTAGCCTGTGACCACGCAGGCTACCCCCTTAAGAAATATGTGCTCCAGTATTTGGAGGAGCATGGTTATCCTTATAAGGACTATGGTACATGGAGTGATGCCTCTGTCGACTATCCTGATTTCGGTCATGCGTTAGCCGAGGGAATAGAGAGTGGTGAGGTATATCCTGGCATTGCCATCTGTGGCAGCGGCGAGGGAATCTCTATTACCTTGAACAAGCACCAACAGGTACGTGCCGGATTATGCTGGATTCCTGAGATAGCTCATCTCATCCGTCAGCATAACGATGCAAACGTACTGGTGATGCCTGGTCGTTTTATCGATAATAAGATGGCAGAGAAAATCATGGATGAGTTCTTTACTGCCACTTTCGAAGGTGGACGCCATCAGAAGCGTGTCGATAAGATACCAGTAAGGTAAGCCGCACACATCTCAGCACATCGTTCCCCGTCGACACCTGCCGAGACAATACCGCCGGCATAACCGGCACCCTCGCCACAGGGGAACAGACCTTGAATACGGACATGCATCAGTGTGTCCGTATTTCTTATGATACGTACTGGTGAGGAAGTACGTGTCTCCACACCTATCATCGTTGCCTCATTAGTCAGGAAGCCATGCGCATGTTTTCCAAAGTACTTAAAGCCCTCCTGCAATCGTTTCGTAATCATCTCCGGCATCCAGAAATGCAACGGTGAGGAGATAAGTCCTGGCGCATAAGAACTCTTGGGGAGGTCGTAACTCAAACGCTTATTCACAAAGTCTGCCATACGTTGGGCTGGAGCTGTCTGTTTCCTGTTTCCTTGTTGCCAGCAGTCATGCTCCAGTTGCTGCTGGAACTCCATCACACGCAGAGCATCCTCACCTTCAATATCCTCAGCACGTACTTCCACTACCATACCGCTATTACTCCATTGCCCACCGCGATTAGAGGGTGACATGCCATTGACGACAATCTGCTGTTTATCTGTGGCGGCAGGAATCACAAAACCGCCTGGACACATACAGAAAGAGTAGACGCCACGTCCATCCACCTGTGTGACAAAAGAATACTCTGCGGCAGGAAGGTACTTACCCCTACCCTGTTTGTTATGGTACTGTATCTGGTCTATCAGCATTGACGGGTGTTCCAAACGCACACCGACAGCAATACCTTTTGCCTCTATTTCTATCTTCGCATCGGCAAGATAGCGGTAGACATCACGGGCAGAATGACCTGTGGCAAGAATGACAGGACCACGGAATTGAACATTGAACATTGAACATTGAGCATGATGCTCCGCTTCCACGCCAACAACGGTGTCACCCTCTAATATCAGACGGGTCATCTTCGTCTGGAAATGAACCTCACCTCCGCAACGGAGAATCGTATTACGCATATTCTCGATTACCCTTGGCAACTTATCCGTTCCGATATGCGGATGAGCATCAGCAAGGATATTCGTTGAGGCACCATGTTGACAAAACACATGCAGAATCTTCTCACTATTACCGCGTTTCTTACTGCGAGTATAGAGCTTTCCATCTGAATAAGCACCAGCACCACCCTCACCAAAACAGTAGTTGCTCTCGCCATCTACCTGTTGCGTCTTGGTTATCATTGAGAGGTCTTTCTTGCGTTCATGAACATCCTTACCACGTTCCAAGACAATGGGACGGAGCCCAAGCTCAATCAGTCGTAGAGAGGCAAAGAGACCACCAGGTCCCTCACCAACGACAATCACCTGAGGACGTTCAGAAACATCAGGATAGTCAATATGTTGGTAGGCATCATCTTCTGGCATCTCATTGACATACACACATACCTTTAGATTAATATATATGGTACGCTGACGGGCATCAATACTCTTACGGAGAATCCTCAGATGCATAATAGTACGGGCATCCAGTCCTTTCTCGTCGGCAACATACTGTCTTAGCGACTGCTCATTGGCAGCCACCTGAGGAAGTACACGAAGGTCATACTCGTAGGTCATTCGCCCTCTTTGAAAAGATCATTAATCTCGGCGATCTCGTCTTCATCAAACCACTTAGACAGTTTTGACTTTGCCTTGTCCTGAATGTCGGGGTCAATATCTGTCCATACTTTCTTTAAGACATAAATAAGCACTGCAAGATCGTCTGTAAGACCAACGATAGGAATGGCATCAGGAAGTACGTCTAACGGACTAATCATATAGCCTAATGCTCCGATAATCATTGCCTTGTTAGCTGTACTTACTTTGTCACTCTGCAGCGTATAGTAGAGTATCAACGCAGCATACACCATTTTTGCGCCAGCCCGCTTGGCAATACGGGAAATCTTCTCAACGAAGTCCGATTGAGAAAACTTATTGGCATAACTCATAAAATCAGGTAATTCCATATTCTATTCGTTTTTATTGATTATTCTTTCACTTTCTTTTTCTTATAGGGTCCACGCGGTCCGAAGTTCAAACCGACATATATACTGAGGTCTCCGAAAATATTATTAGCCGCGAAACGTGACTTATGATAATTATAAGCACGGACAATGGCACTGGCACCAGCATACCACTTCGTGTTGTTCCATACGATACCGAAGCGTCCGATACCATCGATGTTGAAGTTTCCAAAGTCGAAACTCTCGTCTTTCTGGGAATCAGATGTCCTCTCTGTCTCACCCAGGGAGGTCTTATAGGCTAATGCCATTGAGATACTGCCACATAACAGCCAGTTACGGGCAAAGACCCAGTTATAGGCATAACCTACTGACGCATTGATGTCTGTATACTTAATGCGATTAAACATCAGACTACTGTCCAATTTCACATATTGACCTAACCGTTCTTTGGCAAGTGCTTCCATACGCTTATAGTCAAACTCTATGTCGTTTTTAAGATATCCCATTCCCACCATCCAAGTACCACAGCTGATTTTTTGACAGGTGCTCTGTGCGAAAGCGGCAGGATACGAGAAGCGCTTGTGATTGAATATATAATAGAAATTGACACCTGTGATACTAACATTTAATCCGTCGAAATCAATCCCCTTCAACGGTTCCGTATTGACTCCCTCTCCAAGATAGGCATGTCGGATTTTGTAATCATCCACAGAACGACGATAGAAAATATCTGCGCCAAAACGGGAACTGTAAATACTACCATCAATCTCTAACTTTCGCGCACCACTGAAAAAGTGAATGTTACGAAGATCGATGGTGTATCCTAAGAATATCCATCTCCAACCAAAATACGGTCCCATACGAATACCAATAGTAGGTGCAAAGGATATCGATTGGTTATTATCACTTGTTGTGCTTATTCGATAATAGTCATAGGTATTGATAGACTGTAACATCAATGCCCAGTTGTAATGCTGGGGTTCAACATAATTTGTATCCACCTCACTGAAACTGTCGACAAAGCGAGCCAGCCAACTTCTTTTTGGCTTCTCCACACTCAAAGAGTCAGAAGCAGCTACTCCAAGTGTCATCGTCAACAACAGAATGGTGAGATACTTTCTCATACCTTTAGAATTTACCTAATATCCGGTCCAAAGCCCAGTTGACAGGCGTTGCCGAAACACTCGTACACTCACAGATTCCTATACCTTGCAAATGCTCTATCACATTCTTAATCAACGGATACTGCACATAAGGGGGATTAGGAATGGTGATTTTCTCCGTCCCACTACTAGTATGTAGTTTGATTGGCTGATAATCGAATACCGAGAAACTCACAGACCCTTTGTCACCAATCAATTCAATGCGATCCTCACGAGCTGACTCATGGGCGACAAAACACCACGAGCCACTTCCAGGTAGCCCGTTCTCAAACTGAAAACAGGCACTCACGCTGTCCTCTGCCTGATATAGTCCTCCTCGATTAGCACAGATTCCACGTGCCTCAATAATTACTCCGAAGATATCTTGCAACAGGTCTAACTGATGGGGAGCTAAATCATAGAAGTAACCACCTCCTGCTATGTCAGGTTGCAGACGCCAAGGTAACTCCTTTTGATCATTATAATCCAGCTCACGTGGTGGTACGGCAAAACGAACATGCACATTAACCATCTTACCAATCACACCACTGTTTACGATATCTTTTACTTTCTGGAAATAAGGAAGATAACGACGGTAATAGGCAACAAAGCAAGGGATTCCCGTCTCCTCACTAATACGATTGACGCGGGCACAGTCTTCATAAGTGGATGCTAAAGGCTTCTCCACATAGACAGGCTTGCCCGCCTTCATTGACATAATAGCATAGGTGGCATGGCTACTTGGAGGAGTCGCCACATAGACCGCATTAACATCTGGATCATTGATGAGCTCCTGTGCGTCTGTATACCACTTGGCAATACCATGCTTAATGGCATAAGAGCGGGCACGCTCTTCTGTACGGCTCATCACTGCAATGACACTGGAGCCTTCCACTTCTGAGAATGCAGGACCACTCTTGATCTCCGTCACCTCACCACAACCGATGAACCCCCATTTCAATATTTTCATAGCATTCCTTTCGTACTGGGTAATTCATAATGATAAATATCACGATGTACCGCCATCTTCAATGCTCGTGCAAGCGCTTTGAAGATACCTTCTATCTTATGGTGCTCATTAGTACCTTCCGCCTTGATATTCAGATTCATCTTTGCGGCATCACTCAGACTCTTAAAGAAATGCAAGAACATCTCCGTAGGCATCTCCCCTATCCTCTCACGATGGAACTCCGCATCCCATACTAACCAGGGACGACCTCCAAAGTCTAATGCGACACTACATAGACAGTCATCCATCGGTAGACAATAACCATAGCGCTCAATGCCACGTTTATCTCCTAACGCCTTTAAGATACACTCACCTAAGGCTATGGCAGTATCTTCAATGGTATGATGCTCGTCTACATCCAAGTCTCCTTTTGTATGTATTGTCAAGTCCATCATACCATGCTTGCCTATCTGCTCTAACATATGGTCAAAGAAACCAAGTCCTGTAGATATATCACATTTTCCCGTACCATCCAGACATACCTTGATTTCAATATCTGTCTCCTTCGTAGTACGCTTGACCTCTGCATAACGCTCACCAGCAAACAATGTCTCTGCCACTTTGTCCCAACTCCCTATTTGCAAGAACTTACATCCGATATTCTCTGCAAACTGGCGGTCAGTATCTCGGTCACCTATCACATAACTATTAGCAATATCGTATTCGGGATTATTAATGTATTTTTCCACCAGTCCAATATTTGGCTTTCGTGTTGGCGCGTTATCTTCTGGAAAATGAGAATCGATAAGGATATCGTCAAACTCTACCCCCTCGCCCTTCAATGTCTGAAGGATAAAGTTCTGAACGGGCCAGAAGGTTTCCTCAGGAAAAGAGTCTGTACCCAAGCCGTCTTGGTTACTTACCATCACAAACTCGAAATCGAGTCGTTGACGGATAAACACCAGATTGCGTATAACACCCTCTACGAACTTCAGTTTCTCAAAAGCGTCTATTTGCTCGTCAGCAGGCTCCTCTATAATGGTGCCGTCACGATCGATAAATAACAGTCTTTTCATATAGCCAGTTTATTTTTCTCTTGTTCATAGGTTTCAATAGAACCATACATATAATATACAATGATCAACATCGGCATACATAGATAGACTAACATGAAGCCTGTCAGAAAATAGGTAATGTACGACAGTATATTGATATAGTTTGGCATCCCTAAGGGATCACCATTCAAAAAGCCTTCTTGTGCTGCCCAATGTGCTTGTGCCAGAATAATAGTAGGCAAACAACAGACACCTGCTAACAAGCAGATAATCAATCCTCCAATGAGACATGTTGTGAATATATGTCCCCAATGACGTAATCCCATTGTATAAGAAGGACCTAACAACGAGTAATAAGATTTCCCTGAATTCATAACATATTTCATAAAGACGAACAGCATAGGGAAATACAATAATCCCATGACAATACTTAGTACAAACGCTGTAACAAATAAAGTCATTGTTGCGGTAGGCATAAATTGATATACTGCCAGAAAGATTGCCGATATTAAAACAACAGGAATCATCACAGTCAAAATAGTCAACAAATAGCCTTTCAATGTGCGTCCCATCATACGGCAACTAATGGTAAACCAACGATGAGGAACCATCATCGAATTTGTATCATGATGCTCTTTCAGCTTATTCAAAAACGTTGCCGTTGTTAATGCCTCAATGATGATATAAAGTAATATCAGCAAACAAGTAACAAATACGGCTACCAAATATTGCTGGGCAATTTCTGGAGATAACGTCGTCTTCAGTACCAGTTCTTGTTTCATGATAGTAGCAGAAAGTGCAGGCAATTGTACTGACAACAGCATTTCCAAAGCTGCAAAAACGATGGCAAAGATAAGTGCCATCAACCATGATGCCTTGAAAAAGAGGCGAAAATGAGAAAAATATAACCCATAGCTCGTGGAGATAACTCCACGATAGCTACGGTTTTTAAATAATACGTATTCCATTCTTTATACCAATTTGGGTACAAAGATAACACTTTTTTGTGGAAATGTATGATGGTTTTGAGAGAAATCTTATTTTCAGTCTTACAAGCGGTTCCTTCGTCCTCGAAGCCTCCGCAGGGTGAAAGTCTCCGATGCCTTCAATCAAAGTGAGGAATGCCTCCGATTAAAGTTCATTTTGTATTTTTACCTGGCATTATTTCTCTTCCATACTAACCAATTCCTCTGGACGCTCTATAAAAGTAGTTGCACCATGTGTGGTTAGGAAGGAACGATCCCTGAAACCCCATAAGACACTGATACAGGGAATTCCTGCATTCCGAGCTGTCTGGATATCCACATCACTATCTCCCACATAGACCGCAGAGATATTAGCTGGGAATGGAGCTGGAATACCTAATTGCCGCATCGCCTCATAGACCGTATCAGGAGCTGGTTTCTTATGGATACCCATTTCCTCATGTTCCCCGATAGCCACATCTATCTCAGGGAAGAAATGGGCTATCAATTCTTGGGTGGCAGCCATCATCTTATTGCTGACCACAGCCAACTTACACCCACGGGATTTGAGAGTATGTAACATCTCAGGTATACCCTCATAGGGCTTTGTTGTATCAAGGGAATGTGCCATATAATATTCTCGGAAGGTAGCAAAGATACGCTCAAAATCAGGATGACCGGCACCACCAGGTACAGCACGTTCCATCAACAAACGAACACCATTACCCACGAAGCGTCGGATGTCATCTGTCGAATGTTCTGGCAATCCGTATTGACGGAGAGTATAATTAACAGACGTGGCTAAATCTTGCAGGGTATCAAGTAAAGTACCATCTAAATCGAATATATATATGTCGTATGCTTTCATGCTGCAAAGTTACGAAATATACATGATTATTGCAATAATATTTGCTTTTTCTCTCAAATTAGACTAACTTTGCACAACAATACTGCTCTCCCTTACCCGTTTCTTGATATCCTTATTAAAAAGATTCTTCGTTCCAGTAATACCTTTTACTACGTCGAGTACTTCCAATGCCGTAAAGTTAGAGAGATATTACAATATTTCTCATAGCTCTCAACGTTTAATAATCACATAGATAATCACTGGAGCACCAATCATCGGCGTAACAGCATTCAAAGGAATAACACCGGTCTCACCAGGAAGAACGGTAATCATATTACATAAAAGAGTGATAACAGCTCCCATCAGCATGGTAGCTGGAAGCAATACACGATGGTTGTCCGTCGTCAACATCATACGGGCTATATGTGGAACAGCCAGTCCGATGAATGCGATAGGACCACAAAATGCTGTGGTGACGGCTGCTAGAATACCAGTTACTATCAAAAGCCAGTTACGCGCTCGGATAACATTGATACCTAAATTCTCCGCATAAGCATCACCCAACATCAGGGCATTGAGAGGTTTGATAAGCAATAGACTACCTATTAGCCCTAATATCGTCATACCAGCGAAGACAGGCATCATCTTCATCGACACTCCTCCAAAAGAACCTAATCCCCATACCATATAAGAGCGGACTCCCTCATCTGTCGCAAAGAAATTCAAGAGAGAGATCGCCGAGTTAGAGATATAACCTATCATGATACCAATAATCAACAGCATCACGTGGTTGCGGACAATGGTGGAAAAGAAAAAGATAAGCGCCATCACAGCCATTGCTCCCACAAAGGCGGCTACCAAAACGGCAACAAAGCCAGACAGGCTGACAGAGCCGGCAGAGATACTGCCACCTAAGAATAACATAACCAAGGCGACACCTAACCCTGCCCCACTATTGATACCAAAGATACTCGGACCTGCCAATGGATTGCGGAAGGCGGTCTGTAACATCAGTCCACTGGCTGCCAAGGCACTACCGCAGAATACTGCCGTCAACGCCTGAGGAAGACGTGACTCCAGAATGATATAACGCCATGAGGGTTTGGCACTCTCCTCACCCATCAGGATACGGAGCGTGTCACCTACTGGGATTGACACAGACCCCATCATCAGGTTCAGCACAAACAGCAGGAGTATGACTACTGTCAACCCTATGCAATATATCGTTCCTTTATTCATTCAGTTTCTGGTAATAGCGCAAAGGGATATTTAATGTCATATCTGGATGAAGAATCTGGATGAGGTCAGCCAACAGCCAGTCGGGACGGAAGGGAGTCTCCTCATAGAACGGCGTCAGCTCCACGTTGCAGCCATAGACCTGCCTGTCGGCAAATGCCTGCAACTGGCGGTAGCCGTGATATTCACTGAGCAGCTCCTTATAGGTCTGCGGATGGTCACCGCTGTAGCGATAGAGCCACATCTCAGCGTCGCCCCCCTTCTCCAGCACCGCCTCGAACGGCAGC
>CAJONQ010000064.1:13565-25216 GCA_905235835.1 uncultured Prevotella sp.
ATGCTCGTCGCTCGCCCACGGATAGACACCGCCGGCATCCTGCAACATCTGCCCGATGGTGCTGCGCCCGCCAGGCACATACCATACCGACCCGACAATCTTGTCAATCAGCACCGACTTCCCTGCCCCAGCCTGCCGAGCCTGCCGACTCAGCGCATGGTAACTGCTGTCAACCACGGCGAAAAGGCTGTCGGTGAACTCCTCGGCACCAAAGAGCATACCGTAGAGCTTCATCCACTCGGCACGCGCCAGAGGCGACGACTCCATATACTCGGCACACTCCACCAGCGGAACGTCAATCTCCTCTACCTTGCCATAGCCGCCACTGTTCTCAAAAGGCGAGAGCATGATGATGTCGGGCTTCACCTCTATAATCTTCTCCACCACGGGACTCAGCCCATTGCCACAGTCGGCTATCCTGCCCCGCTCCACTTGCTCGTGGATGTAGGGCACCTTTATGTAGTCGAGGTCTGCCACGCCCACAATGTTTCCGCCACGCCCCATCGTCGTCACCAAGGCACAGTGCACCGTCGTGAAGATGGCGGCACGCGCCACAGGTGTACGGATGACAGTGCCGTGGGGCAGGCGCTCGGGCATCGACTGGTCGCGGGGCACGAGGACATAGGTGTGCAGCAGCCTGCCCTCCTTCCACGGATTGCGCACACGAACCTCCGTATATCCCTCATGGCGGACGACGGAAAGCAGTGTGGCATACTTAAACCGTAAAGTGTCACCCTCCTCCTGCGAGAACCCCGTACGGGCTCCACAGGAAGACAGCCACACTGCCACGAAGGCAAACAAAGAAAATCTGACGGAATGTTTAATAAACAACATTCTTATAGGCTATGCGGAAGACGATGGCAACAGGACCGACACCACACGGATATTCTTGCAACTTATTGCCATTGAAGTCGTACTCCACGACATAGCCATTGGCACTATAGTCGGGAGCATCAGGTGTGTCGGCTTTCTCATTATATGAAGCCACAAAAATATTTCCCGTCACGGGGTCGACAGTCACGACACTGGGGTAGAAGAACTTATCCACACCAGAGGCAATCTCACGCTTGGTTCTTGTCTCGATGTCATACACGATAAAGTTCTTGACATTCGCCCCATAAGGACAATCCGCCGCAAAGATATTGCTACCGATAAACGTGGCATTGGTGCAGTCGAACAGCGTTGTCACGTTGTTGCTATTGTCGATCTTACGCATGCCGCCCTTGACATCGGCATAGTTGCCTTGGTCCATGACATAGATGTCGGAGCCAGCCACGGCAACGTCCACGGGATTGGTAATCTTGCTGTCCTTAATGTCCCTCCTCTCTTTGGTCTGCAAATTGATGACAGAGACACAAGCCTTCGTCTGGGCACTATAGTCGGAGTTAGCGACTATCAGCGTGTTGCCCACCACGTCGATACCTTCGGGATAAGACCCCACGGTATAAGTATCTTTCAGCGAGAAGGTCAGCGTGTCAATGGCTGCGACATAACCGTTGCCCTCCGTGGACACCGCCCATGTATCCGGGTCGAAGGTATTCGAGCAACCACCATAGGTTGACACATAGACGACACCATCCGCAGCGGTCAGATGACGAGGACTTTTACCGCTCTCTCCCATCACGTCTGTGAGCTTGATTTGCTTGATGGAAGCCAGAGTCTTGGCATCCACCACCTCAAGGGTGTTCTCGTCGGTAACAGCAATATACATCTTATCGCCATAAACGAAAATATCGTTAGGAGTTCCGCCCAGTTCACGTCCGTTCCTGGCTTTGAACTGTCCATTAGCCGAATTTCCCGTAGCATAGTCAATGTAGGTCAGGTCGCCATTGATGCCCCCCCACACATTGCCTGAGCATAGCACATAGACACCATTTGAAACGGGAACGGAATATGACGTGCTCCCATTGTCGCTGTCATTACAAGCAGTAAAGAGCATTGCGCTCAATAAGACTGCCATACTAAAAAAATTTTTTCTCATGAGTCATTAAAATTTATAACTAATAGTAACTTGATAACTGCGTCGCGGCATCGGATAGCGATATACTATCTCGTATTGCTTGTCGAACATATTCTTGAGGTCGAAGCGCGCCTCTAATTGATGGTGCCCCCAGGTAAACTGGCGATAGGCGGTCATGCCAATATCCGTATAGCCGTCTATCATCGTCCCCTCGTAATGGTCGTTGTTAGGCCAACGGCTGGTCATCCCCACCCCATGCAGTGACACGTTGACCCACGGATTCTCAAATGTCAAGGCGGCACTGGCGGTATGACACGGCATATACGCTATCTGTTTCTTGTAGTTGGGCGACTCGGGGTTGAAACGGTTCTCAACCCGCTGGTAACTGTAGTTGCCGGAAACCAAGACGGCATAGCGTGGAGAGAAATGATAAGCTGCCTTTACGGTGGCATCCAGCCCGTAGGTATAGACTTTGCCAATGTTCACGCAAGTCCATACAAACATATTATAAGGTACGGCGACTATCATGTCCCTCACATGATTGTAATAGCCGTCAAGGGTCATGTAGAGTTGCAGGCGCTTCGACCGGGTATGCGAGAAGGTGACACCTATATTATATTGGTCCGTCAGCTCCGGCTGGAGGTTGGGCGAGCCGTAATGAAAATAATAACTCTCGTTGAACGTCGGAGAGCGGAAGATGTTTTTGTAAGATGCCCTGACATACAGGTCGTATGTCTCAAGCAACCGATAGGAGACGGATACGGAGGGAGAGAGCCTTCGCATATTGTTGGCGGAATTGTTCTGGACATCGACCCTATCGACTTGCGGAACATCTTTCTGCTCGTTGAGATAGAGGGAATAGAGCAGTTGCCCTAAGACGGTCAGACGCTTCGCCTTATATTTCGCGGCAACCGACTGCAGGACGGTATGCCGATACGGTCTGCCCGACACCGTCCGCCACGAGCTGCCGTTCAGATTGTTGAAGGCATAGTCCGCCGAGTAGTCGAAACTCCAGTGTGCGTCAGGGGTAAAGAGGAGTGCGACAGAGGTGTAAGCCTCTCTTTGCCAATAGCTGGCATCGTTGACGCCACCTGCCATCAACTCATCCTTATAGATAGAGGCAGCCCAGTTGAACTTAGAGTGCCACTTCAGCGACAGCTTATCGCCCCAGCGGGTCTGATACATCAGCTGACCGAAGAAATTCCGCTCCCGAAGACACTCACCGCTTAAATTCGTATAATAGCGCACGATGCCTGGCAGCTGGCGGTCGTTGTCGTAATAATAGAGCTTTCCCGTCAGGCGGTTCATGGGGCTGATGTTCCAGAGGAAATTCAATTCTCCATGCCCGCTGTTCATCCTGCTATGAGTCCGCCGGTCATGGATAGTCTCCAAACCGTTCCGCAACTCATAGGGATAGTCATTCTCCGCATAGGTGTATTCTGCTATAGCACTGAAGGCGAAACGGCTGGAGAGGTTCTGCTCATAGCGCAGGAAAGGGGCGACATAGCCAAAAGAGCCGAACTTCACCTGCGTGGTGAGGTGAGGCGTGGTGTCCTCTGTCGGCAAGTGGAGTGTCTGTATGTTCAGTACCGCCGGCGTCGTCATCTGGCGGGCAGGCATGAAAATGTCGTCATTGTCACCTATCACCAACGAGAGGCGTTCCACATTATCCAAGGAATAACGGGAAAGGTCTATTTCACCACTTTGGCACTCGGAGAGCATGACACCGTCATAGCATACGCCTGTATGCTTGGCACCGAAGCCTCGTACGGAAACCGTCTTCACGCCCCCTGCCCCACCATAGTCACGGACAGTGATGCCTGGCAGACGATGCAGGGCGTCAGCGATGTCGGTCACCCCCATTGTCAGCATGTCATTGCGGTCCAGCAAGTGAAGGGGCGCAGTGCTGGTAACCGTATGCTTACGTTGGGTCTCCGTAACAGTGACCTCTTCCAACTGATGCACACGGCTAGTAATCGTGTCTGTCTGCGCCATTGCACATTCTGACACCAACATCATTCCTAAAAGTGAAACCCACTTCCCCATCTTTAATTTGCTCCTATCGCCTAACCCCAGAGGCAGATATGTAACATCATGCAAATGGTAGGTCTTCTGACTTTGCAACCAGTCGTGAACGTCTTCCCAACAATATCAGTGACTATTGTTCACGCTATTACGGTTGCTTACAGCTGCGGGACAGTAGAGGATTCTCACCTCTTTCCCTTTTAATCACAATCATGTGAGCCTAATGCGATTGCAAAGGTAGTTAATTCTGATGAAACTGCAAAATAAATTACCTGTTTTTTGTCTATAAGTTGCTCTCTACGATATTGAGCATCTTAAAGGTAGCCTTAATGGCAGCTTCCGTCTGGTCGGCATCCAAGCCACGGGTTCGGAGGAGTCCGTCATTATAGTGCCAAGTGATAACGGTCTGTACCAAGGCATCAGTACGACCACCAGGGGGAATGGAAACCTGATAGTTGGCAAGAATCGGGAAGGTACGATTGAGGTATTTCTTATAGATGTATCGTAAAGCCTTCACAAAGGCATCATACTGTCCGTCACCTACCGCACTGCCATCATATTGTTTTCCATTAATCTCAACCTTGATATTCGCCCCAGGCTTCAAACCATAAGCTGTTGATACTACATAACTTATGAGTTTTATCTTATCCTCTGGTGCATCGTGTTTCAGTACATCACTGACGATATATGGAAGATCCTCTTGGGTAACGATTTCCTTCTTATCACCCAACTCTGTGATACGCTGAGTGACACGCTTCGTCTGTTCGGGTGTCAACTCCAATCCGAGTTCCTCTAAGTTCTTAGCAATATTAGCCTTACCACTGTTTTTACCTAAAGCATACTCGCGCTTTCGTCCAAAACGCTCAGGAATCAATTCGTTATAATAGAGTTTATCTTTGGAGTCACCATCAGCATGGACACCAGCAACTTGTGTAAATACATTCTCACCGACAATAGGCTGATTAGGGGCGACCGCAATACCGCTATATCCTTCCACCAGTCTACTGATACCATTCAATTTATTCTCCACAATTCCTGTCTTGGCATGGAATTGGTCTTTAAGAATAGCCTGCACACTTGCCATAGGTGCATTTCCACAACGTTCCCCAAGACCGTTGACAGTGACATGGAGACCTTTGGCTCCACTCAATACGGCTGCCAATGAGTTGCTGACGGCAAGGTCATAGTCATTATGGGCATGGAAATCAAAATGAGCTTGTGGGTAGTGTTTAATCATCTTTCGGAAATACTCGATGACCTGCAAAGGATTCATCACACCTAAGGTGTCTGGAAGCATAAAACGCTTGATGAAACTTTGAGAAGTGAGAGCATCCATCAGCTGGTAAACATACTCTTGTGAGTCTTTCATGCCATTACTCCAATCTTCCAAATAAAGGTTGACGACAAGTCCACGAGAAACAGCATACTCCACTGTCTCTTTGATATCCGCTATATGCTCTTCTGGAGTCTTTTTCAATTGATGAGTACAATGTTTTAATGATCCCTTTGCAAGCAGGTTGATGACTATTCCTCCACAGTCGGCAATCCAGTCGACTGATTGATGACCGTCCACAAAACCGAGTACCTCTACTCTATCCAGTTTACCTATCTGGTCAGCATAACGACAAATCATCCTCACAGCCTCTTTCTCACCTTCTGAGACGCGAGCCGATGCCACTTCAATTCGGTCAACATTGACATCATGAAGTAGCGTTCTGGCTATCATCAATTTCTCATGAGGAAGAAACGACACCCCGTTAGTCTGTTCGCCGTCACGGAGTGTCGAGTCCATAATCTCGACGTAAGGAAGGGTACGTTGAGAAGCGTTTATGCGTTCTGCTGTTCCCATTGTTCGATTTTATCCTTGTTCTGAATCAGGAAATCGATATCGTCCAATCCATTGATCAGACAGTGTTTCTTGTAACCGTTAATCTCAAACTTCTCTTGTCTGCCTGTGGCTTTATTGGTTACAGTCTGGTTAGGCAGATCCACCTCCACCTCCATCTTCGGATTCTGCTTGATGCTCTCGAAGAGTTCTGCGAGGAACTGCTCACTAACCACGACGGGCAGCACGAAGTTATTCAACTCATTGTTCTTATGGATATCCGCAAAGAAAGAACTGATTACCACACGGAAACCATAGCCGGCAATCGCCCATGCGGCATGCTCACGACTGGAACCAGAACCGAAGTTCTTACCAGCCACAAGGATACAACCGCCATAGGTGGGGTCGTTCAGAACGAAGTCCTTATTGACAGTACCATCGGCATTGTAACGCCAGTCACGGAAGAGGTTGTCACCAAAGAAACGCTCCTCACGAGTAGTCGCTTTCAGAAAACGAGCCGGAATAATCTGGTCGGTGTCCACATTCTCCAAAGGAAGGGGCACACAAGTGGATGTTATAACATTGAATTTCTGTTTCATATTAACATTGTTTCGTTTATGAGCGAATCTACTGATTCGGGAATAACTGCCTTAAAAACCGATGATAAATCTCCATTTCCCACATGAAGCGTTCCGGATTCTTCATCACAATGATAAACATAGCCATTGAAGACTATTTCACTCTGTGAATACTTCTGCAAAGACTCACTGTAACCGCCAGAACATGCACTCTTCTTCTCTTTTTTGAGTTTGATGTCCATGCCATTCAAAGCGGCTTCTATCTCCGCCAGTTTATTCTGGCTGTAAGTCTTCCGCAAAAGTACCTTGCCATAGGTGCTGATAGTGAAAACCGTCGTATCAGCACTGACCTCAATAGAGTAACTGCGATGGTAGTCTGGAGCCACACTCCTGTCACCATGTTGATAGACATACTTCGTTATTTCCACCTTCTTGTCTTGCTGGATATTCCTGCTGCCATTTGAACAGGCAACAACAAATACCACCAGCAGAAAAGCAGCAAAGAGCAATGTGGTGTATAGAAAGATTTTGCTCATCGTACACTGATATTAAGATAACAAATCACGAGGATCCGTAATGACTCCTGTAACGGCTGCTGCCGCTGCAACGAGAGGTGAGCAAAGAATGGTACGAGAACCAGGTCCCTGACGTCCCTCAAAGTTACGATTAGAGGTAGACACGGCATACTTTCCCGCAGGTACCTTGTCATCGTTCATGGCTAGACAGGCAGAGCAGCCTGGTTGACGAATCTCAAAACCAGCAGTTTCCAACACCTTGTCAAGACCCTCTTCACGAATCTGGCGGTCGACAGCCCATGATCCGGGAACAAGCCATGCTATCACGTTGTCAGCCTTCTTTCGTCCCTTGGCAATAGAGGCAAAAGCACGGAAGTCCTCAATACGTCCGTTGGTACAGGCACCAAGGAACACATAGTCGATAGACTTACCCAGCAGTTTCTCACCTGCCTTGAAACCCATATAAGCGAGTGCTTTCTGGAAACCTGCTCCATTCTCGGAAGGGATTGCCTCTGTAATACCGATACCCATACCGGGATTGGTACCATAAGTAATACGTGGTTCAATATCTTTCGCATCAAATACGAGTTCCTTATCAAAGACTGCGTCATCACCACTCTTCAGTGTTTTCCAATAAGCGACAGCCTTATCCCATGCCTCTCCCTTAGGAGCGAACTCCTTACCTTTTATATAATTAAAGGTCGTCTCGTCAGGTGCGACAAAACCGCCACGCGCTCCCATCTCAATAGATAGGTTACACAGGGTGAGACGTCCTTCCATCGACATATCCTTCACCACATCACCACTATATTCCACGAAATAGCCTGTAGCACCAGAGGTTGTCAACTGACTCATCAGATAGAGGGCGACATCCTTCGCTGTCACTCCTTTACCCAATTTACCATTGATACTGATACGCATAGACTTGGGTTTCTGCTGGAGGATACACTGTGAAGCCATCACCATCTCCACCTCACTGGTACCGATACCAAAGGCAACAGCACCCATCGCACCATGTGTAGAGGTATGGGAGTCGCCACAGACAATCGTCATGCCAGGCAGAGAGAGTCCTTTCTCTGGACCTACTACATGGATAATACCATTCGACTGGTCCATCATACCATAGTGAGTCAACCCAAAGTCCTTGGCATTTTGAGCCAGTGTACTCACCTGCTTCGCTGATACAGAATCCTCGATAGGCTTGTTCTGATCATGCGTTGGTGTATTATGGTCGGGCATACAATAGATATGGTCAGGACGGAAACACTTCAATCCTCTTGCTCTCATACCGTCAAATGCCTGTGGTGATGTCACCTCATGGCAATAGAGACGGTCTATATATAACTGGGTGGGACCGTCATCAACTTTCTGTACGACGTGCTTGTCCCATATCTTATCAAATAATGTATTCATGATTTCTTAAACTTATTGATACAGTCAATATAAGCCTCGACAGAAGCAGTCACGATATCCGTGTTGGCACCAAAGCCATAGTAGATGCTGCCGTCGTACTCCACCTGCATGTGAACCTTACCCACATCATCAGAACCCTTGGAGATAGCCTGGATAGTAAACTCTTTCAGGGTCATCTGTTTCATGATAATCTTCTTCAAAGCCTTAATGGCAGCATCGACAGGACCATTACCTGATGCGGCAGCCTCGAACTTCTGGTTGCTGATATCGAGACCGATAGAAGCGACACTCTTCACACCCTTACCTGTAGTAACCTGCAGGAAGTCGAGTTTCACAGCATGAGCCTCTGCTGTATCAGCACCAGCCAGCATCAGCACGTCGGCATCATTCACCTCTTTCTTCTGGTCGGCAAGCTGTAAGAACTTCTCGTAAATCTTATCGAGCTTCTCTTCGCTGACCTCTACACCATTGACATTCAGACGATGTTTCAAGGCGGCACGACCACTACGGGCTGTCAGTACAATGCTGTTATCATCGATACCAACGTCCTTTGGATCCATGATCTCGTAGGTCTGTACATTCTTCAGCACACCATCCTGATGAATACCAGAAGAGTGAGCGAAGGCATTACGTCCCACGATTGCTTTATTAGGTTGTACAGGCATATTCATCAGACTGGATACCATACGACTGGTCGGGTAAATCTTCTGCGTATTAATATTGGTGTCAATGCCCAATGCCTTGTGACATTTCAAGATCATGGCAATCTCCTCCAATGAGGTATTACCGGCACGCTCACCAATACCATTAATGGTAACCTCCACCTGACGGGCACCGCCCATCACACCAGAGAAGGTATTTGCCGTAGCCATGCCAAGGTCGTTATGACAGTGTGTCGAGATAACCGCCTTGTCAATATTAGACACATGATCTTTCAGATATTTGATCTTCTCGAAATACTCCTGTGGCAGGCAGTAACCTGTGGTATCGGGAATATTCACGACAGTAGCACCTGCGGCGATGACAGCTTCTACCACTCGAGCCAGATACTCATTCTCCGTACGACCGGCATCCTCGCAATAGAACTCGACATCCTCCACGAATTTCTTGGCATACTTGACAGCAGCAACGCCACGCTCGATGATTTCCTCACGGTTGGAGTTGAACTTATACTTGATATGGGAGTCGCTGGTACCGATACCAGTATGGATACGCTTGTGCTTGGCATACTGCAAGGCCTCGGCGGCAACATCAATATCCTTCTGAACTGCACGAGTCAGCGCGCAGATGGTAGGCCATGTCACAGCCTTCGAGATCTCAATCACAGAATTGAAGTCACCAGGACTACTGATAGGGAATCCTGCTTCAATCACATCAACACCCAGTTGTTCGAGTGCTTTAGCCACCTGAATCTTTTCTACCGTGTTCAACTGACATCCGGGCACCTGTTCACCATCACGGAGTGTCGTGTCGAAGATAAACAATCTGTCACTCATAATTAATATATCTAAATTCTTTTCCTTTTCCAATAAATTGGTTGCAAAATTACACTATTTTCGCCCAACTACCAAATAAATCGATACTTTATTTGGATAAAATGAAATAATTTCATACTTTTGCATCTAAATTTTAAAGAATACACTAATTACTATGTATAAGAAAGTTTCAGTATTACTGTTGAGCCTGTCTCTTGGTTGCGTTTCTATTAACGCACAAGAGGCACAGAAGAGCGAATTACATAAAAACGCAGAGGCAGCACAGACCATTCCCGCTGCCCGTTATAATTATATCCGAGCATACGAGGAGTATGTCGGTAAAGGACAGTTGAAACAGGGTATCGAGTGCGGAGCGAAAGCCGCCTCTCTCTACTCTAAGGACGGACTTCACAAGGAGGCTTTTGAATTGCTTCGTACGCTTGACCAGGTTATCAACACCAAGGCGACAGGCAGTAATGCCTCTGAACTCCACTACTATGTCACCAAGGAGCGTCTGCAGATGTATATGAAATTCCGCAAGCCCGACAGTGCCAAGGAACAATTGAATACAATGGAGGCTCAGGCGGCGGCGGCTAATGATGAAAAGATAAAGAATGACTTACTATACAGCAAGGCAATCTATTACTATTCCTTTGGACTGAACGCACAGGGTGACGCAGTCTTCAAGGAGATGGCTAACAAGTTGACAGCTTCAAAGGAATATGATAAGGTGGATGAGGTTTACAAGCAACTGATTGCCAATGGTCGCAAGAGTAATAACGCCAATATAGTGGCACAGTCGTATAGCAACTACCTTGCTTGGAAAGACTCTACCAATGCCTTGAAACACGCTGATGAGATTGCGGCTCTGAAAAAGCAGATTGCAGATAATGAGGCTTCTATCGAGGAGAAAGACAGTTCACTGACAACCCGTTGGGTGATTATCGTTGGACTTCTGATTCTTGCCGGCGCCTTAGCTGCAGCCTTGGTAGTAGGTGCTATCATCCTGCTCCGCTTTATCCTCCAGACTCGCAAACAGAAGAAGATCATCAACCTGGAGAAAGACAATAACGCCTTGAAGGCTAAGTTTATCAGTAATATCTCTGCCCAGCTGGATCCTACATTGGAGAAGCTTGACAGCAGCAAGCCTGAGGTGAAGGCACTGATGGATTTCTCCGCACATATCCAGACCCTCTCTGAATTGGAGAACTCCACAGACGAGATTGAGACGGAAGAGGTTCAGATTCCTCCTTTCTGTGAAGGGTTGATGGATCAGATTCGTGACAAGGTTAAGCGTGATGTGACCTTGAAGATCAATGCCCCGAAGATGACTATTGACATGAATAAGGAGTATGTCACCCATATCTTAACGCATCTGTTGACGAATGCCGCAGAGTATACTCCTGAGGGTGGTACTATCTGGTTGGAATATAAGAAGCGTAGTGCTCACACTCATCAGTTCC
Source organism: uncultured Prevotella sp. (assembly GCA_905235835.1). Lineage (GTDB taxonomy): Bacteria > Bacteroidota > Bacteroidia > Bacteroidales > Bacteroidaceae > Prevotella. The sequence goes on from CAJONQ010000064.1 coordinate 24,820, forward strand.
TCGTATCCGACACAGGTTGTGGTATTCCTGAGGAGAAACGGGAGGATATCTTCAAGCCTTTCCTTGAGATTAGGGACCTTACCAAGGGTGACGGTCTGGGACTGCCCATCTGTAAGCAGATGGCACTGAAGATGAATGGTGACCTTGAAATCGATCCTGAGTTTACGAAAGGAACGCGCTTCGTACTCGACTTGCACTCATGATATTCTATTTCTCTGGTACTGGCAACACTAAATGGGCGGCTGAGCAATTGGCTCAGTCGACAGGTGATGTGTTGCGATATATTCCTGACGAACTGAAAAAGGACTCCTGTGACTATACCTTACAGGAGAGTGAGCGATTGGGATTCTGCTTTCCAACCCATGGTTGGCAACCACCCCGCATCGTCCGTGAGTTC
>CAJONQ010000065.1 GCA_905235835.1 uncultured Prevotella sp.
TTCTACGGAGGGAACTGACAGTTCCCATTGTTGGAACAAGTGGTAACTGATATCGGAACGAGCCCTCCGGACTACCCGAACAACCCTTAGATGACCCTCGGAGTGTAGGTTCGGTTATTTTTTTGAAGGGAACCTACACGGGTTAAAACATTGAAAAACAATTAATTAACCCATATAGTGAAGGTTGAAGCCATTTTTTAAGAGAAATGAAATTCTTGTGGTTATGCTCACTTAATCGTACCTTTGAGCTTTGGTCGAAGGTACTCACGTATTCCCGAACTACGTTCGCCTACCCGTAGCCTTTCCCTTTGTTGAGGGTGAGGAAAAATAAAATTCATCTATTTTATTTGGAGAATTGAATTTTATCGCTTATCTTTGCAAAGATGTTAAAAGTAACAGATGTAGAATATTACGTAACACTAAACAAATACGATTATGAAAGAACTGAAAGGAACAAAGACAGAGAAGAATCTGCAAGAGGCTTTTGCTGGTGAGTCAATGGCTCGTAACAAGTATTCTTATTGGGCATCAAAGGCTAAGAAGGACGGCTTTGTACAGATTGCCGCTATCTTCGAGGAGACCGCAGCCAATGAGAAGGAGCATGCAAAGATGTGGTTTAAGTTGTTAGAGGGTGGTGCCATCAAAGATACCGCTTCTAACCTGGAGGCTGCAGCTGGTGGTGAGAACTTCGAGTGGACGGATATGTATGCCCGTATGGCGAAGGAGGCTCGCGAGGAAGGCTTCGACGAGATCGCCGAGAAGTTTGAGGGTGTTGCCGCTATCGAGAAGGCTCACGAGGAGCGTTATCGTAAGTTGCTGGACAACGTGAAGAAGGAGCGTGTGTTCTCCAAGGACGGTGATGTCATCTGGCAGTGTGCTAACTGCGGTCACATCGTGGTAGGTAAGAAGGCACCAGACGTTTGTCCTGTATGTGACCATCCACAGGCTTACTTCCAAGTGAAAGCAGAAAACTATTAAGCAACAGAAAAGCCTCTCGCAATGAGAGGCTTTTCTTATTTCAGTTCTTTCTTAAAGAAGTTGATACATTGTCGGAACAGGTGGTTACGGGTGTTACCACCATAGATACTGTGGTTGCGATTGGTATAGACTAATTGTTGGAAGTCCTTGTCTGCCTGCACCAATGCCTCGGTATATTCTGCCGCATTACGCAGATGCACATTATCATCGGCAGAGCCATGACAGAGCAAAAGGGCACCATGAAGCTGGTCAACACGACTGATCGGGTTCTGGTCGTAACCAGAAGGATTCTCCTTCGGAGTACGCATAAACCGCTCCGTATAGATACTGTCATAGAAACGCCAGGAGGTGACGGGGGCAATGGCAACACCGGCACGGAAGACGGGATGTCCCTCAGACATCGACATCAGGGTGTTGAAACCACCAAAGCTCCATCCCCAGATAGCGATGCGGTCTTTGTCGACATACGACTGTTTGCCTAACCACAAGGCGGTCTCCACCTGGTCACGGGACTCCAACTCACCCAGTCGCAGATACGTACACTTCTCGAAGTCGGCACCACGTCCGCCTGTTCCTCGTCCGTCCACACAGACACAGAGGAAGCCTTGCTGACAGAGATACTGCTCAAGGATAGCCCCCTGACTGTTCATACCGATATTCCACGCATCTTTCACCTGCTGACTGCCAGGACCGCTATACTGGTACATAATTACCGGGTAACGCTTGTTGGCGTCAAAGTTCGCAGGCTTGATCATCCATCCATTCAGTTTGATGCCCTCGGAAGTCGTAAACGTAAAAAGCTCACGAGTACCTAACTGCTCTTTGGCAAGTTGCTCACGCAATTCCTGATTATCCATCAAAGTCGTCTGCACCTTCCCCATATTGTTACAAAGTGTCACAACTGTAGGGGTGTTCAGGTTGCTCCATGTATGGATGAACGATTGATAGTTGGCACTGAAGATGGCACTACTCCACCCTGCCTTGTCCGTCAGACAGGTCGTCTTACCATTCGCCTGTGTCATAAAGACACGCTGGTCGGTGGCACCATACTGATGGGAGGCATAATAGACATTACCCGTCTGGTCGTCAACACCATATACCTCACTGACCTCATAGTCACCTTGTTCCACCTGACGCAGCAGCTGACCGTTCATATTATAAAGGTAAAGGTGCATCCAACCGTCACGCTCACTGGGAAGCAGGATATACTTTTGGGTCACCTTCATGTTCTCCACGCATTCCTCTTTAATATATTTAGGTGTCTTATCCTCTATCAATAACTGGCAGACGGTAGATAGCGGATTTGCCATATAGACACGCAGGCAGTCTTGATGACGGTTCATCGTCAGTACCAACACCTTCGTTGGCTCATGGGTCGTCTTCAGACGAGGGATATAACCATCGGCATCGAGAGGAACCTGCAACTGACGAGTCTGACGACTGGCGATGTCAAAACTCCAAACAGCGCACTTTGCATTATCCGCTCCTGCAACAGGATATTTATAGGTATAAGCACCGGGATAGTCGGTAAACTCACTACGCTCTGGTTTTAACCCCTTGTAAAGGGGCATGGAATACTGGCTCACGGCATGCTCGTCATAACGTACCCATACCAGTTGTTTGCTATCGGCAGTGAACACCATCGCACGACTGTTGCCAAACTCCTCCTCATTGACCCAGTCGGGAATACCGTTAATCACCTCGTTCTTCTTACCATCCTTCGTCACCTGACTCTCCGCATTGTCGTAAAGCAGTTTGACGAGAAAGATATTATTCTCACGGACAAAGGCAATCATCGTACCGTCTGGTGAGAACAAGGGAGTCTGTTGAGCACCCTTCTCCGACAATGGTACCAATTTGCGACTGGCAATGGTGTAGATATAATAATCAGCAGTAAAAGAGTGGCGATAGATCGGTTGACGATTGGTCTCTATCAACATACGCTTACCGTCCGGACTCATGATATAACCACTGATACGATCCACTTTCGTACCATCGGCATTGAACAACGTCTCCAAAGCCTTCCCAGTCTTGAAAGAATAGCGGACAATCGTCTTACCGTCATCACCCAACTGGGTATAACTCTCACCATCAGCGGCAGGTATCACCCCACGGATATTGTCTGGAATGAATTGTCCGCTCGTAATCTGACGTAAATCTAAACCATGTGCTGCTAACGGCAAAAGCATCAACAGCAAAAACACTTTTATTTTGTTCATATTTCAATAGTTTAATAGCTTGTATCGTGAAGCAACTGCTCGATATTAACATCCTTATGATGCTTCATAAAACTATCGATGGCTTCCACATGACTATTCTTGAACACACGCTGTTTAGTCACTTGATTGACAACCCATTGTATCTTACCCATGTGCCGATGACGCATCTCTGGGGTAGGCTCCTTTTCCTGCAAGGGATAGAGACTGAGCAGGTAGAAGCCCAGACAATCGGGAGTAATCATGGAGCGTGTCATCAGACGACGTTGCTCCGCAGTATAATGTTCGATATAGAAGGGATAGTCGGCACCAAGATATTTGTCAAGCGAAATACCTAAGGTCTTATTACCCACGATGATGCTCTGGTCGAAAGAACCTATCTGCGCATAAATCTGTGGTATCTCAAGGGTAGGTATCGCATCACGCAAACGACGAAAGGCGTCTGTCAGTTCCTTGTTTAAATCATCCAGATCAGCAAACTGTTCCTGGACATCAACAATCAGACTCTGTAAGGTGGAGTCTTTGAAGAAATGAAGGAATTTGTGGTTGATGTCGGGATCATTCACCTGTCCGATCCGAAGAACATCCTCTATCAACATACGAGTCTGCATCGGATAAGACTTATTCATCTGCAACAAGGCAGAATAGTCACCTGTTGTCAGATAAAGACTCTCTATCATATCGTAACGGTCAATGGTCAAAGGCAATTCCTCTGAAGTCTCCTCATTAGACCTCAGATGCCACTCGCAACCCAGACAGGCGAGCATAGCAATGACCAAAAGCAAATAGACCTTTCGCACGACGATAAAAGGAGTTAAAACATTTATTATTGTTAAATTCGGTTGCAAATATACTAAAAAACATTTTAAAAACCAAATTTTAACCTAAAAAAGATAAAAATATGTAGTCTTATGCGTCTTTTTCGTTTATTTGTGTGAAATTTGCAGTAGTACAAACTACTGATTTAATATATGAAGAAACTACTCTCATTCATGGTACTGACCCTATGCTGCCAGTCCGTCATCGCAGAAAAGACAATGACCGTTACAGTGACCAATCCTCAAAAGGACACCCGTTCCGATGTTCCTATCGTGATATCTTTAGCATCTTATGATGAGGTACGTTCCGCTGTTGTCACAGTCGACGGCAAGGAAATACCCTGTCAACTGGATGATCTGGATCAGGACGAGACGTTCGATGAGCTTTGTTTCTTAGCTGACTTGGGAAAGAAAGAGAAAAAGGAATATACCGTTACCCTATTTGATAAAGGAGAGCCACGTCCCTACCCTGCCCGTGTCTATGCAGAGATGGTGATGGCAAATACGAAAGACAAGAAACTGAAAAAGAATCAGCAGAACAACTACATCGAGTCTATCACCGCCCGAGGTGATGCTGCCTACACCTATAACCTGCAGCATCATCACGGAGTGGATTTCGAGAGTGAGCTGAATGGTATCCGCATCTATTTTGACGCACGACAGACCCTGGACCTTTATGGTAAATTCAGCAAGCAACTGGAATTGAAAGAAACACAGTTCTACACAGACCAGGAACAGAAAGCAAAAGGATATGGTGATGACGTGCTTTGGGTAGGTCAGACGTTCGGACTGGGAGCTTTCCGTGGATGGGACGGTACCAAACCGACGCATGTAGAACCAGTCCGCACCCGTACCCAGCGTATCATCAGTTATGGTCCACTGCGTACCATCGTGGAGTTAGTCGATCGCGGCTGGCTGGTTGATGCGGCAAAAGCACCAGTCAATATGACCATACGCTATACGCAGTATGCCGGACATCGTGATACTGACGTAGATGTATTCTTTAATAAGGATGTCAATGACTACCGTTTCTCTACTGGTATCATCAACGTGAAAGGCTCCGAGGAGTTTAGCGACAAGAAAGGACTGCGTGCTTGTTGGGGTGCCGACTTCCCCACCAACGATACTATCAACGGCAAGAGGGAGACCGTTGGACTTGCCGTACTCGTTCCCCAGAAATATATCGTCAGTGAGGAGCCTGCCAACAAAGACAATTACGCTTACGTACTGAAAGTAAATGGTAAGCAAATGTCTTATAAGGTGACCTATACCTCTGCCAACGAGACCTTCGGCTACCATTCCGCCAAAGAGTGGTTTGACTATTTGAAGGCATGGAGACGAGAGGTAGAGGCTCCTGTTATTGTCAAGATAGACGATTAACTACAACTTGATTTTCTTCTTCGCCGTCTTGCTCTCGTTCTGCATCCGATCAAGAGCAGTGACGATATAGACATATTTTCCCTGTTCTAAATTCATAGGAACCTCATAGAAGCAGTCGTTGGTGATGGCTACGATATGAGAAGGATCATTGATATTCGTATCCTCTCCTTTCTTAAAACAATAGACGACATACTTCGTCGCTTCATCTTCCCATGACTTATATTTGGGTGCCGTCCACATCAGTACCTGACGGTTGTCGATTGTGAAGACTTTCAGTTTACGAACCTTGCCAGGTGCCTTATGGTCGATATGAGGCATCAAGGGTTGTAAGGCTGGGTAACGCCAATACACATTACGGAGGTTGGTACCGTAGTTGCCGACATTGTCCACAGCAGCCTTCGCATACCACAAGACCGTACCTTGCACTCCCGTATTCTCCTGATGGAGACGCATCTTCGCAGGTAACTGGTGACTCCTTGGATTCGCAGGGTCGGCATGCTTGACAGTTCGCTCTATATCCTCACCAATAAACAAAGGACGAGCAGAGGCATGGTTGTTCCACCAGCGTATCAGCTCTGTATAGTCGGCAGCCTTATGTCCCATCTCCCAATACAGTTGAGGTACAGTATAGTCGACCCATCCTTTCTCTATCCACAACAGGATGTCGGCATAAAGGTCGTCATAGTTCTGTAAACCATTCGTCTTACTGCCACGAGGGTCATTCTTCTGATTACGATAGATGCCGAAAGGACTCACCCCGAACTTCACCCAAGGCTTCACACGATGGATGGTGGCATTCAGCTGTTCGATGAGTAAGTCTACCTGATGGCGACGCCAGTCATTCTTATTAGTATAGCCTTGAGGGTTAGCACGGAACTGTCCCTCGTCAGGTATCGACACGCCAGGCACAGGATAAGGATAGAAATAGTCGTCGATATGCAGTCCGTCAACATCATAACGCTTCAGGATATCCTCCACGATCGTACAGATATAGTCACGATTCTCCTGCAGAGCGGGATGAAGCACTTTCAGACCATCATAGTCAAAAGCTCGTTCGGGATACTGGTTACAGATATGATTTGACGCAAGAGCGTAAGCCAGTTTCGACTTGGCACGGTAGGGATTAATCCATGCATGCAGTTCCATACCTCGCTTGTGACACTCATTAATCATCCATTGTAACGGGTCCCAATAAGGATAGGGAGCCTTCCCTTGTACACCAGTCAGGAAATGGCTCCATGGCTCTATACTACTGGGGTAAAGAGCATCACAGGCAGGACGTACTTGGAAGATGATGGCATTGGCACCGTCTTTCTGTAACTCATCCAACTGGTAGGTCAGTGTCTGCTGCATCTTCTCTGTTCCAATATTCTGGAACTGTCCGTTCACACACTGGATCCATGCGGCACGGAACTCACGCTTAGGAACTTGATAAGTCTGTGCCTGCAGACACATCACCACACACAGGAACATTGATATCAAAAAATGTCTCTTCATAGCTTAATCTTTTAAGTATTTGTATATTTCCTCCGTCCAGTCGGCACCATTCTCCGGGCAGAAGGTACGGAAGCCTATCTGACTTGCCGATGCGACATTACGGGGTCCATCGTCAACGAACAGTATCTCGTTGGGGAAAGTCTTTTCTTGTTGTAACACCTCACGGAAGATCTCCTCATAAGGTTTCATCTTCTTTAACTGGTAGCTTAGGTAACAATGGTCGAAATAGTCAGAGAGAGAATGACCCTTTCCGTCAAACGCAGGACTCATTGCCCAGTCCATCATATACGGATTCGTATTGGAGAGCAACACCACACGATATCCCTCCTGTCGCAGACGGGTAACGATATCGAGGTTACGCTGCGGCACATCCTTGGCATAACCTTGCCAAGCATAGGCACATTGCTCATAGGTAAACTCCTTACCCATCAATTGTCCGAGGGCAACACGAAATTCCTCGGCAGTAATCAGACCATGCTCTAAATCACCAAAGATACCAGTCTGTGTATAAGGGTTCAGATAATCCTCCACTTTATCCGCTCCAATCTCCTTAAAACGGCTGATTGCCTGAGACTGGTCGATGGTGATGATCACACCCCCTAAGTCAAAAGCTATTGTTTTGATCATATATCTATTTGTTCTTTAAAGAAGTCTTTCTTCTGTTTTCTTGCCTCACTCAGAGGAAGCAACTGCTTCTGCTCCTGCTCGTATTCCTCACGCAGATGCTTGTATTTCTCATCCAGCTCCTTCTCTACCTTCGCTTCCTCGTCCTTGTTGAGCAAGCGGGCAGCCACCAAGGCATTCTGGGAGGCATCTTTCATCCATACCACTGGTCCGCCATAGACAGGTGCTATCTTCAAGGCAACATGTAACTCACTGGTCGTAGCCCCCCCAATCATAATAGGTATCTCCAAACCTGCCCGTTGCATCTCATGCGCCACATTGACCATCTCATCCAGACTTGGTGTTATCAAACCGGAAAGTCCGATGATATCCGCCTTCACCTCTATCGCCTTACGGACGATCTGCTCGGCAGGAACCATCACACCCATATCGACCACCTCGTAACCATTGCAGGCAAGAACGACGGCAACGATATTCTTACCAATATCATGAACGTCACCTTTGACAGTGGCAAGGAGCACCTTTCCAGCTTTCTTACCGTCTCCCTCCTGTTGTCGCTTAATGACGGGTTGCAGGATCTCCACCGCTTGTTTCATGGTACGTGCTGTCTTCACGACTTGTGGCAGGAACATCTTTCCACTGCCAAACAGTCGTCCCACCTCATTCATACCATCCATCAAAGGACCTTCTATGATCTTGACAGCCTGAGGATATTGAGACAACGCCTCGTCTAAATCTTGTTGCAGATAGTCTCCTATTCCTTTGATTAACGCATATTGCAGACGCTGTTCCAGACTGTCCTCACGCCATTTCTCTTGTTGTGGATGAGGCGATAGCCCCGCAGATGAGGACTGTGACTGCTGTTCCTCCAATAGTTGATTGGCAAGCTCTGTCAAAGCTTCCGCAGCACCCTTTCTACGATTCAAGATGACATCCTCAATCACCGTCAGCTGGTCTTGGGGAATATCACTATACAGTACTTTCGTAGCAGGATTCACAATACCGAAGTCCATTCCCTGCTGGATGGCATGATAAAGGAAGACGGCATGCATCGCCTCACGAATATAGTTGTTGCCACGGAAGGAGAACGACAGGTTGCTGACACCTCCACTGACATGAGCACCGGGAAGGTGCTGACGAATCCAACCAGTGGCTTTGATGAAGTCGGCAGCATAACTGTCATGCTCCTCCATGCCCGTTGCTACAGCAAGGATATTCGGGTCGAAGATAATATCTAACGGATTCATGCCAACACGCTCTGTAAGAATACGATACGAGCGTTCCGCAATCTCTATGCGACGTTCGTAACTGGTAGCCTGTCCTTGTTCGTCGAAGCACATCACAACAACAGCGGCACCATAGCGCATGACATCCTTGGCATGCTGGACAAACACCTCCTCACCCTCTTTCAGGGATATGGAATTGACGATACTCTTTCCTTGCACGCACTTCAGTCCGGCTTTGATCACCTCCCAGTCGGAAGAGTCTATCATGACAGGTACAGAGTCGATATCCGGTTCGGCGGCAATCATATTGAGGAAGGTTGTCATCTCTGTGCGGGCATCCAACAAGCCGTCATCCATATTGATGTCAATCACCAAGGCACCGTCAGCGACTTGCTTACGGGCAATAGCTATCGCCTCGTCGTATTTCTTCTCCTTGATGAGTCGCAGGAACTTACGGGATCCTGCCACATTACATCGTTCACCCACATTCACGAAATGCACCTCTGGTGTCACGTCCAACAGTTCCAGTCCGCTCAACCACATCGTCTCCGGCTTACGGACTGGCTGATGCGGTTGTTTACCCTCCACCAAGGGAATATATTTCTCAATAAACCGCTCGTCAGTACCACAACAGCCTCCGATAATATTGACGAGTCCCTCATCCACCATCTTACCCATCTGTGGTGCCATCGACTCAGCCGTCTCATCATACAGTCCCATCGAGTTTGGTAACCCGGCATTGGGATAGGCACTAATATAATAAGGTGCTTTCTGAGCAAGCTGCCGTAAGAACGTAATCATCTGACTGGCACCAAACGAGCAGTTCAGTCCTATAGAGAAGATGGGATAGCTGCTGATGCTGGCAAGAAAAGCCTCCAACGTCTGTCCACTCAGCGTACGACCAGCCAGGTCACTGACGGTCACACTAAGCATGACAGGTAACTCCACACCACGCTGCTTCATGACCGTCATCGCTGCGTCAATAGCTACTTTCGCATTGAGGGTATCGAAGATGGTCTCGATTAACAGGGTGTCCACCCCACCCTCGATCAGTCCGTCAATCTGCTCGCTGTATGCACGATACAGTTCATCATAGGTCATATCACGGGCGGCAGGATTACTCACATCGGGTGACATAGAACAGGTCTTATTGGTAGGACCGATACTTCCTGCGACAAAACGAGGTTTTTCGTCTGTGGAGAAAACATCAGCCACCTTACGGGCGATACGGGCTCCCTCGTATGCCATTTCTCTGGCAAAAGCCTCCAGATGATAATCTGCCTGAGATATACGCTGTGAACTGAAAGTGTTGGTGGAGATGATGTCAGCTCCCACCTCAAGGTACTTACGATGGATGTCCTCCACAATATCCGGACGGGTCAGACAGAGCATGTCGTTATTGCCCTTCATCTGTCCAGGGATATCGAGGAAGCGACTGCCTCGGAAATCCGACTCAGAGAGGTTATACTTCTGAATCATCGTACCTGTCGCACCGTCCAGTACCAGTATCCGTTGTTTGGTTAAGTCTTGTAGTCTCTTCATTTAGTAATGTTTCATCACGCGATCCATCTCCCGCTTATCTTCTTTTTCCTTCAATGTCTGACGCTTGTCAAACTCTTTCTTTCCCTTACAGAGGGCGATATCCATCTTGGCTCGTCCATGCTCGTCGATAAAGACCAATAAGGGGACAATGGTGTAACCTGTCTGTTTGGTGGCGGCATGTAGTTTTTGTATCTCTTTCTTCGTCAGCAACAGCTTACGGTCTCGCTTCATCTCATGGTTGTTATAGGAACCATAGAAATAGGGGGAGATATTCATTCCCTTCACCCATATCTCACCATTATTGATAAAGCAATAAGTATCCACCAGACTTGCCTTGCCCAGACGGATGGATTTGATCTCCGTACCAGTCAGGACAATACCTGCCGTATAGGTCTCGATGAAGAAATACTCAAACGATGCCTTCTTGTTGCGTATCTGTACAGGACTCTTCTTCCTGATTTTCTCTTCGTCTTTATTCATATTATTTCTCTATATGAGCAAACTGCTCAATATGCAGGTCGACATACTCTGCAATCTGTTCCGTCCATGACTCCTCGTTCTCCACAAAGGTGTCGTCCATATCGTCGAACTCAGGGAACTGCTCAAACAGTGCCATGAACTCATCCTCGTTACAATCCTGCTCTATCTTCTCATGATGCTTCAGATAGAGTGCGTGGGCATCATAGATCAGTTTGGACAAGTCACGCAATCCCCATAACTTAACTGCCTTGGCAAAAGGATTCTTGAAGATAAAGGGACCATAGCCGTTGTGTATCAGCTGCACAAAACCGCCGTCCATCACTTCCTCGTGCAGGATGTCCCAGGCAAGGAGCGTGATCTGGTCGGCATTCAACTGTGTCATCGTCTCTGCCGTCAGCTCGTCATGAATACCTTGGCGGATAGCATGGACAAAAGCACTGACAAAGGAATCCATCCCCTCCTGTGTCGCCTGCTGCAACAGACTGTCTTTGATTGTTATCTCTATCATAGCTCGATGATTACCTCCTCAAAATTACCTTCCTTATTAACGACATAGCGACAGGCTGCTTCCTCACTCTCCGTCTCATCATTCTCACCACGGAAACAGCTGACAAGGGTGACCTCATACTTGCTCGTGATATAATACTCTTGACGCATCACACCCAGCGTACCATTCTTATCCTCAATCTTCTGCTCGTAGATACACAGACGGTCTACCAACACATAATCCCTATTCATCGTACAGAGATAAAGCGAGACATTGGTGGAGTCCAGCTTCTCACCCACCAACATCATGTGATAGTTCTGATAGGATGGTAATTTGACAGCATAAAGCTCCACATTACTCTCATAGTCAAAACGACTATTATATACTTCAGGAACCTTCATCATCTGAGGCAGATACTCCACGAACTCAGGGGAGTATTTCATGGGGACGGACTTCATTGCGAGGGAATCGAAAAAGGCGATGACAGGGTCGCTCGCCACAGGCTTCAGGAGTTCCTTCTCCACCTCAGCCTTACGGATACTGTCTATCATACCCGCATAGTCTTCCGGACTCTTCCTGTTACCACAAGAGAATGCAAGCAACAAAGCAGCCAATACCACCACTATATCCGTTATCTTCTTCATATCGTCTGCAAAGGTAGTGCAAACCGAGCAAAGAACAAAATAAATTTATTATTTTTTCTTTCGTTTATAGTGTCAACTATCTTTCAGTACTATAAAACTTTTATCTCCCTATGCGACTGTTCCTTTACATCAACGACCACAGCCTCACCATTGAAAAGACACCTAAAAGGGCTTACCTCACGGCAAGCCCTTCGCAATAAACTAAACAAATACTTTATGATTAATTTCTATAAGAGTACACTACTCTCTATTGAGCCTGTTGGCAGGTACGGCACGGCACTTGCGCTCACAGTACCGCTCACACTGAGCACAAATGTCATATCCTAACATTGCACCAAGAATGAAGTCCTCCTCTGGTGTCAACTCATTCAGCGGACGTGTGGCTATCAGGTGGATGGCATCCAGACATTCCTTCTTGCCGAAATACAAGTTGAGCGTGTTCTTACCAGCTGGCTGCAGCACATACGGGATGTTCTGACGCTCCAACCGCTGGGTGGCAAACTGCTCGTAACGCTTGTTCATCGTGAAAAGAATCATCTGACGCACACCTTTCTTATACTCATAGATGTGGTTCATCAATACTTTCAGGTCGATAGGCATCGTCTGAGTCATAGTCCACGTTTGATTAAAGGTTAGGGGAAATGGCTGCTATCCATTCGTCGATACGACCGTCTGTCTTATCGTCCTCGTTGACATCATCAAGAGGGAGGCCGATGAACTTACCATCAACAACAGCATCTGAGTTACTGAAGTTGTAACCGTCAGTAGTGACTGAGCCGATGAATTTTGCACCACTGTCCTTGATGGCATGATACAGTTCACCGATACCTCCAACAAAGGTGTCACCATAAGACTCCGCGTCACCACAACCAAAGAGGGCTATGGTCTTGCCTTTCAAGTCAGCACCCTGTAACACTTTCACTCCATCATACCAGTCGTCCTGCATCTCACCAGCTCCCCATGTAGAGGTACCGAGAATCAGATTGTCGTTGGCTGCAACAACGTCTGCCGTGAGATCTTGAACGTTTAAACTATCCACTCCTAACTTGGCTGCGATCTTATCAGCGATAGACT
>CAJONQ010000066.1 GCA_905235835.1 uncultured Prevotella sp.
TTACGACAAGGACTGAAAGCCAATCCGAGACTGAAGAAATGGCTTGATTATGTCATTATGAACCAGCGGGACGCACGACCTCGTTGGTATATCCGCATGCTGGCTCCTTTTTACCAGCATCGGGGATACGGCTCCAAGATTTATTCGAGTGTGCGGATGGACACGCCGCCCTACCGTAATTTTTCTCTGGGAAAGCGAAGCGTGATAGAGTCGTTCTGTTGTATCAATAATGCCGTCGGTGATGTCGTTATCGGTAACGACACACGTATCGGAATACACAATACCATCATCGGACCTGTCACCATCGGAAGTCATGTCAACCTTGCCCAAGGTATTGTCGTCACGGCACTTAACCACAATTTCAAAGACACCACCCTACGGATTGACGAGCAAGGCATATCCACTCAACCCGTTATCATCAATGATGACGTATGGATTGGAGCCAATGCCGTTATCTTACCAGGCGTGACAATAGGTAAGCACGTGGTAGTTGCTGCTGGCGCTGTCGTCACCAATGACGTTCCAGATAACTGTATCGTAGGTGGCGTACCTGCTAAAATCCTTAGATCTCTTACCTCTAACCCCTCACCTCTAACCTCTGAATATATATGAGAATAGGTATTGAAGCGCAACGCATCTTCCGTAAGAACAAGCACGGCATGGACTATGTGGTGCTACAGGAGATTTTGGAGATTCAGAAGATGGACAGGGAGAACGAGTATTTCGTCTTTGTCAAACCAGGTGAAGACCGTTGTGTGAAGGGTACGAAAAATGTCCATGTCGTAGAGATCGCCTGCCCCTCCTACCCGCTTTGGGAACAATGGGCACTGCCCCGTGCGGCAAAAAAGGCTAAGGTGGATATTCTGCACTGCACCAGCAATACTGCTCCCATCTGGTGTGACATCCCACTCGTGCTGACTCTCCATGACATCATCTTCTTAGAGCCACGCGACAAGCGAAACAAGTCACTCTATCAGAATATGGGATGGCTGTACCGCCGTCTGGATGTGCCACACATCTTAGACAAGTGTCGTCGCATCATCACCGTCTCTGACTTCGAAAAAGAAAACATCATCTCCAAACTGAATATCCCACGTAAGCGGATGGCAATGATCTATAATGGCTATAACGACTGGTTCCGTCCTATAGAGGATTTGCAGGGTATCTATCAGAAATACATCCCAGAGGATGGCTATTTCTTCTTCCTTGGGAATACAGATCCTAAGAAAAATACAGAGCGGACACTTGTTGCCTATTCCAAATACTTAGAGCAATCTGCTATCAAACGTAGACTGCTGATGGCTGACCTCGACCAGAACTACCTCAATGACATCATCACCCGTAATAGTATTGAGAACATCCGCAACAAGATTGTCATGCCAGGCTATATCGTCAACAGCGATTTACCATACATTTACAATAACGCCTTCGCCTTCCTATATACCTCCTTACGTGAAAGTTTTGGTATTCCATTATTAGAAAGCATGGCTTGCGGCACGCCTGTCATCACCAGCAACACATCATCAATGCCAGAGATTGGTGGACCAGACGCTATCCTTGTTAATCCGGAAAGCAGTGACGAGATAGCATCCATGATGTTACGACTGGAGAACGACGAGGTGTTCTACCAACGGCAAAAGGCTACCGGACTGGAACGGGCGAAACTTTTCTCATGGGAAAAGACGACAGAGCAATTGCTCCAACTATATAAGGAAGTGTATCAGGAACTAAGCAAATAAATCGAGGGAGAGGTCTTGCTGGGGCTTCTCCTCTTCTTTTTCCTCCGCCCGCTCTTCACGAAACTGGAGCATCATCTGACGGGCATCGGCGGAGCCTTCGGTATTCAGACGATAATAGCCACGACGACCGGTAGACTCTATCAGCGACTGTGTCGACTTACTATTACGAAGCAGGAACTGCTGGACATACGAACGGATTTCCTCATAGTCGGGTTGGAAGAAAAAGGTACAGTTCATGTTATACACATGCTTGGCAATAGCCTGCACGCTTATACCCCCCTCACCTGCCTCGGTAAGTACTTTCAATATCTGCTGATCGTAGGTCACTATGAACTATGAACTATGAACTATAAACTATGAACTATGAACTATGAACTATGAACTATGAACTAAAAAAAGACTGGTATGCCATGAAAGCTTACCAGCCTTTTTATGCTTCATTTGATTTGATTAAGCAAGTGTAATCTTCTCGTCAGCAGTAGCGAGCTTGCCCTCTTTGAAGAGCCAACCCAGACCGAGAAGAGTCTCCTCCTCGCTGATCTTTGCTGCCTTAGCGATTTCTTTAACGGTCAAAGCCTTCCCTGCAGCTGCCAGAGCCTGGTAAACATCACCAGCCTTGAAACCTGCATTCTCTGCATTTACTGCTACAACTGCCTTCTTAGGAGCAGCGGCTTTCTTTACGGTTGCCTTCTTTGGCTCTTCTGCCTTCACAGCAACAGCCTTCTTTGTTGTTTTCTTTTCTGCCATAATCTTAAAATTAATACGCTATTGAATGTTCTTTTCTAATAGAAATTTTTAATTTCTGAGTGCAAAAGTAAGAACTTTTCCAATGCGTTGTTACCGTACACAGATTCTTTTTTGTAATTTTTTAATTATTCTTGACTTAGGTCAACTGACGAACGAAGTAAGAGCAATAAAAACTCACTTTTATTGCCTTACATGGAGGAAGTCGAACTTAGTTCAACACGTAACTGCAACTCTTCCAGCTGTTTAGTGTCTAATTCACCTGGTGCGTCAAGCATCACGTCACGACCGGAATTGTTCTTCGGGAAGGCGATACAGTCACGGATAGAATCCAGTCCTGCCATCAAGCTAACAAAGCGGTCGAGACCAAAGGCGAGACCTGCGTGAGGGGGTGCGCCATACTTGAAGGCATTGATGAGGAAGCCGAACTGTGCCATAGCACGCTCGGGAGTAAAACCTAAGATCTGGAACATCTTCTCCTGCAACTTACCGTCATGGATACGCAGGGAGCCACCACCTACCTCCACACCATTACATACGAAGTCGTAAGCGACGGCACGAACCTTCTCTGGAGCGGTGTCGAGCAAGGGGATATCATCGGGGTTAGGAAGGGTGAACGGATGGTGGGTAGCCATCAGGCGCTGCTCCTCGTCGCTCCACTCAAACAGTGGGAAGTCGACAATCCATAAGCACTCAAACTTATCCTTGTCACGCAGTCCGAGACGGTCACCCATCTCTAAACGCAGCGTACAGAGCTGCACACGGGTCTTGTTTGCCTTGTCACCACTCAGGATCAACACGAGGTCACCATCCTTGGCACCCGTCTTCTCCTTCAACTGTGCCCATACCTCAGGGGTATAGAACTTATCAACGGATGACTTCACAGTACCATCGGCATTGAACTTCACATAGACCAGTCCTTTGGCACCCACCTGCGGACGCTTCACAAAGTCAGTCAACTGGTCGAGTTGCTTGCGGGTATAGTCAGCACATCCGGGTACGACGATACCACCGATATACTCTGCCTCGTTGAAGACCGGGAACGTACCCGTGCCTTTCAGCACGTCCATCAACTCCACGAACTCCATACCGAAGCGGAGGTCGGGCTTGTCAGAACCGAAGCGACGCATCGCGTCATGCCATGTCATGCGCTGTAACTTAGGCAGTTCCACGCCACGCACCTCCTTGAAGAGATGACGGGCAAGGTCCTCGAAGATCTCCAACACATCCTCTTGGTCGGCAAACGACATCTCACAGTCTATCTGTGTGAACTCCGGCTGACGGTCAGCACGCAGGTCCTCGTCACGGAAACACTTGGCAATCTGGAAGTAACGGTCGAAGCCACTGACCATCAACAACTGCTTTAAGGTCTGCGGACTCTGGGGCAGCGCATAGAACTGTCCCGGATTCATACGGGAGGGCACCACAAAGTCACGGGCTCCCTCTGGAG
Organism: uncultured Prevotella sp.; assembly: GCA_905235835.1. GTDB lineage: Bacteria > Bacteroidota > Bacteroidia > Bacteroidales > Bacteroidaceae > Prevotella. The sequence continues at coordinate 3,934 of CAJONQ010000066.1, forward strand.
TTGAGCCAATCAGGATTGGAGTCTCCACCTCGATAAAGTTCAGGTTATCCAAGAAGTTACGAATCAGAATGGTCATACGGTGACGCAGTTCCAGGTTCTTACGGACACAACTACGACGCAGGTCCAGATAGCGATACTTCATACGGATATCGTCACCGCCATCGGTATTGTCCTCTATCGTGAAGGGAGGTGTCAGACTCTCGCTCAGCACATTCAGCTCCTGGGCGATAATCTCAATCTCTCCCGTCGGGATGTTCATGTTCTTACTCTGACGCTCGTTGACGGTGCCTTTCACCTGAACACACCACTCACGTCCCAACTTATTGGCACGCTCACAGAGTGCCGCATCCTTCGACTCGTCGAAAACCAACTGTGTGATACCATAGCGGTCACGCAAGTCCACAAACGTCATACCTCCCATCTTACGGGTCTTCTGTACCCATCCGGCAAGGGTTACCACCGTACCGGCATCCGTGAGTCGCAACTCACCACATGTCTTTGTCCTATACATATTAAATAATATATTTCATTTTGTAGTGCAAAGGTAGTGCAAATTGAGCGAAACACCAAATTTATTTGAGTATTTCCGAAATCCTTACGCCAGAAGTTAGGGTGTAGCAATACCGCTTCCTTGGTACGTATTGCCATTGAGAACCACCTTGTTTGATTTTATTAAGTAAAAATATTTAAAAATCAAACGGCAAATGATACAAGTGTGAAGGAAAAGCCTTACTTTTGCATCGATTTATAGACTTTAAACAGTAAAAAAGATGAAAAAAATAATCATGATGACCCTGATGCTGGTATGTGGTATGACCGCTGTCATGGCACAGAAGCCCGCTCAGATTAAGTTTGACAAGACAACCCACAACTTCGGTACCTTCTCTGAGAAAGAGCCTAAAGTCAGTTGCACATTCACGTACACTAATATTGGTGAGCAACCGTTAGTTATCAATCAGGCTATCGCCAGTTGCGGATGTACAGTGCCCGAGTATACCAAGACTCCCGTTCAGCCCGGTGAGAAGGGTGAGATCAAGGTGACTTACAACGGAACAGGTAAGTTCCCTGGTCATTTCAAGAAATCTATTACCGTTCGCACCAATGGTGCGGTGGAGATGACCCGCCTCTATATAGAAGGAGACATGACGGAAGCAAAGTAATGGTAAGAGATAAGAGGTAATCAAAAAGCACTGCTCAAAGGCAGTGCTTTTTGATTGTATTCCCTTTAGAACGTATAACTCAAACCCAGCGAGCTATACTCCATAAACTGCCAGTAACCATTATCATCATCCCTTGTTGCCGCATCGTCGAAGCGTGGATACAGGAACAAGTTCGCTGAGATGTATTTCGTTACCTTAAACTCAAACTGATTCTCCCACTCTATCAAGGCACGCTTATAGGAAGTATAGGTGTACAGACGACTCTTCCAGGTGATCTGATCGATGAATTTCCACTGGACATCCCCTGTAAACTGAGCACCAAACTCATGTTTGGTATGTCGTCCATCCATACCGTTCCTGTCAAACAGGGTGGTACGCCCCACATAACGGAGGTTATAGGCAAGTGGCAGAAAGTTCAGCGTACCTGTCAACTTACCATCCAGGGCATTCACCTTATACTCCATACCAAGACCGACATTCAAGTCGAATGGTGAGAAGATATCTGAATAGACGAACTCATCATTCGCCTTCAAACCCTTGGCAAACTGTGTATAGGCAAGCACCTGTAAGCTATAATACCATTTCTTGGAAGCCTGAATACCCAGTTTACTGGTCAGACGCAACAAGTCATTGTTGGTCTTGAACTTATGTACGGTATCTGACCGTGAAGTCTGGAAACCCAGTTTCATCTCCAGCTTATTCTCGAAAAGATACTTATCCTTGTCATTATAGTTCAACTCCAGTGTCACAGCACCCACTGCGGAATAGTTACTCTCACCACCTTTATGCCAGTTGCCAGTCACATAGTTCTGTAAGAACTGCAAGAAGCCATCACCCTTGAACTTCCAGAAATTAGGTTTGGTGACAACAATCTCCGTCTGGGTGACTTCCGGCTCATCAGGCAGCGGAGCAGACTGCTCTACCAGTTCCACATGCTGCTTAACCTCCTTGTTGACATCCGCACGGACTGAGCCAGTCTTCTGCAACTGACTCTCCGTATTAACCACCAAGTCAGGACGATGCAGATAGACATTCATCATCGCTTCATCAACAGCATCAGTTACTTCATCACCAGTATTGGGATGAAGTGACAACACCTTATTGGCTCCTGAGTGATAGAAGGTGGGAGGGGCAAACAAACGGTAATACCGCGCATCTACCGTTTCCTTACGTAATGAGTCATTCAACTGCTGGATGGAATCCAACTGGTGACGCAGCACCTTGATGGAATCCACATACCCTTTCAACTCTTCCAATATCGGCTGTTTCGTATTGCTCTGAGCATTTACACCCTGTGCCATACACATGACAACTACACCTAATATAATAAATCTGTATTTCATCATACTATTCTTTAACGGTGGCAAAGTTACGAAATAAGTGAGAGAAATGAAAGAAAAAAAACTTTTTTCTTTGCATTTCGCTCGGTTTTCACTACCTTTGCACCTTGTATGCAAATTAAGAATATATATTAATAAGGTATAATATGAATAGAGATACGATTATCGGTTTTATCCTTATCGCACTGGTACTGATTGGATTCAGTTGGTATAACAGCCCTTCAAAGGAGAAGGTTGAAGCCGCACGACTACAAGATTCTATCGCTGCCGTACAACAAGAAAACGCACAGAAGGCAGCACAGCAACAAGCTGAGGAGCAACAGAAAAAGGAGGAAGCTGCTAAGGCAGACTCCTCATCCCTCTTCTATGGAGCACTGAATGGTACTTCCCAGAAGGTGGTCCTGAAGAATAGCAAGGTGGAACTGACCCTCGACACAAAGGGCGGCGTCATCAAAAAAGCGAAGATCATCGACTATAAAGACCTTAACGGGGACAAAGACCTGACACTCTTTGACGAGAAAGACCAGAACCTGAACTTCCTGTTGACGGGTAAGCAGGATAATATCGTCACCGCTGACCTGTATTTCACACCTTCCGAGCAGACAGACACTACCGTTACCATGACGGCAACAGCTGGTAATGGCGGACAAGTCATCTTGAAATACCGTCTGGGAAAAGACTACATGTTAGGCTTCTCCCTGCAGGCAAAGGGGCTTGCCAATGCCTTCGCTCCCTCCTATAAGGAAATGGAGATTGAGTGGAACGACCATTGCCGACAGCATGAGAAAGGTTTCTCGTTTGAGAACCGCTATACCTCTATCTTCTATAAAGAGACAAAGGATGGGGATACAGATAATCTGTCAGAGGCATCGGATAAGAATGAGGTCATCGAGGAGGAGCTCGACTGGGTAGCTTTCCGCAACCAGTTCTTTAGTATCGCCCTGATCTCCAAGGATAATTTCGCTAAGAATGCTAACCTGATCAGCACCTTAGAACAGAAAGGCACCGGTTATCTGAAACAGTTTGACGCCAAGCTCAAGACCGCTTTCGACCCCACAGGTGTCAAGCCCTCAGAGTTTGAGATGTATATTGGTCCTAATAACTTCCGCCTGATACAGGATGTGGAGCAGCAGAGCCAGTTTGGCAAAGACCTCGATCTGGAACAACTCGTCAACCTCGGCTGGTGGCTCTTCCGCCTCATCAACCGCTGGTTCACGCTGTATGTCTTCGACTGGCTCGCCGGTTTCGGATTCAGCATGGGTGTCGTCCTGATTCTCATTACCATCTTACTGAAGATCATCACCTTCCCGATGGTGAAGAAGAGTTATATGTCATCAGCTAAGATGCGTGTGCTAAAACCCAAATTGGAGGAGGCTACCAAACAATATGACAAGCCGGAGGATCAGATGAAGAAACAACAGGAGATGATGTCACTCTACTCTAAATATGGTGTCAGCCCGATGGGTGGTTGTCTGCCTATGCTCATTCAGATGCCTATCTGGATCGCCATGTTCTGGTTTGTGCCTAACGCCATTCAATTACGTGGCGAGTCCTTCTTATGGATGGACGATCTCTCGACCTATGACCCCATCTGGGAATGGACCACGAATATCTGGGGTATCGGTGACCACCTGTCACTGACCTGTATCCTGTTCTGTGCCGCCCAGCTTATCTACACTTGGATATCCATGCGTCAGCAGAAAGACCAGATGATTGGTGCTCAGGCTGAGCAGATGAAGGTGATGCAATGGATGATGTATATCATGCCACTGATGTTCTTCTTCATCTTCAACGACTACTCGTCTGGTTTGAACTTCTATTACTTCATCTCTCTGTTCTTCTCTGCCACTATCATGTGGACCCTCCGCAAGACCACAGATGACGCGAAACTACTCGCCATCTTGGAAGCTAAGTATCAGGAGAACAAGAACAACCCGAAGAAGCAGAGTGGTCTTGCTGCCCGCTTAGAGGCTTTGCAGAAACAACAGGCTGAGCTGGAGCGTCAGCGTAAGAATGGATATAAGAAATAAAACACAAATACAATGAAAATAGGATTCGACAACGACAAATATCTTAAAATACAGTCGGAGCATATCAAGGAGCGTATTGCGAAATTCGACGGGAAACTTTATCTGGAGCTGGGTGGTAAACTCTTCGATGACCACCATGCCAGCCGTGTTCTCCCTGGTTTTAAGCCCGACTCTAAGCTCCGTATGTTCAGCAAGCTCAGTGACAGTATTGAGATTGTCATTGTCATCAGTGCTGAGGATATTGAGAAGAACAAGGTTCGTGCGGACTTAGGCATCACCTACGATGAGGATGTGCTGCGCCTTCGTGATGAGTTCATGAACAGAGGCTTCATGGTAGGCTCTGTCGTCATCACCCACTATAACGGTCAGCATGCCGCCGACCAGTTCCGCCACCGTTTGGAGCGTCTGGGTATCAAGAGTTACGTGCATTATCTGATTGACGGTTATCCCCATAGTGTGAAACTGATTGCCAGCGATGAAGGCTTTGGTAAGAACGATTATGTAGAGACCAGTCGTGAGCTGGTCATCGTGACAGCACCGGGTCCTGGTTCTGGTAAGATGGCAGTATGCCTCTCCCAACTCTACAACGAGAACAAGCGGGGCATCCGTGCCGGTTATGCTAAGTTTGAGACCTTCCCCGTATGGAACCTCCCTTTGAAGCATCCTGTCAATATCGCCTACGAGGCAGCCACTGCCGACTTGAATGACGTGAATATGATAGACCCCTTCCATCTGGAGGCATACGGCAAGACCGCCATCAACTACAACCGTGACATTGAGATATTCCCTGTGCTGAATGCCCTCTTTGAGGGTATCTACGGAGAGAATCCCTATAAGTCACCGACAGATATGGGTGTCAACATGGTGGGCTTCTGTATCAGTGATGACGAGGCATGTTGTAATGCCAGCCGTGACGAGATTATCCGTCGCTACTATGACGCTACCAATAAGCTCGCTGACGGTGCTGACAACGAGAATGAGGTCAATAAGATACTGATGCTCTTCAACCAGGCGAAGATCACGACAGCCTATCGTCGTGTCACTGTTGCCGCAGAGGCGAAAAAAGAACTGAGCGGTCATACGGCAGCAGCCATGGAACTTGCCGACGGAACACTGATCACCGCCAAGTCGTCTCCCCTACTCGGCTGTTGTGCGGCACTCCTGTTGAATGCCACCAAGCATCTGGCAGGTATCGGTCATGAGGCGAAGCTCATCCCACAGAGCATGATTGAGCCAATCCAGAAAACAAAGATAGAATACTTAGGCGGAAAGAACCCCCGTCTGCATACTGATGAGGTGTTAGTGGCGCTCAGCGTGTTATCCAAGGATGATGAGCAATGCCGCCTTGCCTTAGAGCAACTGCCTAAGTTGCGTGACTGTCAGGTACACTCCACCGTCATGCTCTCTGAGGTAGACCGCAAGATTTTCAAGAAACTCGGATGCGGTCTGACCTGTGACCCCGTAAAAAAGAACAAGTAAGCTTTATCAGTTTATTTTCAGACATAGCATCGTGAGGTCGTCGTTAGGATCGGCACCATCACGATGCTTATTGACTTCATCCATCAGTCTCAGCACGACCTTCTTGGCACTATCCAATGACTGATCGCTCAGAATCTCAAGGATACGCTCATCACTGAACTGTACTTGCTCCTTGTTCTCCGCCTCATTGAGTCCGTCAGAATAGAGAAAGAGTGGTACACCCTTGATATTCTCAATAGTCTCACCCACGAACTCCAGTCCAGGCCAGAGACCAATAGGCGCATTCGACTCCACCTCCATGAACTCAGGAGGATAGCCAATGACAGGAGGATTATGTCCTGCATTACAGTAATCTAAATGACCTGTCTTCAAGTCGACCAATCCCATGAACATGGTGACGAACATACCTTGATCATTATTCTCCGTCAGGGCGTTATTCATACGGGTGGCAATAGCCGCCGGTTTCATGTGCTCCGAACTAAGGGTACGGAACATACGGTTTGCCTGTGCCATAAACAGAGAGGCTGGCACCCCCTTGCCTGCCACATCACCCAGACAGAAATACAACTCGTCACCTTGTAGCATATAGCCATACAAGTCACCACCAATCTCCTTGGCAGGTGTCATGGCGGCATACATATCGATACCCTCACGGTCGGGGAACGCATTAGGAACCATCGACCTCTGGATATCACGGGCAATACGTAACTCACTCTGAATACGCTCCTTGATCTGGGTCGTCTCCTCCAACTGGTCATAGGCTACCTGCAGTTTAGCATGAGCATCCTCCAAACGACCATGGGCTTCTGCCAATTTTTGTGCTGACTTCCGTTTATGAAGCGTATAGATCAAGAAGAACACGATCAGCAGGACCAGTGCTATTCCCGTGCTCCACAAACGTTGCTGCGTGAGTTTCATCTCCTTCTGTGCGATCTCCGCCTCCTTACCTTGTGTATCGTAAATAGTGGCGAGCTCCGCCGTCGCATTAATCTTCTGTCCACTGATAGCAGAGTCGAGCATCAGGATGATACGCTGACCAATCTTCAGTGTCGAGTCTTTACGACCTATCTTCTCATTAGCCATATACTTCGGCAACATATAGAGTTGGATATTATCCAGCGAGAGGTCTGTGCCCCACTCATCAAGAGCTTTATCCAAGTAGCTATAATTAGCCGCGGCTTCCTGATAACGTTTTGCCAGCATCAGGTAGTCATTACCATTGATACGACCAGCAGCAGTCTTCGAATAAGCCGTCTGTTGGAATCGCCGATAAGCCTCTGCCGCCTTTGCCGTACTATCCAGACTCTCCATGGCGACAGCGCGCATCACCTCGATACGTCCCTGATACTCATCGAAATACTCTGTACGTGCATCGGCACACTGGCGATATTTATCCAACAACATCTCCGTACGGTCTATCCAGTAGATAGCATCAGCATAACGACGTGTATTGATATATGCCTGACTGGTATATACCGTACCTAACACTGCCTCTTGGAATCCACGACTTGTCGTGTCAGTCGTCCATCGGTTTACATAATGCTGACGGGCATTCTCAAAACTGACTTTCGCCTCCTGATCCCTTCCGAGGTTCAGTTGACAACATCCGATATTGTTCAGTAGGATAGCATAGTCGATATCTGAGCCTATCTTCGTCTCATCAATCCTCTTAACGGCATGAACGGCAACCTTCAGTGCCCCCTCATAGTCGCCTCTCACCAACAACAGTTCCGAGAGTCGGCGGGCACATTTATTATAGTTCTTCTGGTCTTGACTGGTCTTCACCTCAGACTCCAGTGCCTGACGATAGTATTTCTCTGAGGCGTTAAACTGCTTCTGGCGATATGTCAACACTCCTCGCCAGCGGTTCACGTCCATCTCATTGAGATCACCCGTCTTCGCAAAACTGTCTATCAGCACCTGCATACGGTCATAATCCATCACGGCACCTGCTGCGAATATAACACTGTCAGCACGTGCGGAACGTATCTCTCTGTTCTTCGCCTTCTGGCATGATGCCATTGTCAGAGAGACACACAGGGTGAGAATTATCAGTTGTATTGCTTTGTTCATTTGTTATATTTAGCTATCATCTCCCAATTTACAGCGCAAAGATACAAATATTTTTCTTTTTTCCCTCGTTTTCCCTCGATTTT
>CAJONQ010000067.1 GCA_905235835.1 uncultured Prevotella sp.
CCACTGGCATAGAACCCATGTAGAAAAACGATCTTCCGCATATCGTCTGCGAAAGTACAAAAAATACTTGAAAGAGAAAACGTTCCCTACCAAAAACTTTACATAAAAAGAAAATCCCCCTCCCCTTTGGTCGTGTGGAGAGAGACTGTAAGAGAATATTTTTCTCCACCGCATTTTTCTTTTTGATTTATTTTGTGTTTTAAGAAATAATACCTAACTTTGCAGTGTCCTCATACCGAAGCCCTGCATGAGTGTAGGACTGTAATGGTGGGGACCTATATATAGAAAAGGCGTTACTTGACGCTTTGTGCTTGACGCATCGGAATCTGGCAGTTCCAAACTACTTGTCAAGAAACAAAGCAACAATGACGCTCATGGGTATGTAATATCCGTTATAGTTGTTAGACCAATATTGGCCTTCCACTATTCATCGTGTATATACATACGGCGTGGGCTTCGGTGTTGCTCGTTCTTACAAGTAGGGCGATGCCAGAGCCTCGATGCGTGGGACGAGTAACAGGTAAGATTCCCACGTCTTCTTTTGTATATCAGCATATTGCTATAAAGTTTAATTACCATGAAAGGGGGTACATGGTATTAAAAGTAGAATAATGGCTCATGAATAGGACATTAAATCTGATTAGTGGAGATAAAGACACTCTCTATTTTATCGGCAACGGCTTTGACTTATTCCATAAAGGAGTAAAATCAAAGTTCATCCATTTTTATAGTTGGTTGAATCTAAAAGACGAAGAACATGAACAATTCGCATCCAAAATGGAGAGTATATTTCCCCACTCAGGTGCACATGGTAATTGGCTGTGGACTCAGTTTGAAGAGGCGTTAGGGAAATTCGATATTGATCAAGTACATAATACTTTTGCAGGGAAAGAAAAGGATGGTTTCTTTGATGAAGACTATCAACAAAGAGCTGCAAAATATGTCCATGAACCTTTTTCCAAGATTTCATTGTATTTGAAAGAATGGGCTCAACAAATCAGTATAGAATTACTCCCCTTGGGCAAAGAGAGCCAATACTTAACTTTTAATTACACTTTATTGTTAGAAAACGTGTATAAGATACCTCAGGAACAGATTTGGCATGTTCATAACAGTATTAGAAATTACGAACCTTTAATCGCAGGGCATAACCAACCCTTCCCCAAACACTTTGATGAAATAGAAGATTATAATATTCAAAAGTCACAGGAAAATCTTGCACATGAGATAACAAAATTAACGAAACCTGTAGATAACATTATCAACGAACATAAAGAGTATTTTGATTCTTTAAAACACATTACGAAAGTCATTGTATTTGGTCACTCACTATCCGAAATTGATTTTCCATACTTTAAAAAAGTAGTTTACAATGTTCGTGATAATGCCCAATGGGTATTCACGGTATACGATAGTTCAGCAAAAGAAAAATATGAAGAGCTGGTGAGATATTTTAATAATCTCTTTAATGATCCTAAAGTCATTGGAGTAAGTCAATATAAGAATAAAATTATCCCACAGAATTGCAATTATATCAGCATAAATGAACTTAAAAACCAAATCGCTTATGAGTAAAGACGAATGGAAGAATCATTATGAGTTATTGCGGCAAGCGTATATATACTATTTGCATGCAATAAAACAAAAAGAAAAAGATGAAGCCTGTGTGAAAATTCAAAGGGAGTTAGAATGGGCACCTTTTGAAGAGTTATGTTTTAAGCATTCAGCCCCTATTTATGGTATAAGAAAATATGGTCTGGACTGTGTGTCAGAAAAGTGTATTGATTTGATTGATAAAAGAGCAAAAGGGGAAATAAAATATGAACTCTAATAAAATAAAACTTATGAAACATTTAAACATTAGGATTATGCTTGTTCTTTTCGTAACAATAACAAGTGTAAAAGTATCTTCAAAAGTAGTTATAGAAAATGAAGACGGTATTGGTATCGAATATGGATTCAGTGACGACGGGGCCATTGTTGAAAACATCTCGTCAATCCCATCTACTATAGCAACAGGTGAGTGTTTTGAACTTTATATTCCTGAAAGCGTGACATATAATGGGAATATATATTCTGTTTATAGGATTTCTTTGGCTACGAATAATTTAAATTATCTGGCATATTACATCTCTAAATTATATATTCCTCAAAGTATAAAACAAATATCTGGACGTTTTGAAGAAAGGCTGAAAACTTTAATTTTTGAGAACATTAGCAAAATTAATTACAGAGCATCATATATATTCGGTAGTTGCAAATTAGAGGATGTAATTGTAAAGCATATTAATGACCCTGACGATTATTACGATAGATTTGGTAGTTCTTATTCCGCCAATCAAACTGACATATTTAGTGAAAACACATATAAACATGCCAATTTATTTGTTCCTGTTGGTACATGGGCAGACTTTGCATATACAACTAACCACATTCCAGGTTGGAGTAATTTTATTCATATTCGAGAAATGGCTATGGATACAGAAGGACTATCAGAATCTATAGCATATACATTGTTAGATACCAAGAGTTTTAATTATTATGTATATGATGTCGTCAACAATCGTATTACATCAAGAGGGTCACATTCTAACTTTGATGAAAGTAGCCCTTACAATAGTTGGCAGATAGTCAAGACTGATGATGGCTTTGCATTATATAATATTGGTGCAAAAAGATATGCAACACTTACATCAAATGGAGAGTTAGGTCTCTCGATAGTTCCTACTATTTTACCAATGGGGAATACAAGTAATGGAATTACCGTGGGCAACTTACAGTTCGGATTTGTCTTGAATGAGAATGTAAACATCGATCAGAGTGTTACGTCCATAGGCAAAAAAATAATAAATGAGAACTCAATAGCAAAGTACTATACCATAGACGGTCGGAGCTGTAACGTTCCTCACAAAGGTCTTAATATCGTTCGTATGAACAATGGCGAGACTAAAAAAATACTTGTCAAATAAGAAAATGAAGATTAGATAAATACCCTCAATTAATTTGCACAAAACTTGGAACTAAACAATGCACAATATTCAAGAACTATCAAACGACTGGCAGAGCAATGACCTTGCCAGTCGTTTTTCTATCTCCATTAATACAAAAACAAAATTATCCTGCTATCCCTGCAACAGGAGGTCTGAAATGCCTATAAATAAAGGATAAATCCCAATCGTGCTATAATCCTGCTACAGACAGCGACTGTTTTTAAGTGCCTTTTCATTTCAACTCCCTCAACAGCAAATCGGGGTTTCACGAAAGAGTTACATCGTACTTTCGTCAGAAAAAATTTGGAACTTTCACAGAAACTCATTATCTTTGCCATTGATATATAAAATAGGATTAATTATGGCAGCAACTGTATTAAATGAAGCCCAGCAAGAATTGCTGAGGATGATGGCAGTCTTCAACACTCCAGAGGCAGTGGGAGACTTGAAACAAGCCATATCGGATTATTTTGCAAAAAAAACAGAAGATGAGATTGACAAAATGTGGGAAACCGGAACGATGACAGAGGAAAAAGTTGAGAGTTTCCGTACACTTCATGAACGTACTCCATATAAGTAATAAGTAACATGGACAACATAGTCATAGACACAAACTGTCTTATAATGGCAATTTCATCAAGTAATGCTAAATTCATCGTAACAGAAGATCATCACTTTGACGTTCTAAGGGAAATTGACTTTCCGTCTGTTGATGTCATAAATATCGACAATTTCTTGAAAGAAGTTGAAAAGAAATATTCCTAATAATCATACGATTGGCGAAGCAAGGATTCCTGTTGTTATTTCCCTACATGTATTTTTTTAACCCTTGCCGCCTTCGAGGGACGAAGGTACGGGCTTCATTTTTCATTTTATTTTATCGCAGAGATACATCCCTAAGAGGATGCAGAGGGTGCCAAGGAGGAACCAGGGGGTGATCTGCTCGTTGAGCAACCACCATGCGAAGATGATGGTGGTGATGGGATTGAAGTAAACCCAGTTGGTGGCGACGACGGCACCTAACTTGCGGATGACCCAGTTCCATAGAAAGAAACAGAGCATCGAGGCTACCACTCCCAAGAACAACAGGTTCAGGAGAACGGGAAGATGGAAGAACTGAAGAATGGAAGAGGTGAATATCCAACGGTCTTCAGGGACTATCACATAATAGGGAATAATCGTCACGAGTCCATAGAAGAACACCTTACGAGTGATGAAGAGCGTACTGTATCGCCATGCTACTGCCTTCATCAACAACGAATAGACAGCCCAGCACAGACAGGCTCCGAAGGCAAGCATATCACCAACAGGTGACAGATGCAATACGAAATGTCCGTTCAGCACGACGACTGCCATACCCGCACAAGCCACCAGCGAGCCTGTCACCTTCTGTCGGGACAACGGTTCGCTCTGTCTGTAGAACATAGCGATGAGCAGCATGGCGAATAGCGGACTCGAACAGACGATCAACGACGTGTTGGTTGCGGTGGTATAGAGCATCGCCGCATTCTCCGTGAGGAAATAGAGGGAGCCGCCCGTCACCCCCAACAAAGCCATCAGTAACTCGTCATGCCACGAGTCGGCAAACCATTTTCGCTTGCTCTGGTTCCCATCGCCCCCTAACTTAGGGGGCACTGCTACCAGCAACACATAGGCGATGATGAAACGTAACGTGAAGATTTGTGCTGGGGATAGACCAACCTGGAGCAGCATCTTCGTAAACACGAAGGTGCTGCCCCAAATAGCGACGACCAGAAAGGCTACCAGGTGATAGCCTAATGTATTATTTGTTGATCTCAATGTCACGCTTCACATTATTGCGAATCTTGGTGAGATACACCTTCATCCCCTTCGCATCCTTGTTGTCGATAATCTCCAGCAACTCCTTCAGCTCCGTACGAATCTGCGACACCTGGTCGTGGGTATAGGGGTTGAAGAGGATCTCCTGCAACAGGTAATCGTCCTCGTTCAGTACACCCTTGGCTATCCGCATGTGACGTTTGAAGGTAGTACCCGGCGCATCCTGATGCTTCATGACAGCAGCGAAGACGAAGGTGGAGACGAAAGGAATACTCAACGAGTAGGCAACCGTCTTATCGTGCTCCTCGAAAGTGTACTCATAGATGTTCAGGTCGAGTTTCTGATACAGGTCCTTGAAGAAGATACGACCCATATAGTCACCCTCGCTGATGATGATCGCGTTCTCCTCAGAGAGCTGTTGCAGATTGGCGAAGGTTGGTCCGAACATCGGGTGCGTCGACACATAGCGCATCCCCGTTGACTCATAGTAATCCTTCAAACCCGTCTTCACAGAGGAGATATCACTGATGATACAGTCTTTCGACAAATAAGGGATCACCTCCTTGAAAGCAGGAATGGTGTACTTCACCGTCACCGCATTGATCACCAAGTCGGGATTAAACTCACGAATCTCCTCCAACTCCGTGAAACGCTGACAGTTATACGTAAACCGCATCCGCTTCGGGTCTTTCTCGTAAACGGCTACCTCATGCATCCCCGAACAAAGTTCGCCTACCCGTAGCCCTTCAAAACTCAGCAGGTCGATGAAGAACGAGCCCATCTTACCTGCACCTAATACTAATATCTTCATTTATTGATGATTTCAATTTGCTGACGGACACTCTCCTCATGGATACTCTCAAACACACTTGCCACGAACTCAGGACCCATGCCCAACAAGGAGCCCTGTGCCCCACGCTTGTCGAGAATCTCGTTATAACGGGAGGTCTGCAATACCGTCATGTTATGCTCTTTCTTGTATCTACCAATCTCACGACAGACACGCATACGCTTCGACAACAGGTCCATCAACTGATTGTCCAGTTCGTCAATCTGCTTACGCAACTGTGTGATACCCTCCGTTGACGTATTCTCCTCACGGATGACGAGGAGCGACAGGATATAGTCGAGCACGTCGGGAGTCACCTGCTGCTTGGCATCACTCCATGCCTTGTCGGGATCGCAATGGCTCTCGACGAGGAGTCCGTCAAAGCCCAGGTCCATCGCCTGCTGACACAAAGGAGCAATCAGCTCTCTCCTACCCCCGATATGACTGGGGTCGTTGATGATAGGCAGTTCTGGAATACGACGATGCAACTCGATAGGAATCTGCCACATCGGCATGTTACGATAGATCTTCTTGTCGTAACTGGAGAAGCCACGATGGATAGCGGCAAGACGCTTCACACCAGCCTGGTTCAGACGCTCCAGTGCACCAATCCACAACTCTAAGTCGGGATTGACGGGGTTCTTCACAAAGACGGGTATATCAACACCCTTCAACGCATCGGCAAGAGCCTGCATGGCAAAGGGATTCGCAGAAGTACGGGCACCGATCCACAGGATGTCAATACCATACTTCAGGCAGAGTTCGACATGCTCTGGTGTAGCCACCTCAGTGGCGACCTGCATCTTCGTCTCCTCCTTGACCTGTTTCATCCAGACAAGGGCGGGTTCTCCATGTCCTTCAAAACCGCCTGGCTTGGTACGTGGTTTCCACACTCCGGCACGGAAGTTATGGCAACCATACATCGCCAGTTGTTTTGCCGTGGTCATCACTTGCTCCTCACTCTCTGCACTGCATGGTCCTGCAATGACGAAGGGGCGTTCATTGTCACTTGGTAAATTCAGGGGTTGTAAGTCTAATTCCATAATTATATTGTTTTTTTGATTCTTTCCAATGCTTCTTTGATCTTATCCTCCTTGGCACAGAGGGAGATGCGGATATACCGCTCACCATTCGAGCCGAAGATAAAGCCAGGGGTGATGAAGACACGAGCCTCATGCAGCACACGCTCCGTCAGGTCCTCCACGTTCTCATACTTCGCAGGTATCTTGCCCCACAGGAACATACCCACCAGACTCTTATCGTAGGTACAACCTAACACATCCATGATCTGCTCGGCATACTGACGGCGACGGGCATAGGTGTTGATATTCGCCTCACGATGCCACTCGTCACTATTGTCATAAGCCTCAGCGGCAGCCAGTTGGATACCACGGAACGTACCGCTCTCAATGTTCGACTGTACCTTCAGTATCCATGAGATAAACTCACTATTGGCAGCACATAAGCCGACACGCCATCCTGGCATGTTATGCGACTTCGACATGGAGTTGAACTCGATACAGCAGTCCTTGGCTCCCGGTACCTGTAGGATAGACAGGTGTTCCTCGTTGAGGATGAAGGAATACGGGTTGTCATTGACCACGACGATACCATGGTCCTTGGCAAACCGCACCAGTCGCTCGTAGGTCTCACGACGGGCATTACCACCCGTCGGCATATTGGGATAGTTGGTCCACATCAGTCTCACACCCGAGAGGTCCATCTGCTCCAACTCGTCGAAGTCGGGTTGCCAACCATTATCCTCACGCAAGTTATAATTGATGATGGTAGCACCTAATATCTTTGATAATGAGGTATAGGTGGGATAACCCGGATTCGGTACCAACACCTTGTCGCCAGGATTGACGAAGGCGAGGGTGACATGCAGGATTCCCTCCTTCGACCCTATCAAGGGCAGCACCTCCGTCTTCGCGTCAAGGTCGACATCATACCAACGCTTGTAGAAACGAGCCATCGCCTCACGCAACTCGGGAGTTCCCTGTGTAGGCTGATAGCCATGGGCATTAGACTGATGCGCCACCTCACATAACTTCTCAATGGTCTTCTCTGAGGGGGGCATGTCAGGACTGCCGATGGCAAGACTGATGATGTCCTTACCCTCCGCATTGAGTTGCGCTACCTCTTTCAGTTTTCGACTGAAATAGTATTCACTAACTAAACTTAATCTATCTGCTGGCTGTATCATAATCAATTGGTTTGTTTTCCGTCTTTATATTCTCCTAATATCTTAAAGTCCTTGGTTAAGGGGATGATCGCGTCTATCGACTGACGATAGCGGGTCAGGTCGTCATACATCACATCGACATAGAACAGGTATTCCCACTCTCGTCCGATGATCGGCAACGACTGGATCTTCGTCAGGTTGATCTTATAGAACGAGAGGATGGCGAGGACATGCGACAGACTACCTTCCTCGTGAGGCAGTGAGAAGACGATGCTCGCCTTGTTAGCCTCCGTCAACGGACGAAGCAGGTCTGCCTTGTTGGGATTCGACACCACAAGGAAACGGGTGAAGTTATGCTTGTTGTCCTCGATATGGTTCTCCAGCACCTTCAACCCATACTGCTTGGCGGCATCGGCATGACAGATAGCCGCCCATCCTTTCTTCTGTCCCTCGGCAATCATCTTGGCACTACCTGCCGTATCCTCCGCCTCCACATTCTTCATCGTAGGATGCTGGGCGAGGAACTCACGGCACTGCATCAGCGCCACGGGATGGGAATGTATCTCCGTGATGGTGTCCCAGTCGTCATCGGGCAAACAACAGATACAGTGTGAGATATGCAGTTTATGCTCTCCCACGATGGTAGTACCTGAGTCACGCAACAACTCGTAGTTATGCAGCAATGAGCCTGCAATGGTATTCTCGATGGCGAGCATACCAATGGTCGTCGGGTCCTGCTTGATAGTCTGGAACACCTGTTCGAAGGTAGAGCAACAGATCAGTTGTATCTGCTCATCCTCGAAAAACAGATGTGCCGCAATGTCGTGGAACGACCCGTTCAGTCCTTGTATCGCTATTCTCTTCATCTCTTCATTATTTAAAAAGAAGCTCCGCTTTCACTTGTTCTGTGAAGCGGAGCCTTATTTCATTTCTTTAATTTTTCAATTCTTTAATCTTACATACGACTTCCCGCTTCACAGAGTCCTGCAAAGTAAAAGTAATAACCGTAAAAGTAAGCGTTTACCATTGTCATAAGTCTACAGTTTTTTTGCAATTCGGCTGCAAAAGTAACACTTTTCCATGAAACAAACAAATAATTTGTTACTTTTTTATGATAAAATGTTTAACTTTGCACCCGTTATGGAGAAAAAGACATTTGCCGTATTAGGTATGATGTGTGCAGGATGCGCCGCTAATGTGGAGAAGCGACTCAACCAGACGGAGGGTGTCGCCACTGCCGCCGTCAACCTCCCTGCCCGTACGGCAATGATAGAATATGACGAGCAAGTGACTAACCCTCAGAAGATGAAGGAGGCACTTGCGGCTATCGGTTATGACATGGTGGTGGAGGAAGACCGCAATGTGGAGGCGATAGAGCGACAGGCGTTTAAGAGTCTGCGTAATAAGGTTATCGTCTCATGGGTCTTCGCCCTCTTGGTGATGGCTATCTCCATGGGATGGATAAATATAGGTACACGCGAGACGGCAAACCAGACGATGATGATTCTCGCCCTGCTGAATATCCTGTATTGCGGCAGACAGTTCTATGTGAATGCCGCACGACAGTTGACGCATGCCTCCGCCAATATGGACACGCTGGTAGCACTCTCGACGGGTATCTCTTTCCTGTTCAGCACGTTTAACACGTTTTGGGGTGACTCTTACTGGGGTGCACAGGGTATCGAGTGGCACACCTGGTTCGATGCCTCGGTAATGATCATCACCTTCGTCCTCACTGGCAGACTGATGGAAGAGCGTGCCAAGCATGGTACAGCCTCCGCCATCCGTTCCTTGATGGAACTGGCTCCCAAGACGGCACATCTGGTAGATACGGGGGAAGTGGTGGAAGTACCCTTGTCGGCTCTCCAACCCGGTGATACCATAGAGGTACGTCCCGGTGAGAAGATTCCTGTGGATGGTAAGATGGTGGGCGATACCATTGCCTATATCGACGAGTCGATGATGACGGGCGAGTCTGTCGCCGTGGAGAAGAAAGCCGGTGATAAGGTTCTTGCCGGAACAATCGTCCGTGAGGGTACCTTCCGTTTCAAGGCAGAGGAGATCGGACAGAAGACGGTCCTCGCCAATATGATACGCATGGTGCAGGAGGCACAAGGTTCCAAGGCTCCCGTACAACGGGTCGTTGACAAGATCGCCCAGATCTTCGTACCTGCCGTGGGAGGTATCGCCCTGTTGACTTTCCTCACCTGGTATCTCATCGGAGGACACGAGTACTTACCACAAGCTGTCCTCTCTGCCGTCAGTGTCTTAGTGATAGCCTGTCCCTGTGCCATGGGACTTGCCACACCAACAGCTCTGATGGTGGGTATCGGTAAGGCGGCAGAGAAGAACATCCTCATCAAGGACGCTACCGCCTTAGAGGAAATACGCCATATCAATGCCATGGTGATTGACAAGACGGGAACGCTCACCCAACCTACCACACCTACCTCAACTTCCGAATCCCTCAAGCCCCACGCCCAAGATGCGATGCAGAAGTTACAAGCCATGGGTATCGAGGTCTATATGATGAGTGGTGACAAGGAGGAGCGTGCCGCACAGATAGCCCGTGAGGCTGGCATCCGGCATTATCGCAGTCAGGTATTGCCACAAGACAAGGAGAACCTGGTGCGTGAACTGCAACAACAGGGCAGGCATGTGGCAATGGTGGGTGACGGCATCAACGACTCACAGGCTCTTGCCATCGCTGATGTCAGTATCGCGATGGGTAAGGGGACGGATGTGGCGATGGATGTGGCACAGGTGACACTGATGGGCTCTGACCTCCGTCGCATCCCCGAGGCTGTCAGTCTGTCGAAGCAAACCGTTAATATGATTCACCAGAACCTGTTCTGGGCATTTATCTATAACATCATCTGCATCCCACTGGCGGCAGGACTCCCCTATCTCATCGGACTGCATTGGCAGATCACGCCGATGTGGGCTTCCGCTTTGATGGCGTTCTCCAGTGTCAGTGTGGTACTGAATAGCCTGAGGTTAAAATTAAAAGATTAAAGATATGGAACGAAAAGAGATTACTTTCGACACTTTTGTGCGTGGCTTCCTTGCCGTCATCATTGCAGTGGGTATCTATTTCTTGCTCGACAGACTGAGTGGTGTACTGCTACCTTTCTTCCTCGCATGGCTCATCGCTTACTTGTTGTTCCCACTGGTAAAGTTCTACCAGTACCGCTGTAAGATGCGCTATCGGGTCTTGGCTGTCATCTGTGCGATTATCACGGTGACTTTAGCACTTATTGGGGTGGTCTGGTTAATGATACCCCCTATCGTTGAGGAGACTATTCGTGTGAAGGACTTGTTGGTGGAGTATGTCACCAAAGACGCCTTGACAAATAACATCCCTGACCGGATAGAGATGTTCATCCGTGAGCATCTGACGGCTGAGGATATCAAGGCTGTCGTGACCCAGGAGGGCTTCATCAACACCGTCAAGGAGGCGACACCAAAGGTATGGAACGTCGTGATGCAGTCATTCAGCGCGCTCTCCGGTCTCGTCACATTAGTCATGGTACTTATTTATACATTGTTTATCCTCATCGATTACGAGAAGTTCACACAGGGATGGTCGGAACTGCTGCCCCAGAAATATCGTAACATAGCGATAAAACTGGTTGCCGACGTGGAGGAAGGTATGAACAAATATTTCCGTGGACAGGGTCTGGTGGCTTTCTGTGTGGGTATTCTTTTCAGCATCGGTTTCCTGATTATCGATTTCCCCATGGCAATAGGACTGGGTATGTTCATCGGACTGCTGAACATGGTGCCATACCTGCAACTGATCGGTTTCATCCCTGCTATCCTGCTTGCTATCATCAAGGCTGCCGACACTGGACAGAACTTCTGGTTTATCATGCTGTTGGTATTGATTGTCTTTGGGGTCGTACAACTGATACAGGACACCTTCCTCACTCCGAAGATTATGGGTAAGGTGATGGGACTCAATGCCGCCATCATCCTGCTCTCCCTCTCCATCTGGGGCTCACTGTTAGGGGTGATGGGTATGATCATCGCCCTCCCAATGACCACCCTGATACTCACCTACTACCAACGATATGTCATCAAGAGAGAGCAACAAGAACAAAAGAAGGAAGGCGACTAAGCCTTCCTTCTTTTGTTCTTTCTTTATCTGTCAACTGTCAACTATTAACTCTTAATTGTCCTCCTGGAACAACGGGTCCTCAGGCATCACCATGATAGGCTTCTGCTCGTAGTCCTTCAGGAGTTTGTCGGAGACGTATTGCTTGTCAACGACCAAGCGGAACATATACTCACGGAACCAGCGGTCGGTCATAATCAGATGTCCCTGTTGTCCCCATGTGGCACCCCATGAGTTCTCCACCTTCCATTTCGATGCCTTGCCATCGGCTGCGATATCCACAGCCGTGAGGGTCATCGCATGGGTAGAGCCACTGTCAAACGTACTGATACGCTCTGCCTTCGTCATACCAAAGGTGGTACCAAACAGGGAAGCGTAGTCGTAGTTCTGGGTATCGGCATAGCCACGCTTGTGGTCGAGCTGCTTACCCACATCATAGCTGGAATAGAGTTTGCGACCGTCTTTCAGCGAGGCGATAGCGAGTTGCTCGATATCGTCCATCGGCAGGTTCAGGTATTTCCAGTTATGTCCGTCGTAGGTATGACGGTCATACTCCACCTCATAGGTCTTATAGTAAGGACGACGGGGATCGTTCATCACCATGATAAACGTACCGTTCAGCTGACCACCCACCGTCTCCTCGTAGAACGACTTCGGGGTGTATTTCTTTGCCTGTGTCAGTTGCTTGCCATTCTTGTCCTTGAAGGCATAGGTGAACTCCTTCACGGGTTCTCCAAGAGTCAGACAGAGCATCCCGTAAATCTGGCTAAGTGCCTCTGTCTTAGTCTTCTGGATATCAGCGGTCTTCTTGCCGTCGGCAACCATCTTACGCAACTGCAGACCATACTCACGGAGCTTCGACTTGATAATCGCCGCCATGCGTGACGTGCTCTCTGCCGAGTAGGTCTCTGGCTGTACCGACATCGGCACGAGTCCGTATTTCTCCGCTAAGTCGGCAACACCACAGAACGTACCACCATCACCTATCGGATAATGGAAGAAGAACTGCACACGCTGGGCATCGATAGGCTCTTTCGCTGTGTCAATCACTCCTTGCAGGAAGAGGTTCGACTTCTCCAACTGGTCGTAGAAGAAGAGGTATGCCTGTGAGTACTCTACCGTCAGCGAGTCGGTACGCTTGGCAAAATTGGCACGCAGCACGTTCAGTCCACTGAACATCCAGCAGCGACCACTCGACTTCTGGTCGTGAATCGACTGTTTCTTGGTCTCAATACTGAAATAGGTGTCTAACGCTCCTGCGTTCTCCTGGTTCTTTGTCAGGTTATCGATGGCGTTAGAGGCTATCGCATTACGCAACGCCTTGTTGGCAGGCTGGGCGGCATACTGTCGCTCCATCTGTTGCAGCATCTGCTCGGAGATACCGCCACCAGCCGTCTGCGCCGTTGCTGTCAGGGTGAATGCCACAGACAGCAGCATCATGATTCTCCTCATTATTTCTTATTCTTTTTGGATGATATATGGATGGTCTTGGTCGTCGTTGGCGTACTGCTTGCCTTACTGGAACTACTAGTTTTACTAGAAGAACTGGAACTACCAGCCCCACTACCCTTATAATACTGCAAAGCCTCTGGCATCCAACCTTGTATCTGTTTGATACGGGTGGCATCACTGGGGTGACTGCTCAGGAACTCGGAGGTCTTGTTGGTACTTGCCGCTGCCATACGCTGCCAGAAACTGACAGCCACCTGCGGGTCATAACCTGCCATCGCTGCGAAGATCAGTCCCAGATGGTCTGCCTCACTCTCGTGGTTACGGGAGTATTTCAGGTTGGCAAGTCCCAGTCCTGATGACAACACACTCTGTCCGAGTGCCACTGTATTGCTGCCGACTCCCACGGCACCGGCGATAGCGGAACCGATCTGCATACCGTATTGCTGACGGTACTGGGTACTGTACTGCTCGGCTGAGTGACGTGCCACGGCATGAGCAATCTCATGACCTAACACGATGGCAAGGGATGCCTCGTTCTGGGTGACGGGCAACAGTCCCTCATAGACACAGATAAGTCCTCCTGGCATGCACCAGGCGTTCACATTCTGGTCTTGCACCAGATTGAACTGCCACTTGTAATACTGCACGTCCTCTGCCATACCATTAGCACGCAGATAACTCTCTACGGCTGTGGCAAGGCGCTGCCCTACTCGCTTCACCATCGCCGTATTGGCGGCATTGGTCGAGGGCTTCGCAGTCTTCATATACTCCGTATACTGCTGGTTCGAGAGACTCAGCATCTGTCCGTCTGACACTACCAGGTTCTGCTTACGTCCTGTGATGGGCACCGTCTTTGTCGTTCCGCAACCAACCAGTATCGCTGCGACGACAGACAATAGAATCAATTTCACGTTTCTCATATCTTCTTTGTTTTTAGTATTTTCGATGATGCAAAGGTACAAATTTTTCGATGAAGCAGAAACAAATTGACAGAAAAAATATCATTTCCCCATTCTACATTCTTAATTATTTATTATCTTTGCACGTAGTAGTCTAAAAAGGACTGACAGCGTATGAGACAGAAAATCATCATTGCCATCGACTCGTTCAAAGGGTGTCTGACCTCACAGGAGGCGAATCAGGCTGCGGCAGAAGGGGTTATCGCTCGGATGCCGGATGCCGAGGTGATACAGATTCCCGTCAGTGATGGTGGGGAGGGCTGGCTGACTGCCTTTCAGTCGGCGATGGGTGGTGAGAGGGTCACGTTAACGGTGCGCGACCCTCTGCTGCGTCCCATTACTGCCAACTATCTCATTCACGGTGATATGGCTGTGATAGAGATGGCACAAGCCAGTGGACTCACACTGCTCTCTCCTGAGGAGCGTAACCCCTTGATTGCCACGAGTTACGGAACGGGACAGCTCGTTGTGGATGCTGTGCGACGGGGTTGTCACCACATCATCGTTGGACTGGGTGGTAGTGCCACCAGCGACTGCGGGATGGGGATGCTGCATGCGATCATCGATCATTTCGCCAAGCAGACAGTCATATCTGTCCATAGTCGTTGGGATGCAATTCATGAGCTCGACGATATCCGTTTCACCATTGCTACGGATGTCACGAACCCTCTGTGTGGTGACCAGGGGGCTGCGCATGTCTTCGCCCCCCAGAAAGGGGCTACCCCTGAGATGGTGCTCCGTCTGGACGACCGTGCCAGACTGTTTGCGGAGATGTCTGCCCGTCATTTCGGCTACGACCGACAAGACTTGCCGGGGGCTGGTGCGGCAGGGGGACTGGGCTATGCTTTCCTACAATATATGAATGCGACTTGTCGCTCTGGCATCGACCTGTTGCTGGAAGCCGTCCATTTCGACGAGTTGTTGGGAGATGCCACCCTCGTCATCACTGGTGAAGGGGCTGCCGACCGCCAGACACTGATGGGTAAACTGCCATACGGTATTCTGCAACATGCCAAGACACGTCAGATACCCGTCTGTCTTATCGCTGGTCGTATCGCCGATCAAGCGGCTTTGCTACAGGCTGGCTTCGCACAAGTATCGTGTATCAACCCCGCCAGCCTCCCCCTATCCGAAGCCATGAAACCCGAAATCGCCCAAAAGAACATCTCGGCAACAGTCTGCAGTGCCTTGCATCGATACCCCAGTTCGGGATAAGATACTACTTTTATGTGATTCCACAAAATACAAAATTAAATTTAATGTCAAAAAATAGCTTTAACCTACACTCTTTTAGTTAATTAATTGTTTTTCAATGTTTTAACCCGTGTAGGTTGCTATTAAAATAATTACCCAACCTTCACGAATGACCTGTTTTAATGAAAAAAACAGGTCATTTTGACCCACTAAATGCCTATAAATACTTTATTTACAGGCAGTTCCACAATAGTAACTATGGAGGGAACTG